>JBATFU010000229.1:0-1897 GCA_049665065.1 Woeseia sp. | reverse complement strand
GATGTAACAAAGCGTATCCATTAACTCAAACGCTGGCCTCTTTGCGACGGCAGGCCCGCCGGATACGCCCCGCGAGAGCAAGCTCCAAGAAAAAGCCGGCCCACGAGGGGGCGTGGGCCGGCAGGGGTACTCGTCAGGAAATGCCCTTGGCAGGGCTCACTATTTCTAACGAGCGACTTGCGCGGTTGCGTTATCGGCAGCTTCAAATACGGCAACGTAAGCGAGGTTTATGTGGAACTCGTCCAACTCGTCGTACAACTGCAGTGCCAGTTCAAAATCCTCGAGCGCACCTTTGCGGTTGCCGGTTACTGCCTTCAGTACGCCCCGATTTGACAGGGCGATTGCCTGATCGCGACTGCGCCGCTCGCTGTCGCGTGCGTAAGTTTTCCTGGCTGAACTATTGTCCGCGCCTACAACATTGACGGCTGCGTTGCAGAAATCTGCGGCCTTGTCGAGAATTTGCGACTTGGTGTACGCGACACAGAGGTTGTTGGCTTTCTCGAAGGCAGATCGGCGCGCCAGGCTCGGTTCAAGCCGGCTTATCGCCTCGCGATATTCACCACGGGTCACCAGCTTGCCCTGCGCGAGGTTTTCGATGGCTACCATGTGGAATGCCTCCGGGTTTGCGGACGCCTGTGTGACGGGCGACAACAACAGGGAAAGCACCAACGTGAAAGCGCTCAGCGCGAGTCGACGTGTTACACCATCATTGTTTCTTGCGTTCATGGTCTTGTCTCTCCTGTGTGCGAGTTGACACGCGATATGCGTATTTGAACTCTGGTTAAGACGCGACCAAGTTAAGTTGGTTGGTTGATTCCCACAAACGAAAAAGCGTTCGGTTTGACGTGAACAAAATTCATTCACGACGTGCGAACGACTGTAATACCCAGTGTCGCAATGCCTGCACGTCATGGCGCTCTCGATCTTCCGTCGTGCTGACGATGTAATAGGATTCGCGCGTGACCAATTCGTAATCGAACAGCCGCACCAGGCGACCAGACGTGAACCATGCATTCGCAAGAGGTACGGGCACGAGCGCCACGCCCAGGCCCTGTTCAGCTGCCTTCGCCACTGCGAGCATCGAATCAAGACGAATGCTGTTCGATGTTTGCGGGACGCCGATGCCGGAATGTTCGGACCAGGCTTTCCATGCGTTCGGCCGACTGCTGTGGACAACCATGGGTACTGCGTCGTTAACGCGCCAGCCGACAATGTCGAGGTTTTTGCGAAACTCCGGCGAACAGGCGGGCACGAGCCGCAGCGGGAACAGGGCATCCGCCGACAAGCCAGCTGGAGCCTGGCGAAACAGCCGAATGGATATATCGGCAGTACTGGGATGCCGCTCTGAGCCTTCGTTGCTGGTGTCAATGTGAATATCGATCGATGGATTCGCGCTCGTAAATTCGCTGAGACGTGGCACGAAGAACTCGCTCGCGAAAAAAGGCTGTACAGAAACGCGCAGGGACGACCGCAGGTATTCGCCTCGCAGCCGACCTACCACCTGGTCAAGGCGATTCACAGCTGCATCTGCTTCGCCGAACAACAGTTCACCTGCGGCAGTCAGCCTGATCGCCCGACCGGTCCGTTCGAACAGCTCAACCCGCAGTTCATCTTCAAGCTTCTTGATTTGATGACTGACCGCAGAAGCAGTGATGAACAGCTCGTCAGCCGCAAGTTTGAAACTTTGGTGGCGGGCCGCAGCACAAAACGTCCGCATGCCGCGCATTGAGACTGGCCGCGCAGGAGGTGATGTCGAATTTTCCCTTCGCATGGTGTTGGGTAATACAACTTTCAGTGCCACAGACATTGTTGGTAATCCGCATTAATACGGGATTCCCGTTGCAACTTGTGTACCATCTCGCGAAATTCAGCTGACTTTATTTTTTTCCTATAAAAC
>JBATFU010000228.1:0-3073 GCA_049665065.1 Woeseia sp. | reverse complement strand
GACCGGGGCCGATTAAACCGATCGACAGCGTCTTCGCCGACAGATAAAAGACGGAGTGCACGGCGCGCAAGGCGCGGGGCGCCTCGTCCGCATCGATAACCGCGGAAATATTGCGCTCCGAAGAACCCTGCGCAATGGCCCGCACGTTGATGCCGGCACGCGCCAGGCTGGCAAAAAAGCGCGCCGCAAGTCCGGGGGCGCCCGCCATCTTGTCGCCGACGATAGCGATGATGCTTTGATTGTCCGTGACATCGACGTTTTGTATCTGGCCGTCCGCGAGTTCTTCAGCGAATGCCTCGCGGATGACGGCGGCAGCGCGTTGCGCGACATCTGAACGCACGGCGATACAGATCGAATGTTCCGAGCTTGCCTGCGAAATCAACGTGACCGATACACCGGCATCTTTAAGCGCTGCAAACAGGCGATCCGCGGTGCCGGGCACGCCGATCATGCCGGTGCCCTCGAGGTTAACGAGTGCCATGCCTTCGACAGCGGTAATGCCTTTGACCGAATGTTTGCCGTCTACTGCATTGCTGATCCGCGAGCCGGGCAGATCCGGTCTGAACGTATTGCGAATCAGTACCGGAATATTCTTCGCAAGTACCGGTCCGAGGGTTTTCGGGTGAATGACCTTGGCGCCGAAGTACGCGAGTTCGAGCGCTTCGTTGTAACTCAGTGAATTGATGATGCGTGCTTCCGGAACGCGACGCGGGTCGCCACTCAATACGCCGTCGACGTCGGTCCAGATGGTCAGCTCTTCGGCGTTTGCGAGGGATGCAAAAATTGCCGCGGAATAGTCACTGCCGTTGCGACCGAGCGTGGTGTGATTGCCCTCTTCGTCCGCAGCGATAAAGCCCGTGATGACAACGACGCCTTGCTTGAAGTCCGCCAGTTTCTCATCGAAACGGCGCTGCGACTGTTCCCAGTTGACGGCCGGACCCAGTTCGCCATGGCGTACGCGCAGGACTTCGCGTGCATCCAGCCAGCGCCCGCCCCGCTCTCTGCCAAGCAGCTCGCCAAGATAGCTTGCCAGAAGGCGCGCCGACCACAGCTCGCCGTAACCGCTGACCAGTTCGCGACTCCGTTGCGGCGCAGACTTCGCCGCGGCGATTGCAGTCAGGACGTTAGTGAGGTCTTGCGCGTCCTGGCTCCACGCGTCGAGCACGGCGGCTTTGCCGCTGGCGGAAAGCAGTGCGGTAGCGGCCGTCGCGAAGCGCTCGCCCAACGCGTCGAGTTCCGCGACAAAGCCCTTGTCGTCACGTTCGGCGAGCACAGCGAGGCGCAGCAGTCGATCTGTAACGCCGCCCATCGCGGAGACCACGACGCCGGTGCGAGGACCGCTTTCGCTGCGAATGATGTCAGCAACACGCTTGAAGCAGTCGGCGTCAAACAGGCTGCTGCCGCCGAATTTGTGCATTTTCCAGGATTGTGACAAGCGCTGACCACCCGCAACGACGCAAAGCCGCTAATGATAACGGCGCAACCGGACGTCGTCGCGCTTTTTGTTCGAAGAGTGGCCGCATGTGCGGCCTGCACGATTGCGGTGCAAAGCTTTCTTAGGAAATGGTGGGGCGTGTAGGATTTGAACCTACGACCAGTCGGTTAAAAGCCGAATGCTCTACCACTGAGCTAACGCCCCATCGAGTGTGCCGGAAAATGGCTGGCAAGCAGCGTCATTGCAACGCCGGGCGGGATGATACCGGACCGGTCACAAATGACAAGCGTCGCCCGGCAGTTGACTAGTGGCCTTCTTCCGTCATCCGCGCAAGCCGCTGCTCGGCGAGCCGTGCGGCCGTCGTATCCGAAAATTCCGCTTGTACGCGCTGCAAACTGGCGCGTGCATCGTTCCAGCGCTTCAGCTCGTAGTTGCAGTAACCCATTTTCAGCAAGGCATCGGGCACCTTGCGCGAGCGCGGAAATTTATCGACAACAATCTTGAATTGTCCCAGGGCTTTCTGGAACTCGCCGGATACGTAATGGGATTCAGCCAGCCAGTACTGGGCATTGTCAGCCAGCTGACTTTCGGGAAAGCTGACCAGAAACTGCCGGAAGGCCATGCCTGCCTGCTCGTAGCGTTGTTCCTTCAACATCTCGAACGCTGCCTGGTAATTGTCGCGGTCGGAGCCGCCGGGCATTGGCAACTCACCGGGACCGAGCGCACCACCGGCCACGCCGACACTTGCGGCACTCCCGGATTCAAGCTTCTGGATGCGCTCGTCCAGATCGATGTACAGATCGCGCTGCCGCGATGAGCCCTCTGCTGCCTCATGCTCGAGCGCATCAATACGCCCCAGCAAGTCGGCTGACTGACGCTCGAGTTCGTCCACCTGCAGGGTCAGGTCAACGAGGCTGCCATTGGCCAGGATCCTTTCGATGGCGGCCAGGCGCCGCTCAAGGTCGGCAAGTTGCGCCTGCATCGGGTCCTCGACGGGTGGATTCAGCATGCAGCCACTGCTCAACAGCACGGTGGCCAGCAACACGATATGGCGCATTCGACTTATCTGCACGGTCTGCTCCGGCTAGTTCAGGTACTTGATTTCGACGCGCCGGTTCAGCTCGTAGGATTCTTCGTCGCTGCCAAAGGCTGCCGGCCGTTCCTCACCGAAGCTTACCGTCGCAATCTGGCTGGCCGCCGCGCCCTGGATCAGCAGCATGCGCCGGACTGCCTGTGCACGACGCTCACCGAGACCGATGTTGTATTCCCGTGAGCCGCGCTCATCCGCATGGCCCTCGAGGCGGACGCTGACGCGCGAATTGTTCGCCAGGCGGTTCGCGTGACTGGCGAGCAGGTCGGCGTACTCCGGGCGCAATTCGGATTCGTCAAAGCCAAAGTAGATAACCATCCCGAGCTCGCCGTCCTGCGAGTTATCGCCAAATTCTTCGCCTTCGCCAAGACCGCCGTTATCCCAGCCGCGCGATGCGGCGTCATTGCCCTGGTTGGCGACGTAGTCGGGATCGGGCTCCGGGTCCGGCAGGGTGTTTTGCTTGGCGCAGGCCGTAAGGCTCAGCACCAGGATGGCCGTAATCAGAAATTTGTAGTGTGTCATGTGCGTGTCCTTAAATGTCGTTGCTG
>JBATFU010000227.1:0-4263 GCA_049665065.1 Woeseia sp. | reverse complement strand
CGATTTCAAATCGAACGAGTATGCCAACCTGATTGGCGGCGAGCGCTACGAACCCAAGGAAGAAAACCCGATGCTCGGCTTTCGTGGGGCCTCGCGTTACGTTTCAGAATCGTTTCGCCCCTGTTTCGACCTCGAGTGCAAAGCACTGCTGAAAGTGCGCGAGGAAATGGGGCTGACCAATGTGCAAATCATGATTCCGTTCGTCCGTACTGTGAATCAGGCTAAGCAGGTCATCGGCTTGCTGGGCGAAAACGGCTTGAAGCGCGGTGAGAACGGACTCAAAGTGATCATGATGTCGGAACTGCCCACCAATGCCTTGCTGGCTGACAAATACCTCGAACATTTCGACGGCATGTCGATTGGCTCGAACGACATGACGCAGCTGACGCTTGGGCTCGATCGGGACTCGGCGCTAATCGCCGACCTGTTTGATGAGCGCGACGAAGCGGTGCTGGCCATGCTCGAAATGACGATCAAGGCCTGCCGCAAGCAGGGCAAATACGTCGGTATCTGTGGCCAGGGCCCGTCTGATCACCCGGATCTTGCCCGCTGGCTACTGGAACAGGGCATCGAAAGCATGTCACTGAACCCGGACAGCGTCATCGAAACCTGGATGTTCCTGGCGGGCGAAACGGTCGGCTGAGCCCGGCTTGCAGCCGGCATAAAAAAAGCCTGCGCACGCCAACTACGCAGGCTTGTTCGTACGCGAAGCCGGCATTAGAAACTGTCGTAACGGGAACGCCGTTGCCAGCGAATGCGCGGCAGCCAGATGCCAAGCAACATCCCGGCAAACAGCACGCAGGCACCCGTGATGAACCAGTTACGGTTTCGCTGCCCGCTCAGATTCGTGTTTTCCTCTTCCAGCGTGTCAACGCGAATCTCGGCGTCGGTCAATTGTTCGCGCAGACGCTGGTTCTGATTATTAATGGCAAGCACGTCGGCCGCCGTGCGCCGAATCTCGTCGAGCTCGGTTTGCAAGACCTGTTTGTCACGCTCAAGCCCGGCGATGCGATCGTTGGCTTCCTTGTACTGGGCGCGAATCGCCTGCAGCTGCGAGCCGAGGCCGCTGCCACTTTCCTTGGCGTCGGTCAGCTGTGCGGTAAGCTGCTGGAGCTGCTGGCGCGCTGCCGGTTCGCGCATCAGGTAACGCGTCAGGACCCAGCCTTCGGTTCCGCCCGCCGTCCGGACTCGCGAGTAACCGCTGCTCGCGTCGCGCTCCAGTACCTCGAGTTCTGCGCCCGAATCCAGCATCAGCTGAATCGCGTTGGTCGTGCTGGGTCCGGTGCGCAAGGTGATTTCAAACTGGTCGCTAACCCAGGCAGATTCCGCCTGGACGGACACGGACAGGGCCAGCATCGCGCACAGCAGCATCGTTCTTGGCAGAGTTTCTTTGATTGTCAGCAGTTGGAAAGCAGGTAGCATGCGTTGACCTTGTGTATTTCAATACCGGGCAGATTTCCCGGCGCCAGAGTTTACGTTACCGCGCCGCTCGCCGCAGCTGTCGCTATTTTGCGCCAAACGACAAGGAAATTGTTGGCTGGCATTGCGATCAATGCGCTGCGCCGTAAACCGGCAGCCAGCGCCAGCTCATCGAGGTATTCAAGATCGCGGATGCCCATTGCCGGATCCCGACTCTTGAGCGAGACATCAAACTCGGCGTTGCTGGCACTCGTAAAAGCGCCATCGATACGAAACGGGCCATAGAGACAGAATGGCGCGCCGGGCGGCAGCAAGCGCCCTGCCAGCCCGAACATTGCAACAACCGCATCGATTCCCATGATATGCGCCGTATTCGCCGAGAACATGGCGTCGAACGGGCCGACCGGATCGGCGTCATGCAGCACGTCGAGGAGCAAAGGTGCGTGCACATTGTCGAGCCCGGCGCTGGCAAGCCAGGCGCTGATGCCCGGGTGATTCTCCGCTACATCGCTCGTCTGCCAGCGAACGCCGGGCAGCTGCCGGCCGAAATACACCGCGTGCTGGCCGGTGCCGGAGCCGATCTCGAGCACTGCGCGGCACGTCCTGAACTCGACGAGCAGCACATCCAGGATGGGCTGCCGGTTGCGCGCCGTGGCCGGCGCATCGGGTAATTCAGTCGTTGGCACGCGTCAGCTTTGCCTGATCGAGAAACGCGCCACGATACCAGGCCAGTTCAGCGATGGAATCGCGAATATCCGACAAGGCGCGGTGTGTCGATTCTTTGGTGAAGCCACTGGTCACCGCCGGCGCCCACAATTGCGCCAGAATTTTCAGCGTGCTGACGTCGAGATTGCGGTAATGGAAAAACGCTTCGAGCGTCGGCATCTGGCGCGCCATGAAGCGGCGATCCTGGCAAATGCTGTTGCCGCACATGGGTGATTTACCGCTTTCAACAAACTTACTCAGGAATTCAATTGTTGCTTGCTCGGCCTCAGCCAGCGTCGTCCGCGACTTCCGTACGCGATCCGTCAGGCCCGATTCACCATGTTGCCGCGTATTCCAGCTATCCATCGCATCCATTACGGATTTTGGCTGGTGAATTGCCAATACCGGACCTTCCGCAATTTCCGTGAGATTCCAGTCCGTCACAATCGTTGCGATCTCGATGATCTGGTCGTTCTCGGTATCGAGACCCGTCATTTCGAGGTCGATCCATATCAGGTTGTCCTGCGCCCTCTGCGGGTTCGTTGCCGCCATGCGATCCTCTGCTCTGTAATCCAATGCGGCCAGAGTGTCGCATGAGCAGCAGCCCCGGGGCCAGAGCGCGCGACCGCGCTGGCAATCCGTGCACGACGGCAAGCTGCACGGCATACTGCGCGCCATGCTCCGCTTACCTTCACCGCGCCCGCCTTCGTATCATGACTGAGTCCCGTGAAGGCGTGGTTGCTGCAACCTACGGCACGCGCCTGCAACTGCGCTTCGCGGACGGCAACGCCGTCACCGCGCGCATCAAGGGACGCAAGCTCAGGCCCGTCTGTGGCGATCGCGTGCATGCCGAACCGCTTGCGAACGAGTCAGACTGGGTCATTACCGCAATCCTGAAGCGGCGCAACGAACTCACACGCCCGAATATGCGCGGCAAGATCGAAGTGCTTGCCGCGAACATCGACTTTCTTGCGGTGGTGTGCGCCGCCACACCGCGGCCTGACTGGTTCATTATCGACCGCTATTTGTGTGCGGCGGAATTAATGAAGATCGACGCGGCCGTTGTCTACAACAAGGCGGATGACGGCACGGTAGATGATCGCGCGAGCGCCGAGCTTGCGACTTTCCGGGACATGGGATATGCAACACCAGTGTGTTCTGCCAAAGAGCAACACAACCTCGATGCGCTCACAGCGTTACTGGCGGACCACACAGCGATCATTGTGGGTCAGTCCGGCGTCGGCAAGTCCAGCCTGATCAATGTATTGACGAGTAGCGAGCAGCGCACCGCGACGATCTCGGAAGGCAGCGGCGAAGGACGCCACACGACCGTTAATTCTGTAATGCTGGCGCTGCCGGCGGGCGGCTACGTTGTGGATTCACCCGGCGTGCGTGACTACGCGCCATCGATTGCTGAACCGGCGGATGTGGAATTCGGCTTCCGCGAGATTCACAGGACAGGAATGGATTGCCGTTTCAGTAACTGCCGGCATCGTCACGAGCCACACTGCGCCGTCAAGGACGGCGTCACAGCAGGAACGGTCAGCGAGCGTCGCTACGAAAGTTACCGGCGCATGCTGCTGTTAACCGAGCAGCAGGACAAGGCGCGCTATTAGCCGGGCGGCCAGTCCAGCCTGCGCCCACCCAGCAAGTGCAGGTGAATGTGAAAGACACTCTGCCCAGCACCCTCGTTGCAGTTCATGGCAACTCGATAGCCGTCTTCACTGATGCCTTCCGCTGCCGCAATGTCGCGCGCAGCGAGAAACATCGCGCCTACGGTCGCAGAATCGGCATCGTCAAGATCGTTGATCGTTGCAACGTGCTTGCGCGGTATGATGAGTACGTGAGTTGGAGCTTTGGGCGTAATATCGCGAAACGCAACAACGGAGTCGTTTTGCAGCACGATGTCGGCCTTCAGCTCGCCTGCTGCAATTCGGCAAAACAGGCAGTCCTTGTCGGTCATCGGTTACTCCTGCGGTTTTTTATTCAACGATGCGGCGGCCGAAGAACGCGTGCGACAGCGTACCGCCGTCAACGTACTCGAGTTCGCCGCCAAGCGGCACGCCGTGTGCAATGCGGCTGGCCTGCACGCCGTACCTGCCGGCAAGGCCAGCGAGATAATGGGCTGTGGCGTCACCT
>JBATFU010000226.1:0-3652 GCA_049665065.1 Woeseia sp. | reverse complement strand
CCCATCATGCGTTGCACGATGGGCTTTGCGCCGATCCATTGGCTGCCAAGAAAGACTACCGCGATAGTCCAGTTCAGCACCGTCGGCTTCCAATAGAGGAACGTCGGGTTATGAAAAAACAGGGTCGCACTGCCCAGCACCAGCACCAGCGCGGTCGAGGCCAGGTAGATCCGGCTGACTTTTTTCGTGATCAGCCACTGGATCAGCAGCATCAATGGCATCGTTCCCATTAGAACTGCGGTCGCGAAGTAAATGTCTTTTAGGAAGTACGCGACGATAAAGAAGAGGATCGGAATGTAGTCAATCAGTAATTGCATGTGGCTCGGGAATCGGCTCAAAGGGGGCGCATGATAGCGCAATCGCAGCGGCTGCAGAAACGACAAAACTAGCTCAGCGCGACGCAGGATGTGTCGCTACAATCCCGCCATGGCACGAATAGTGGAAATTCATCCGGATGATCCGCAGCCGCGGATTATCGCGGAAGTGGTCGCGTCGATCCGTCGCGGCGGCCTGATCGCGTACCCGACAGATTCCAGCTACGCGCTGGGCTGCCATATCGGTGACAAGCGGGCGATGGACAAGATTCGGCAAATTCGCCGCACTGACAAAAACCACAATTTCACCCTGGTTTGCTCCGATCTGTCCGAGATCAGCACTTATGCACGCATTGATAACTGGGCCTATCGCCTGATAAAGGCGCTGACGCCGGGGCCGTACACTTTCATCCTGACGGCGACGCGCGAGGTGCCGAAGCGCCTGCAGCACGCGAAACGGCGCACGATCGGCCTGCGCGTGCCGGATCATCGGGTCGTGCGTGCCATGCTGATGTCCCACGGCGAGCCCATCATGAGTTCGACACTGTCGCTACCTGGCGACGACTTGCCGCTGACGGATGTGGAGGAGATCGAGCGCAGAATCGGCCACCAGATCGACATTATCGTCAACGCCGGCACGACCGGCATCGAGCCCACCAGCGTGCTGGACCTGACCGGTGACTCGCCAGAAGTCCTGCGAATCGGCCGCGGCGACCTCAGTTTCCTCAAATGAGTTTCCGGCAGCAGCTGGCGCGTCCGGACTTCGCTTGCAGTCGGGCCGGACTTATACGCTAAAATGCACCGACCCCGCCCGGAACACCCATGAAACCCGAACTGACAGTAGTAACCAGCAAGGACGCGCCAAGGCCCGTGCCTGCGGGCCAGGAATCACCGGCTCAGGCCGAAATGCCGTTTGCGGTTGTCGATGGCGAGCCCGTCACGCAGTTGCCGCAAGATCTCTATATCCCGCCTTATGCGCTGCAGGTTTTCCTTGAGGCTTTCGAAGGCCCGCTGGATTTGCTGCTGTACCTGATTCGTCGGCAGAACATCGACATTCTGGATATCCCGATTGCCGAGATAACGCGCCAGTACGTGCAGTACATCGAGTTGATGAAAGAGCTGCAGCTGGAGCTTGCCGGCGAATACCTGCTGATGGCCGCCATGCTGGCGGAGA
Organism: Woeseia sp.; assembly: GCA_049665065.1. Lineage (GTDB taxonomy): Bacteria > Pseudomonadota > Gammaproteobacteria > Steroidobacterales > Woeseiaceae > Woeseia. Next base: position 2,164 of record JBATFU010000226.1, on the reverse strand, counting down.
TCAAATCGCGCATGTTGCTGCCACGACCGCCGGTCGAGGAAGAGGAAGAGAACGATCCGCGTGCGGAGCTGGTGCGGCGCCTGCAGGAGTACGAGCGCTTCAAGAAAGCTGCCGAAGACCTGAGCGACTTGCCACGGCTTGAGCGCGATATATTCCCGGCCGCGGTGGAAGCGCCCGAGCGCAAGGTTACGCAGGCACTGCCGGACGTGACGCTCAAAGAACTGCTGCTGGCATTTCACGACGTGCTGAAACGCGCTGAGATGTTTTCCAATCTGCACATGCAGCGCGAGCCCCTGTCGGTGCGGCAACGCATGTCGGAAATCCTGATACGCGTAAAAGCCAATGTGTTCACGCCGTTTTCCGATTTGTTTGATCCCGAGGAAGGTCGCATGGGCGTGGCTGTGACGTTCATCGCCATTCTTGAATTGCTGCGTGCCGCCACCATCGAAGTCGCGCAGGCCGACGCGTTCGCCCCGTTGCACGTACGTGCTTCGTCGACCGTCCGCCTTGTAGCTGACGACGCTGAATCACAGGATTTGGCGCCACCTGTTAACTAACAAAACTGAGCGATCATGGAAGTAACCGAGATTAAATATTTCATCGAAGCTGCATTGCTGGCGGCAGGCAAGCCATTAAGCATCGATCAGTTGCAGGGCTTGTTCGCGGACAAGTCAGCGCCTGAGAAAACGCAGCTTCGGGAAGCTATCAAAGCACTGCAGGATGACTATGAGCCGCGCGGTATCGAAGTGGCTGAAGTCGCTTCCGGGTTCCGCATGCAGGTAAGAACATCCATGGCGGAACGACTCGAGAAACTGTGGGAAGAACGGCCACCCCGTTACTCACGGGCATTATTTGAAACGCTCGCGCTGATTGCGTATCGCCAGCCCATGACCCGCGGTGAGATCGAAGAAGTTCGCGGCGTTGCAGTCAGTTCCAACATCATGCGAACGCTGCTTGAGCGCGAATGGGTGCGAGTTGTCGGCCATCGCGATGTGCCGGGACGGCCGGCAATGTTCGGTACAACCCGCTTGTTCCTCGACTACTTTGGCCTGAAGAAACTCGACGACCTGCCGCCACTCGCGGACCTGTCCGATTGGGAAAGCCTGCGCGTGCAGCTGAATCTTCCGGCCGTCGAAGAAGACGACATTGACGACCTGCTGCCGAATGACAATCCGATCCTGGATGCAGACGATGACGATGACAGTCACGACTTCGACGACGATGCGCCACGCGGTGCGGTCGTGACCGCCTTGCCCCTTGCAGAACGCGCTGGCACCAGCAACGACGATGCACTCGCGGACGACGCCATCCTCGAACCGAAGGTTGCGAACGACGCCGACGGCGGCGAGATTGAAGCATCCGGCGCGGCCGAGAGCGTCGATGACGACGAAGAGCTCGAGCTCGACGAGCTCCCCGCAAATAACGACACGAGCGCCAGTAACGGCTGAAGCCCCTCGATGGCCGAGCGTATTCACAAACTGCTGGCGGCGCTCGGCCACGGCTCGCGACGTGAGATTGAAGGCTGGATCCGTGACGGTCGCCTGACCGTCAACGGCCGGGTTGCCGCCCTGGGTGAAAGCGTCGAGGGTAGCGAGCAATTCGCGCTCGATGGCCGCCGCCTGTTCGTCCGGTCCAAAACCGTTCCGCACCAGCACCTGATGTATCACAAGCCGGGCGACGAGCTTGTCAGCCGCAATGACCCGGAGGGCCGCAAAACGGTGTTCGGCTCATTGCCGCGCCTGAAGGGCAGTCGCTGGGTGGCGGTCGGGCGCCTCGACATGAACACGACGGGCCTGATGCTGTTTACCACCGATGGCGAGCTCGCCAACCGCCTGATGCACCCCGCGCAGGAACTGCTGCGGCGCTATGCGGTGCGGGTGCACGGTCAGCCGAGCGCGGAAGACCTCGTGAAGCTGACGGCGGGTGTCGATCTGGAAGATGGCCCGGCCGCTTTCGATGCCGTCGACGAAGCCGGCGGCGAGGGCAGCAACCGCTGGTTCAACGTGTCCTTGCGCGAAGGTCGCAACCGCGAAGTGCGCCGGCTCTGGGAGGCACTCGGCTTCGAGGTCAGCCGCCTGATGCGCACTGCCTACGGCCCGATCGAAGTGCCGCGCGGGCTCCGCCGGGGGCGTCATCGGCCGCTAACGGCCGGCGAGGAAAAGGC
>JBATFU010000225.1:0-4425 GCA_049665065.1 Woeseia sp. | reverse complement strand
ATTACGGTTGTCGTATCGAGGCCGAGCCTGCGAAAACCGGGATAGATCGAAAAATCTGCCGTCGCGGACTGAATCGGGTAAACAAGGTGGATATCAAGCAGCGCCTGGGTCACGAACAGCTTGGTGCTTGCAGCGAGTGGCGGTCCTGAAATGTGGGCAACAGCTGCATCGTAGTTGCGAAACGAGCGATCCGATGGCAGCGACAGTCGCACGCCTGCGATGCGATAGCTGTCGAGCCTGCTACCGCTTTCAAACAGGTCAACTTCATTGGCCACCCAGATTTCTGCCGCGTCGCGCAAGGACTCGTCGGCGGCCGCGATATCAATAAAGCCCAGCCCGCGCAGCGGAAAAACGACATCGCGCATGGCCTCCAGCGGCACGCGCACGAGGAGATTCAGTTCGTCACCATCCGGCTGCACCCAGGTCTGTACTACAACACTCGCCGGGACCTCGTGCGCCATCGCGAGCGGCGCCTGCAGAAGGCTGGCGAGCACGAGGCATGTACACAACCAATGCCAATAACGGTGAACTCTGCGATTCATTGCGGTCTTAATCGTCTCTGGGCACGCTGTCTGGCGGCTTGCAACTACGGGATCAGTCAAAGCGCCGGACGTTTTATAAATTAGCCAGTACTGGCCGCGGGTATGCGGCGGGCTTATAGTATACTGCTGCGCAGTCCGACACAGCGCACCAGAATAAATCGTCAGGCATTACCGGGGGGTCTTTAGATCATGACGAAGAAAAACCTATACGCTGCCGTTGCAGTCACAGCACTGCTCGTCGCACTGGGCTGCGGCCAGAAGGCGCTCGACAACCAGGCTAATGCTCAGGCGAAAACCGCGCCGCACTTCGTCGTGGATCCGTTCTGGCCGAAACCGCTGCCGAATCACTGGATTCTGGGCGCAACGATCGGCCTTGCCGTCGATTCGCGAGACCACGTTTACATTATTCATCGCCGCGACACCTTCAATGAGCGTACCGAGATAGGTGCCGCAACGGACCCCATCAAGGCCGACTGCTGCATTCCGGCGCCCAACGTGCTCGAGTTTGATCCGGCCGGCAATCTCGTCAATCACTGGGGCGGCCCTGGCGAAGGTTATGACTGGCCAACGTCAAACCACGGCATCACCGTGGATCACCACGACAATATCTGGATCGGCGGCAATGGCCCGACCGACTCGCATATCCTGAAATTCACCCGCGACGGCAAATTCATCGCGCAATACGGCAAGCCAGGTGCAGCAACCAACAGTCACGACAAGGAAAACTTCGGCAGTGTCGCCGAAATATCCTTCGACCCGAGCGCGAATGAAGCCTACGTGGCCGATGGCTATCGCAACAAGCGCGTTGCCGTACTCGATGCCGATACCGGTGCGCTGAAACGGTACTGGGGCGCCTACGGCAACGAACCCGATGACACGAACCTCGGCCCGTTCCGCCCCGGCCAGGAACCTGCGCAGCAGTTCCGCAACCCGGTGCATTGCGCGCAGCCGTCGAACGACGGCCTGGTGTACGTATGCGACCGTGTGAATAACCGCCTGCAGGTTTTCAAGACGGATGGCACGTTCGTCGAAGAAATTTTCGTTAAACCGAACAGCCTCGGCGATGGCTCGGTGTGGGATATTTCCTTCTCACCGGACGACGAGCAAACTTACATCTACCTCGCGGACGGCACGAATCGCAAAATTTTCATCATTGAACGCGCGACGCTGGAAGTGCTGACGAATTTCGGAGACGGCGGGCGCAATCCTGGCCAGTTCTTTGCGGTGCACGGTATTGCCACGGACTCCAAAGGCAATATCTACACAACTGAAACTTATGAAGGCAAGCGCGTGCAGAAATTCACGTACACCGGCATGGAGCCGGTGACGAAAATGGATCAGGGCACGCCCTGGCCCGCTGACAAGTTATAAAGATTTGATGCACGCGAGAGCAGGATTTCCTGCTCTCGGCGCTTGGCACGAAAAAGAATTTCTTCGTCGAGAGCAATAGCGGCAGTTTCCGCGGCAACCATTGCAAAGCGGTACAGACTGTCGACAATTGGCGGAGCTTGGGGGGCAGGCGAACGCAGCTGCAATTTTGACGCCGCAGCATTAGCAGCCAGTCGTGCTTCCCCATGACAGAACAAGTAACCGGGGAGCTTCGAGGGACTGTTTTTCCAGCCCTGGCAGCATCCGCCGCCATCCATTGCGATTAGCAGGGCAGGTACCGTGGCCGTAAATCCCAGACTTTCGCGTCGCCGCTTTATTAAAGCCGTGATTGCGTCAAGCGCAGCAGCAACCGCCAGCGCGGGCATTAAAAATGCCTTAGCGCAGCAGCCGAAAGGGGCGGTTGAACGACTGATTACTTTGAACGTTAATGGCCGGCAACGCCGTGTCGACGTGATGCCGCAGGAAACGCTGGCGCACACCTTGCGCTACAAGCTTGGCCTGACCGGCACGAAGATCGGCTGCAACCGTGGCGAATGCGGCGCCTGCACGGTCATGATCAACGGCATTACCAATTATTCCTGCTCAACGCTGACGCACAGCGTCGGCTCGCGCGATGTACTGACTGTGGAAGGCGTGCAAAACGCTGACGGTTCGCTGCACAAGGTGCAGCAGGCATTCATTGACGAGCTCGCACCGCAGTGCGGCTTTTGCACACCGGGCCAGGTGATGTCGGCCGTCGCCCTGCTGAACGAAAACCCGCACCCGACGCGCGACGAAGTACGGCATGCACTGTCCGGCAACCTGTGTCGCTGCGGCGCCTATGATCACTACCTGAACGGCGTGATGCGCGCCGCGGAGCAAAGCTGATGAGCGACTACAAGCACATTGGCAAGGATTTCACGCCGCCGGATGTCAAAGGCAAAGTCACCGGCAAGGCGAAGTACGCGGAAGATTTTCGCGCGGACGGCATGGTGTACGCGCGCCTGTACACGAGCCCGATGGCACACGGCCGCGTGACCCGCATCGACACATCCGCAATCGATAACATGCCCGGCGTCATCGGCGTGCTGACGGCCGATGATGTGCCCGTCAGCGAAGCGCCGAACGCGCCGCTGCTGACGAACACACCCACCTACGTAGGCGATCCGATCCTGGCGATCGCCGCGGAAGACGAAACCACCGCAGAGAATGCGCTTGCATTAATCAACGTGGATATCGAGCCGTTGCCGTTTGCTGTCGATCCGCTCGACAGTCTCGTTGAAGGCGGACCGAATGCGCGCGAAGAAGGCAATGTGTACGTGCGGTCGCGCGAAGGCTCCGGCTTTCGCACGATCAAATGGACGCCGGAACAGATCGCTGAGTTTCGCGCCGGCAAAGAGCCGAGCGGCGAGTTCGCGAACGAATGGCAGTACGGCGATGTCGACCAGGGCTTCAAAGACGCCGCGGTAATTTACGAAGAGCCGTTCGTTACGACCGGCTATGCGCACATGAGCATGGAGCCAAGAACGGCGATGGCGTACTGGCAGAACGGTACCTGCTACGTGTACGGCTCGGCGCAAAGCCAGAGTTTCTTCATGCCGGGTCTCGCGCGGTTGCTGGAAACGGAAGTCGAAAACGTCGTGCTCGTCAGCGAGCACACGGGTGGCGGTTTCGGCTCGAAGATCGGCGCCTACCCGATGGCGGCCCTGCCCGGCTGGTTCTCGAAGAAAATCGGTCGACCCGTGCAACTGCGCATCACTCGCGAGCAGGAATATTACGTTGGCTCTGCACGCGTCGGTTTCCAGGGCTGGATGAAAGTCGGCTTTGCGGCCGATGGCCGGATGACCGCGGCAGACATGTTCATCGTCGAGGACATCGGCCCGAATGCTACAGGCGGTGACGGTTCCTCGGCAGCCGGTGCGGTCTCACTTGTTTACGACCCGCTTGCGATGCGCTTCCGTGGCCTGCCAGTGTTAACCAACACCACACCGCGTGGCGCACAGCGCGGCCCCGGCCAAAACCAGATCGCCGCCGTCATGGCACCGATCATGGACAAGGCAGCGCGCGATCTCGATATCGACCGCGTCGAAATTCGCAGGGTGAATGCGGCAAACAACGCTACGACCGCGTACGAAGAACAGGAACTGGTCACCAGCGCGTACATGAAAGAAGCGCTGGATAAGGGCGCGGAGATGTTCAACTGGAACGAGCGCCGCAACAAGCCTGCGAAGAACGGCAGCAAGGTGCGCGGCGTCGGCATCGGCCAGGGCTATCACTCCGCTGGCTCGAAAGGTTTCGACGGCTTGCTGCGCATCGCGCCGGACGGCGTGATTCATCTGCACAGCGGTGTCGGCAACCTCGGCACTTACTCTTACGTTTCAACGACCCGCGCGGCGGCAGAGGTTTTGAAGTGTGACTGGCAGGACTGCGTACTGCATCGCGGCAACACGGAAGCGAACCTGCCGTGGTCGAGCTACCAGGCCGGCAGCAACACGAGTTTCACGCACCAGCGCGC
>JBATFU010000224.1:0-2370 GCA_049665065.1 Woeseia sp. | reverse complement strand
GCTCCCACACAGCATACGATGATGCAATCGCAGCAGAACGCGCATGCCATGAGCAAGGATCAAGACTCGGCCTTTCCTGCCAATCACGAACTGGGGCGACTGCTTGCTTTGCTCTTGCTCGCACAGGTTTGTGCACTCTTCTTTCGGAGCTGGATTGACATTTCGCTGATCAGGAGCGGCGTAGGTCCATGGCCGGCAAAAAGCCTGAGCTACCTTGTATTGCCGCCGATACTGCTCGTTTTGCTTTATCCGATTTGGCGGCCGCGCAGAAAGGAGTTGATCGAGAAATTTCGACTTGCTGACCTGACGATGAGGATAGTCTGCATTGGCGTTCTTCTTGGTCTGGCATTACGACTCGCCAACCGTGGCATTCTCCTTGCGAAAGTCGGCTTCGGCTGGCAGTTCGATGCAAGCGCGGTGGCTCCTCTGTACATCGGTTTCGGCTGTCCAGCGACTGCGCTTATCGTGCTGCACCTGTTCGTCTCGTCGTTCATAGCGCCTATTACTGAGGAAATTATCAACAGGGCTTGGCTCACAGAATGGTTTGCACGATACGGATCAGTAGTCGCGATCCTGGCGTCGTCTTTTCTGTTTGCTATTTTTCATCACCCGGAGGGTATCTCGAACGCATTCATGTTTGGCCTCTTCGCAGCGTATATGTACCTTGCGACACGCTCGCTTTGGGGCGTGACGATTGCGCATGCTGTTTTCAACGGATTAATTTTGCTGGACTCACACTGTTTGAACGTCATATGGACGCCTGATCAGGTAACTGCAACTACTGAGGTAATCGGCGTCCTGGGATTGGCACTCGCTTTCGTTAGCCTGATCCTGGCATCCCTGCTGGTTTCGCCACTCGTCACCGGGCGAAAGCCCGGTGACGGATTGAACTAAAACGCGTTTGCGACGCGCTCGATTACATGTGATGCCGCGGCGACAACCCCTTCGTAAATATTCACGAAATCCGAATCGACTCTTGCAGTATTCCGAATGCCGCCAAAATTGTTCCCACTCAGGTTCTCTGGCGTACAGGTTCCCGTGCCGCCGACCACCAGGCTCAGTTCACTCTCTTGCAAAGTTCTCATGACATCAATCTCCTTATCGATGTGGATTGGAAATGCGCTTCCCGCGCAGTGCCACAATAACGTTGCGTCGCATTAATAACCCACAGCATTTCTTCGGAAAAACGCGACAAATGACCCGAATCCGGGTTTTTGGCTGCCCTCGGATAGCCTGCCTGTGATCAGCTTCACAGTTCCCCACCGATACGCGGTTTAGGCTCCGTTAATGGCTGTGTATGCCGCCCCCCGTTACTACCGGAAAACGCTATGAAAATTTTGACAAGCTGCGCTGTCGCGCTGACTTTCCTGATCGCAGGTTCCAACGCAGTTGCGAACGACAACGTCTGGTTCGGCGCAAAAGCCGGCACGCTGGGCATTGGCATTGAAACGCGCTGGCAGCCCATTCCGTGGTTTGACCTGCGCGCGGGCCTGAATCGCTACGATTACGAAGATAACGGGGCCCAGGCCGGCATTTCGTATGATGCAACGCTTGAACTGGATACTTTGTATGCCACCGGTAATCTGCGTTTCCCGTTGAGCCCAATGCGTTTGTCGCTCGGCGTATTCAACAACAAAAACAAGCTGGTCATGCAAAGTCGAGAAGCCAATGCCTACGTGATTGGCGGCCAGACCTACACGAGTGACGAAGTGGGCCAGCTGCGCAGCACGACGTCATTCGACAGTCCGTCGCCGTATGTTGGTATCGGATTTGATTTCGAACTCGTTAATCGCCTTGGACTGAACCTCGATCTCGGCGTGCTTTGGCAGGGCGATCCAAAGGTCACACTGACTTCAGACGGATCGCTGTCAGATGATCCGGCTTACCAGCAACGCATGGAAGAAGAACGCCAGGAACTGGAAAAAGAGTCAGAGGATTTCAAAGCCTGGCCCGTTATCTCGCTCGGCCTGCATTTCAACTTTTTCTAGGCAGGCAGCAGATCCCGGCAGGCAGGCCGGGACCGCAGGCAGCTCCGGTCAGGCAGACTGCGGCAGCGCGCTGCGCACCCGCGGATCGTGCCGAACACGGTACAGGCCCACCAGCGTGACCAGTAGCAACGGCAGAGGCAGCAATACGAGTGTGCTCCAGCCGTAGAGATGAATCACTACACCGGCGAGCAGTGACGAGCTCGCGGAAGCGCCGAATACGCTGAACTCGTTGACCGCCTGCGCACGAAACCGTTCTTCGAGCGTGTAGGTTTTTGTCAGCAACGTGGTGCCGCCGACGTACAGGAAATTCCAGCCGACGCCGAGCAGCACCAGTGAAAACCAGTAGTGGATAATCTCGTGCCCCTGCAATGCAACGATACAG
>JBATFU010000223.1:0-3323 GCA_049665065.1 Woeseia sp. | reverse complement strand
GGCGTCTTCCTGCCGATGTGGGACATGGTGGCGCGGGCGCGCGCGGGTTAGCTTTGATGAACACGCCGTATGCGATTGCAGCACGACACAGCGAGGGCTTCACTCTGCTGGAGCTCGTGGTCGTCATCGTGATTATCGGCATCCTGCTGGTCGTCGCTGTCAATCGCCTGTTCCCGTACCTGGACGAGGCGGAACGCGTCGCCGTGCTCACGGTGGAGAGCCAGCTCAAAAATACCCTCGTCATGGAAGCCGCCCAGCGGATCGTCCGCGGCGAGTCAGCCAGTATTGCCGATCTGGAGCAAATCAACCCGATGACGCTCCTGCTGGAGGCGCCGCCGAACTACGCCGGGCAGCTCAAGGCGGGCCAGGCCGACCTGGCCGGGCGGCACTGGTATTTTGACCCGGCTAGCCGGCGGCTCGTCTACAAGCTGGGGGAGCCCTATGCGGGGGCGAACGGACCGCACAAATTTGACGATCCACAGTTCGAAGTCCGTGTTTTTTTTAAGGATCGTGACGCAGACGGTATTTTTAGCGCGGCTCGCGATGAACTATACGGTGTCAGGCTGCTACGGATAGCCGGCGCCGATTGGCTGGCCCAGGGACCTCAGTACTGAGCCCGGCCTTTATGGAGCGCAGGTCATGGGGACCAGCGGAATTTTTTAGACCTTTGGAAAAGGAAGTACCAATGAACAATGCAAATGCTCGCGGTTTTACGTTAATCGAACTGGTTGTCGTTATCGCGCTGCTTGGCATTCTGGCAGCATTCGCTATCCCGCGTTTTGCCTCGCTGGAAAGTGAAGCACGTGCGGCAACCATTCAGGGACTGGCTGGCAGCCTGCGCAGCGCGTCTGCAATGGCACACGGTCTGCACCTGGCAACGGGTTCAGATCCGGTCACGATGGAAGGTGTCGCCGTTGATATCGTCAATGGCTACCCGACCAGCGACGCGGTTCAGAACTCGCTCGCCGACCTGACCGGATTCGACGTCAACCTGGCCACGCCTGCTGCCGGCAGCACAACGTTCGACAAGACAGGAACTACGTCAGGTTGCAGCGTTGTCTACACTGAAGCTCCGTCCGGCGGTGCGCCAACAGTTGTTGCGAATACCGGCAGCTGCTGATTGTTGTAGTGAAATCTTGCGGCACCGGGCTGAATGAACCGCCCGGCAGGCCGCAACGACCTGCCTGCTTTCAGCGCCTTATAAACTCAGGAGACGCAACATGAAGCGTCACATCAAACCACGCCAGTCTGGTTTTACACTGATCGAGCTGGTCGTCGTCATCGCGCTGCTCGGTATTCTTGCGGCGTTTGCCATTCCAAGATTTGCCTCGCTGGAACGCGAAGCAAGAGCCGCAACGACTCTAGGTTTATCGGGCAGTCTGCGCGGCGCATCCGCAATGGCGCACAGCCTTTACCTCGTCCAGTCTGTCAATCCTGTGGTCATGGAAGGGATTCCCGTCAACCTGACCAACGGTTATCCGGATGCCAGCGATGTGCAGCTGACGCTCGCCGATGCGACAGGCTACGCCATCACGGTCAATGGCACGGGTGACACAGCCACCTTTTCCAGACTTGGCGCGCCCGGTACCTGCAATGTTGTCTATAACGATGCGCTGCCGAACAACGCACCGCTTATCGCGACCGACCTGACCGGGTGCTAAATGACCGCAGTTACACGGGCGACATCGGCCGGACAGTTCGGAAGGTGTCATCCGTGGCTTGCGAAAGCGCCGCGCCACCAGGCGGGCGTAACGATCGTCGAGCTGATACTCGTCATCATCATACTTGCTCTGCTGAGCGCCGTTGCCGGGCCGAGGTTCTTTAACAACAGGGACTTCGGCGAACGCGGTTATGCCGAAGAGCTTGCCTCCGCTCTTCGTTACGCACAGAAAGTCGCTGTTGGCAGTGGCTGTCTCGTCCGCGTACAAATCTCCGCCACCAGCTATGCACTGAGCCAGCAGGCCCCACAGGCGGGACACTGCGATCCGGCCGACACGTCTTTTCCGGTCACCGTAATGCTGTCGAGCGGCCAGGCGGCTGCTGGCACTGCGCCACAGGGCGGTACCGCTGCACCGGCGGGCGCCATCATTTTTGACGCAGAGGGCAGAACCAGTCTTGGTGCTGATGCTGCGGTGACCATTGGGCCGCACACGTTAACGGTGCAGGCAGACAGCGGCCTCACCCGCGGGCCAGACTGATGCGCGTCGTGCAATCCAGAAAATCAGAGCTCGGTGCTACGTTAATCGAGTTGCTGGTTTCGATTGTCATTGTGGGTGTCGCAGCCGGCATTATCCTCAGCCTCGTTGCAACCACGACCGGCGCCAGTGCGGACCCGATGCTGCGTCACCAGGCCTCGGCAATCGCAGAAGCCTATCTTGAAGAAATTCTTTTGAAGTCCTTCGACGATCCGGATGGGGTTGATGGCGAAGGCAGCCGCGCCGCATTCGACGATCTCGACGACTACGATGGTTTGGTCGACGTTGGCGCGCGTGACCAGTTCGGCAACGCGATCCCGGCATTGGCTGATTACACAGTTTCTGTCAGCGTGCTGTCTTCGACGGGCCTTGCGCCGGTTGCCGCCGGCGACACCCTGCGGGTTGATGTCAACGTCAGTCGCGGCAGCAGCATAAACCTGCTGCTGAGCGGCTATCGCGCACGGTTTTGAGAGTGACTGTCATGATGCGCCGCCAGCAGGCATTTACCCTTATCGAACTCGTCGTAACGATTGCGCTGTCGGCGATTGTCGTCTCGTTCATGGCGATGTTCATCGCCGGTCCGATTGCCGCCTTTGACGACCAGTCGAGGCGCGCGGAGCTTACGGATCTCGCTGAGAATACGCTGCGCCGGTTTGCCCGCGACATACGCGCGGCGCTGCCGAACAGTGTTCGGTCTACGGTTAACGGGAGTGTCGTCGCGGTCGAAATGCTGAATTCGGTGGACGGTGTGCGCTACCGCGAACAGCCGCCACCGGATGATCCGGACAAGCAGCTCGATTTCAGCCAGGTCGATACCGCGTTCAACAGCATTGGTGAATTCACGCAGATCGCGCGACCGTTTTCTTCCAGCTCTCACTACCTGGCGATCTACACCGTCGGTGTGCCGGGCGCAAACGCCTACGAGCTGGCAAACGTGATTACGCCGCCCGGCACGCAGATCGATATCAATGCCGACGGCGTGCCGGGCGAGGACAACGTGCGCCTGTCGCCGGGATTTCGCTTCGCCTATGGATCACCGGGCCAGCGTGTCTTCCTCATCGATGGCCCCGTCAGCTACCTCTGCGATTCGCTCGGTGGAACCTTGCGGCGCTACACGGGCTATACGAT
>JBATFU010000222.1:0-10941 GCA_049665065.1 Woeseia sp. | reverse complement strand
GGCCAGGCCTTTACGAGCGCCGTGAGTCGAGATGAAGTACTGCAGTACGTCAAGGCCTTCGCGGAAGTTGGCGGTAATCGGTGTCTCGATGATCGAGCCATCCGGCTTGGCCATCAGGCCACGCATACCGGCCAGCTGGCGAATCTGCGCAGCACTACCACGTGCACCGGAGTCGGCCATCATGTAGATCGAGTTGAACGACTCCTGCGGCACTTCCTTGCCCTTCGCGTCGATGACCGTTTCCGAGCCCAGCTTGTCCATCATCGCCTTCGCGATCTGGTCGTTCGTGCGGGACCAGATGTCGACGACCTTGTTATAGCGCTCGCCGGCGGTTACGAGACCCGAGGAGTACTGGTCCTGGATTTCCTTAACTTCTGTTTCGGCGGCGGCTAGGATCGTGCCCTTGCTCTCTGGCACGACCATGTCATTCACACCGATCGAGATACCGGCAATCGTCGCGAAACGGAAGCCGGTGTACATCAGGCGGTCAGCGAAAACGACGGTCTTTTTCAGCCCGAGGTTACGGTAGCAGGCGTTGATCGTGTTGGAGATCGCCTTTTTCGTCATGTCCTGGTTGATGACGTCAAAGCTCAGGCCCGGCGGCAGCAGTGTGGACAGCAGCGCACGGCCGACCGTCGTTTCGACGAGTTCAACACGGGTTGCAATCTCACCGTCGCTGTCGAGTTCGCGCATCGGTACGCGCACCTTGACGATAGCCTGCAGATCCACGGCGCCGGTTTCGTAAGCACGGCGTGCTTCGTCGACGTCGGCGAACATCATGCCTTCACCCAGCGCGTTGATCTTCTTGCGAGTCATGAAGTACAGGCCGAGTACAACGTCCTGTGACGGCACGATGATCGGATCGCCGTTCGCCGGTGACAGGATGTTGTTCGATGCCATCATCAACGCGCGCGCTTCGAGCTGCGCCTCGATCGACAGCGGTACGTGAACCGCCATCTGGTCACCGTCGAAGTCAGCGTTGAACGCGGTGCAGACGAGCGGGTGCAGCTGGATGGCCTTGCCTTCGATCAGTACCGGCTCAAACGCCTGGATGCCAAGGCGATGCAGTGTTGGCGCACGGTTCAGCATGACCGGGTGTTCGCGAATAACTTCTTCGAGAATATCCCAGACTTCCGGACCTTCGCGCTCAACGAGGCGCTTCGCAGCTTTAATCGTTGTCGCTTCGCCACGCAGTTGCAGCTTCGAGAAGATAAACGGCTTGAACAGCTCGAGCGCCATCTTCTTCGGCAGACCGCACTGGTGCAGGCGCAGGGTCGGACCCACGACGATTACCGAGCGGCCCGAATAATCGACGCGCTTGCCCAGCAGGTTCTGGCGGAAGCGACCCTGCTTACCCTTGATCATGTCGGCAAGAGATTTCAGCGGACGCTTGTTGGTACCGGTGATCGCACGACCGCGACGACCGTTGTCGAGCAGTGCGTCAACCGACTCCTGCAGCATGCGCTTTTCGTTGCGCACGATGATGTCCGGCGCGTTCAGTTCAAGCAGGCGGCGCAGGCGGTTGTTGCGGTTGATGACGCGGCGGTACAGGTCGTTCAGATCCGACGTCGCGAACCGGCCACCATCAAGCGGCACGAGCGGACGCAGGTCTGGCGGCAGTACCGGCAGCACGGTCAGCACCATCCACTCCGGCTTGTTGCCGGATTCGATGAAGGACTCGACGAGCTTCAGACGCTTCGACAGGCGCTTCAGCTTGGTCTCGGAACGCGTAGCACCCATGTCCTCGCGGATCTGGATCATTTCGCGTTGCAGGTCAATCGTCATCAGCATCTCGCGAACGGCCTCGGCACCCATGCGGGCATCGAACTCGTCGCCGTACTGCTCGATTGCGTCGAGGTACATTTCGTCAGTCATCAGCTGACCGCGCTCGAGCGGCGTCATGCCCGGCTCGATTACGACGAATGCCTCAAAGTACAGCACCCGCTCGATCTCGCGCAGGGTCATGTCGAGCATAAGACCAATACGCGATGGCAGCGACTTCAGGAACCAGATGTGTGCGACCGGACTGGCGAGATCGATGTGCGCCATGCGTTCACGACGGACTTTCGTTTGCGTGACTTCAACGCCGCACTTTTCGCAGACCACACCGCGGTGCTTTAAGCGCTTGTACTTGCCGCACAGGCATTCGTAGTCTTTGATCGGACCAAAGATCTTCGCGCAGAACAGGCCATCGCGTTCCGGTTTGAACGTACGGTAGTTAATCGTTTCCGGCTTTTTGACTTCACCGAATGACCAGGAACGAATCATGTCCGGCGAAGCGAGGCCGATGCGAATCGCATCGAAGTCATCGACGGGGTTCTGGTACTTAAACAGCTTCAGAAGATCTTTCATTATTCTGTTTCCAGTTCAATGTTGATTCCCAGCGAGCGGATTTCTTTAACGAGTACGTTAAAGGACTCCGGCATGCCGGCATCCATTTCGTGCTCACCGTCCACGATGTTTTTGTACATCTTGGTACGGCCCTGCACGTCATCGGACTTAACGGTCAGCATTTCCTGCAGCGTGTAAGCGGCGCCGTATGCTTCGAGAGCCCAGACTTCCATCTCACCGAAGCGCTGGCCGCCGAACTGCGCCTTACCGCCCAGCGGCTGCTGCGTGACGAGGCTGTACGGGCCGGTTGAACGTGCATGCATCTTGTCGTCAACGAGGTGATTGAGTTTCAGCATGTACATGTAGCCAACCGTGGTTTCGCGAGCAAACTGCTCACCGGTACGACCGTCGATCAGGCGCGTCTGGCCCGTCTCCGGCAGATCGGCAAGTTTCAGCAGTTGCTTGATCTCTTCCTCGGTTGCGCCGTCAAACACAGGCGTCGCAGTAGGCACACCGTTGACCAGGTTACGCGCCAGCACCATGACCTCGTCGTCATTAAATGACTTGATGTCTTCGGTACGACCACCGGTCTTGTTGTAAACCTCTTCGAGGAAGCTGCGAATCTTCGCGATCGATTCCTGGGCGCGCAGCATTTTGCCGATCTTGTTGCCAAGACCTTTCGCTGCCCAGCCAAGATGGGTTTCCAGGACCTGCCCGACGTTCATGCGTGACGGAACACCAAGCGGGTTCAGGACGATGTCGACCGGCGTGCCATCTTTCGAATACGGCATATCTTCCACCGGCACGATCGTCGAGATCACACCCTTGTTGCCGTGACGGCCAGCCATCTTGTCGCCTGGCTGGATGCGACGCTTGACGGCCAGGTAAACCTTGACCATTTTCAGAACGCCCGGCGCGAGATCGTCTCCGGCCGTAATTTTGGCTTTCTTCTCGTCGAAGCGACGATCGAACTCGGCAGCCTGGCTCTTCAGGCGTTCAGCCCAGCGCTCCAGTTGTTCATTGGCTTCGTCATTCTTCAGGCGAACTTCGAACCACTGCTCGCGCGGCACTTCCTCAAGATACGCCTTGGTAATCTTGCTGCCGGCTTTCAGCTTGTTCGGGCCGCCCTGCGCAACTTTGCTGGTCAGCATCTTCTCGACGCGCTGGTAAATGTCCTCTTCGAGGATGCGCAGCGTGTCGTCGAGATCCTTGCGGACGCTCTCGAGCTCAGCTTTTTCAATTGCCAGTGCGCGGGCATCTTTCTCAACGCCATCGCGTGTGAAGACGCGAACGTCGATTACAGTACCGTCCATACCCGGCGGAACGCGCAGCGACGTGTCTTTAACGTCGGAGGCTTTCTCACCGAAAATGGCACGCAGCAGCTTCTCTTCCGGCGTCAGCTGGGTCTCGCCTTTCGGCGTGACTTTACCCACGAGGATGTCGCCGGAGCTGACTTCAGCACCGATGTAGGCGATGCCTGATTCGTCGAGCTTGCTCAGCGCGGCATCACCCACGTTCGGGATGTCCGAAGTGATGTCTTCCGAACCAAGCTTGGTGTCACGCGCGACGCAAGACAGCTCTTCGATATGAATCGTAGTGAAGCGATCTTCTTTAACGACGCGCTCCGAGATCAGGATCGAATCCTCGAAGTTGTAGCCGTTCCACGGCATGAACGCGACCAGCAGATTCTGGCCAAGCGCCAGCTCACCGAGGTCGGTTGACGGGCCGTCAGCCAGCACGTCGCCACGTGCAATGGAATTGCCCGCGCTCACGAGGGGTTTCTGGTTAATACAGGTGTTCTGGTTTGAACGCGTGTACTTCGTCAGGTTGTAAATGTCGACGCCGGATTCGGATGCATCCGTCTCGTCATCGTTTACGCGAACGACGATGCGCGATGCATCAACGGAATCAACAATGCCGCCGCGTTTGGCGACAACCGTAACACCGGAATCGATGGCCACGGCGCGTTCCATGCCGGTACCCACGAGCGGCGCTTCAGCGCGCAGCGTCGGCACAGCCTGGCGCTGCATGTTGGAGCCCATCAGTGCGCGGTTGGCGTCATCGTGCTCCAGGAACGGAATCAGCGAGGCAGCAACCGAGACGATCTGGCGTGGCGACACGTCCATGTACTCGATCGTTGACGGATCAGCCAGCGTGAATTCGTTCTGGTGGCGTACCGCGACGAGCTCTTCTGTGAAGCGGCGCTTCGCATCGAGCTCGGCGTTCGCCTGCGCGATCACGTAGTTGCTTTCTTCGATTGCCGACAGGTACTCGATGTCCGAGGTCGCAACGCCGTTCGTCACTTTGCGGTACGGCGTCTCGAGGAAGCCATAGTCGTTAGTGCGGGCGTACACAGCCAGCGAGTTGATCAGACCGATATTCGGGCCTTCCGGCGTTTCAATCGGGCAGACACGGCCATAGTGCGTCGGGTGCACGTCGCGGACTTCGAAGCCCGCGCGCTCGCGCGTCAGGCCACCCGGCCCAAGCGCCGAAACGCGTCGCTTATGCGTCACTTCCGACAAGGGGTTGTTCTGATCCATGAACTGCGACAGCTGGCTGGAACCAAAGAATTCCTTAACGGCTGCAGCTACGGGCTTCGCGTTGATCATTTCCTGCGGCATCAGGCCTTCGGTCTCGGCCTGCGTCAGGCGTTCCTTGACGGCGCGCTCTACACGAACGAGGCCTACGCGGAATGCGTTCTCAGCCATCTCACCGACGCTGCGTACGCGGCGGTTGCCGAGATGGTCGATGTCATCGACCGAGCCATGCCCGTTGCGAATCGCGACGAGCGTTTGCAGCACGTCGAGAATGTCGTCTTTGTCGAGTACGCCGCTACCTTCGGATTCCTTGCGGCCAACGCGGCGATTGAACTTCATACGACCGACAGCCGACAGGTCGTAACGATCGGGGTTGAAGAACAGGTTCTGGAACAGGTTCTCAGCGGCTTCCTTGGTCGGCGGCTCGCCCGGACGCATCATCCGGTAAATCTCAACGAGCGCCTCGAGGCGAGTCGTCGACGGGTCGATCTTCAGCGTATTGGAGATATACGCACCGTGGTCGAGATCGTTCACGTACAAGGTACGCACGTGCTCAACACCGGCCGCAATCAACGCTTCCATTAATTCTTCGGTCAGTTCGTCATTGGCAGCGGCCAGCAACTCGCCGGTCTCTTTGTCCACAACGTCATGCGCGAGGATCTTACCTTCGAGGTACTCACGTGGCACGACGAGATCGTTCTGCTTGGCGCTTTCCATTTCGCGCACGTGCTTCGCCGTGATGCGGCGACCTTCTTCAACGATTACCTTGCGGCCCAGCTTGATCTCGAACATCGCTGTTTCGCCGCGGAGGCGCTCGGGCACGAGGCCCATGCGAACTTCTTTGTCAGACAGGTAGAAGTCATTCGTATCGAAGAACAGGTCGAGCATCTCTTCGTTGGTCATGCCGAGCGCGCGCATGATAATCGTCACCGGCAGTTTGCGGCGGCGATCGATGCGAGCGAACACGCTGTCCTTCGGGTCAAACTCGAAATCGAGCCATGAACCGCGGTAAGGGATGATGCGCGCCGAGAACAGCAGCTTGCCCGAGGAGTGCGTCTTGCCCTTGTCATGGTCGAAGAACACGCCCGGCGAACGATGCAACTGGGACACAATCACACGCTCGGTACCGTTGATCACAAAGGTGCCGTGATCGGTCATCAGCGGCATTTCGCCGAGATACACTTCCTGCTCGCGAATGTCCTTCACTGGCTTCGGCGTGCCGCTGGCTTCCTTGTCATAAATGACCAGGCGCACTTTTACGCGCACAGGAGCCGCGAAAGTGAGGCCGCGCATCTGGCATTCCTTCACATCGAATACCGGCTCGCCAAGGCGATAGCTCACGTACTCGAGTGCCGCATTGCCCGAATAGCTGACGATCGGAAAGACCGTCTGGAAGGCTGCATGCAGCCCGATATCCGAGCGCTCGTCGACAGTCTTGTCGACCTGCAGGAATTTCCGATAGGAATCGAGCTGAATCGACAACAGATACGGCACATCAAGAATCGTTGGACGCTTGCCAAAGTCCTTACGGATGCGCTTTTTCTCAGTGAATGAATAGGCCATTCGAGGTTACCCTTGCGTTACGGAAGCAACTTGACCGGTACGATCCGGCGCGATCGCCGGCGGCTGCTTCCAACTTTTAAATTCGTCTCTCCGCTGCACACTGCAGCTGACATAGCCGCCGTCGCCGGCGGTTTACTAGCTTTTACTGCTGTCGCGTCCTGCCCTGTGCTTCACGATCCCCGCAAAACAGTCAGACGCAGGCAGGCAGCCGCACGGGATAAACCCGACGGCTGCCTGCCGGCTTGCGACTAAAGTCACGTTGCCGATTTACTTCAGCTCGACTGTAGCGCCGGCTTCTTCAAGCTGTTTCTTGAAGTTTGCGGCGTCGTCTTTCGATGCGCCTTCCTTGATCGTCGACGGTGCGCCTTCGACGGCATCCTTTGCTTCTTTCAGACCGAGGCCAGTGATAGCGCGAACAGCCTTGATGACGGAAACCTTATTGGCGCCGAAGCTGGTCATTACCACGTCGAATTCGGTCTGCTCTTCAGCAGCGGCGGCATCACCAGCCGGGCCGGCGGCTGCAACTGCAACCGGAGCTGCGGCGGATACGCCCCACTCGTCTTCGAGCATCTTTACGAGCTCTACAACTTCCATGATGGGTTTCGCGCTCAATTCTTTGAGCAGATCTGCGTTTGACATTGCCATTTCTAAATTCCTTAAATATTTCTGAATCAGTTAAATAGGTTGTTCGATCCGTTAATCAGGCCGCTTCCTGAGCGCCACGCGCGGACAAGGTCCGTGCGAGCATTGCAGGCGGTTCGGCCAGCGTCCGAGCCAGTTTGGTCATTGGCGCGATAAACACGCCCAGCAGCATCGCCCGCGCCTGGTCCAGTGTCGGCAGGTCGGCGAGTTTTCCAATATCGCTTGCTGCTAACAACTGCCCACCGGCAGACAATGAGACTGGCTTCAGGGCTTCATGGCCCTTGGCGAAGTCTTTAATAACCCTGGCAGCGGCACCCGGATCCTCTTTGGAAAACGCAAGTAGCAACGGGCCCTTGAGTGTGTCCTGCATACACTCGAACTCGGTGCCCTGGATGGCGCGACGTGCCAGCGTGTTTTTAACCACACGCATGTATACGCCGGCGTTGCGTGCTTGCTTACGCAACTCCGTCATCTCAGATACGGTAAGACCGCGATATTCTGCTGCAACAGCAGTAATCGCATCACCCGCAACCGCGTTTACCTCTTTGACAAAAAGTTTCTTGTCTTCGAGTCTCAGTGCCATGAATATCTCCTGGCGTTACGGTCACACATTTCAGGTGAAATCCTTCTTCACCCGCCCAGTTTCGATCTGCTTGCTGGCCTTTTAACTGCACCAACTCCCAGACCGTGGAACAGTCACTGCACGTTTCCGTACCGCTCCTGCTCCGGCTGTCGACTTAGGTGACCGTCATGCAGATTGCTCTGATTCAGGTATCACCATCTGCGTAGGCATTATCAATTAAGTGTGAGATTCACCTCACACACCTACGGTCTCCGACGATGGCCGGTTACCCGGCCATTCGTTCACCCGCCCAGGACACGCCTGACCGTGCGAACAAACTCTTTTTCGGCTCAGCCTTCCAGCGAAGCCTGGTCTACCGAAACGCCCGGCCCCATCGTTGATGAGACGGTGAGTCGCTTCAGGTAAATGCCTTTTGCAGATGCCGGCTTGTGCTTTCTAAGATCAGCCAGCAATGCATTCAAATTGCCCTTTAACAGTTCAATATCGAAATCCGACCGGCCGATTGGCGCGTGGATAATGCCGGCCTTGTCCGTGCGATAACGCACCTGACCCGCCTTGGCATTGGTCACTGCAGTCACGACGTCAGCCGTAACGGTGCCAACCTTCGGGTTCGGCATCAGGCCGCGCGGTCCCAGAATCTGGCCAAGCTGGCCCACGACGCGCATGGCATCCGGTGTGGCAATAACCACATCGAAATTCATTTCACCGGCCTTCACTTTCTCTGCCAGGTCTTCGAAACCCACGATGTCGGCGCCGGCAGCTTTCGCTTTGTCGGCGTTTTCGCCCTGTGCAAATACCGCTACGCGAACCGTCTTGCCAGTGCCGTTCGGCAGTACTGTTGAACCGCGCACGACCTGATCGGACTTGCGCGGATCCACGCCAAGGTTTACCGACACATCGATGCTTTCCGGAAACTTCCGCGTTGCAAATTCCTTAACGAGCGACAATGCTTCGTCGATGGCATAGCTGCTGTCGGCAGATACTTTTTCACGCCACAGCTTTCTGCGCTTGCTGATGTGTGCCATTAGTTCACTCCCTCTACTTCAAGCCCCATGCTGCGCGCTGTGCCGGCGATGGTACGCACGGCCGCGTCGAGATCCGCTGCAGTCAGGTCAGGCATCTTCATGTTCGCGATGTCTTCCAGCTGGCCGCGATTTACCTTGCCAACCTTGTTCGTATTAGGGACGCCTGAACCTTTTTTCAGACCAGCAGCTTTCAACAGCAATACGGCTGCTGGCGGGGTCTTGGTAATGAAGGTGAAGCTGCGATCGCTGTAAACGGTGATCACAACGGGAGTTGGCAGACCCGCCTCGAGGTTCTGCGTGGCGGCGTTGAACGCTTTGCAGAACTCCATGATGTTGACGCCGTGCTGACCCAGTGCGGGACCAACGGGCGGACTCGGGTTTGCCTGGCCTGCAGCGACCTGCAGCTTGATATAGCCAGTTACTTTCTTTGCCATCTTCTTATCCTCTCGAGTGCAAACGCCTGGTTAGGGCTCCTCGGGTAATTCACATTCGGGAATAACTTCCCGATACTTTTAGCCGGTCGTTGCCGACCGACTTTGCAGCGCCGCAACTGCGACGCCCAGAAACTGCCTGGTCTGTCCGTCGCACCGAAAACGATCGGCGCAACTCTTAAAGTACTTAGCCCTTTTCCCGCACCGAAAACTATCGGGGTAACTCTGTAGCGACTTAACCCTTTTCGACTTGGCCGAAATCGAGCTCGACCGGTGTGGAACGACCCAAAATCTGTACAGCAACCTGCAATCGTGATTTCTCGTAGTTGACCTTTTCGACCACGCCACTGAAATCATTGAACGGACCGTCGATAACCCGCACCACTTCACCCGGCTCGAACAACACTTTCGGCCGCGGCTTGTCCACACCTTCCTGGACGCGCTGCAGGATTCTGTCTGCTTCTTTCTGCGTAATCGGCGCAGGACGGTCACTTGAACCGCCAATGAAGCCGAGTACCTTCGGCACTTCCTTCACGAGGTGCCAGGTTTCGTCATCCATTTCCATCTGCACGAGCACGTAGCCCGGGAAGAACTTGCGCTCGCTGCGACGCTTGCTGCCTTCGCGCATTTCAACCACTTCCTCGGTTGGCACCAGGATGTCGCCGAATTTGTGCTCGAGCCCCATCATCTTGATGCGTTCCAGCAGCGATGCTTTCACCTTGTGCTCGAAATTCGAGTAGGCGTGCACGATGTACCAGCGTAAGGCCACCTTGGATTCCTCTTGCGCCTGTTCCGTCATCAGCTGGACGACCCGACGAGAGTGCGAGTAATCCACAGCAACACGGAATCCAGCCCCCAGAAAAACAGCGACAGGACCAGCGTGAAGACGAAAACGGCCAGCGCCGTCTGGGTCGTTTCCTGGCGTGTCGGCCAGACGACCTTGCGAATCTCAACGCGCGAGCCCTGCACGAACGCCTTGAGGCGCTGACCCTGTGCGCTGGTCATTGCGATGCCAATGCCCGCGGCAACACCACCAAGCACCATCAAAACGCGCAGCGGCAGCGAAAATTCGACGTAGTAGTAGTACGCGAACAAACCACCAATGAGCGCAGCAATTGCGATCAGCAGCTTCAGAATGTCGAGCGCACCGCTTTCCGGAGTTTCTGTTGTTGTTGCCATGTTGTAAGTCGTTTTCCGTTCGACTGGCGACATCATCGCCAATCGCATTTATTTCCAGCAGCAAAGCCGGCACGCTATTGCGTCCGGCTTCGTTGAACCTGACAGGCGTCTTGCGCCACCTGCCTTAAGTGGCAGGCCAGGAGGGAATCGAACCCCCAACCTGCGGTTTTGGAGACCGCCGCTCTGCCAATTGAGCTACTGGCCTAGTATCGACAAGGTGCCAGACTCCAAAATCACCCAACACCCAAAAATTGTAGCTTCCGCTCCGAGCCTCTACCTGCGCAGTGCTTACTACGCTGGCCCAGAGTCCGATCCAAATCTCGCGAACCACTCCCAACCAAACGAAGGGTCCGATCCATCTATCGCGTCCCTACCTTGAAAGAGCACTGAGCAACCGATCACCCCTCACCCAAAAATTCCAGCTTCCGCTCCGAGCCTGCACCTGCGCATTTCTAACTACGCCGGCCCGCAGTCCGGTCCATCTATCGCGTCCCACTCCCAACCAAACGAAGCGTCCGATCTCTCTATCGCGCCCCACCCGATTCAATCGAAGGGTCCGCTGTCTCTATCTAATGCCTGCCGCAATCCCCGCCTCTTTGCGAAGAACATACGGAGCGGCGAAGCCGTCCCGTATGTGCAACCACCTGACT
>JBATFU010000221.1:0-2730 GCA_049665065.1 Woeseia sp. | reverse complement strand
GTCTAGGCTTGGTCGCCTGCGCTACTGCTTTCGTGCTTGTCGGGGCCAATACTGCCTTTGCCGGTGAAATAACTGGAAATGGGAAGAGCCTCAAAAACGACGATGGCACTTTGAATGGTAAGTCTGAGTGCGCCTGGTCCGGGCGAGAAGACGAGCCTGGTGATCCGCTGTTCAAGGGTTTGATAGCCCAGTCATGGGGACAGCTAACTGCAGAATGGAAAGAAATTTTGACGGCGGCTGGCCTTCATCCCGGCACGGCGTGCAATCCGTCGGGCAAGCGCTGAAAAGACGTAATACCGACTCAATACTTTATTGTCACAAAGTCCGCTCCAACGGAAATTGGGGCGGACTCACCTTGCTTGCCAACGGCTGCTTTGGGTCAGCAATAGACTCATCACTTAGTCTAAATCACCAATCGCGAAATGCCTGCTTCGGGTCGGTAAGCGACCTTTCTAAATCACGTCGAGTGCGGAAATCGTTACAACTTCTGCTTTCGGGCAAAAGTAGCCGTCAATTTTTTCTCTCAATCAACGCGTCAACGTAACTAGCGAACTCCTCCGATAGAATTGCTTTACTGGATTCCCATGCATTACGGCTTGATAGCGAAAATGGGCTATCTCCGTTCATCGAATCATAAATGGCTGCACGAAACCCGTTCCATTCCTGATCTGTCAACACTCCGTATTGATACATGTAATAGACCCTCTCGTAGTGCCGCCATCGACGCTGATGATGGATGTCTATCTGAAAAGCTTCGAATTCAGATAGTTCCGCACCCTCGAAGAGTTTCCACATAGCCGTCGGCAATACGCCCTGATCAATGAGAGCGCCCATGAACTCCAAATGGCCTTGAGTGATCGAATCCCGCGCCGCGATTCTGCTCGCCCGGTTGGCCTCACGTACTTCTGACGCAACAAAAATCAGCGATGCGACGATCGCAGCTAAACCAACAACCTCTACAATGTCCTTGCGCTTTTCTCGATTCATTTATTTTCCACAATCTGAAGAAAACTAGCTCGCAAGCTCAACTACAGAAGGCAACGGCTGCTTTGCGTCAGTAGCAGCCGTTGTTGTCAGTCTAGCCAATGGATTCTGAAATATCCGCTTCGGGTGGGAAACGGACTTTTTTCTCTGCTTAGGACAGGAGCGGAATCGGAGTCGAGCCGGGATTGGTTTATGCGCCGGTGAACCAAGGCGAGTTAATCGACGTCATGCTGCTTGACCTGAAGGGCGGCTCTCCTCAACTGCCCGGTCGCCACGGAACATTGGCGGGCGCCGGAACGTTTGCCAGCGTCTGCAGAAATGCGTGCAAGTCTGCGATTTCTTCATCCGATAATTCGGCAAACCGATCGCGCGCCACTGCAGACATCATCCGCAGGTCACCACGATCGCCGATCGCGATACCTTCATGCAGCAGCCGTCGAAAATCGTCGAGCGAATAGGCGGCGACAATGGCGAGGTCAGGCGTGCCCGGCCCATATTCCCACTGGCCACGCAGATCGTACCCGTGACATTCATTGCAGCTTGTCATCGCGAAATACTCTCCGCGCACGTGCCGCGGGTCGTCGCCCTCCCCTACCTGTAATTCTGGCATTGCTGCGACAAGGTCTGCCATGTGCGGTTCCGCGCCGTGGGCAATCGTCCAGCGTAACGACCAGCTGTAACGTGGCGTCGGCAATTCATGCTCGATCACCGGGGCGGACTGCAGAAATGCAATCAGCGCGACCGTGTCGTCGTCGGATAGGTGCTTGAAATTATAGGAAGGCATCGACCACAGGGCTTTGCCATCGTGGCCAATCCCGTGGCGAATGGCCGCCTCGAGAACCGCCGGATCGTATTGCTTCGCAAACAGCGCAAGATTCGGTGCGACGGTCGTGCCCATACCCTGCCATTCTTCCGAAAAGTCGATGCCCTGCAGTTGCTGGCCGTGGCAACCGAAGCAGCCGCGCGTGCGGGCGAGGTGTCGGCCGCGCTCGACAGTCGCCTTGTTGACAACGGACGGCATTATGAACGGCGGCGGCAGCTGCACGTCGCGCAAGGCCCGCTCGCTCAGTGTGTAAACTGCAAAAAAACCTAGCGCAATCAACGTGCAAACAATGGCTAATGACAGGAATATCCGACCAGATTGACTGCCGATAATTTTCATAGCCGCCTCGTCGTGAGCTTTAGTCCGGAGTATAGGTTTAAAACTTCCGATCGCCGCATCCTGGCCGATGCCTGCAGTGTTCCTGAACCGCTTCCCCAAAGCAGTAAATTATTTTTTCAATCCAACGAGAGAATGTTTGCCGGCTGGAAAACGAGTAAAGCATCTGCTCGGAGTCCTGCATTTGACGGTCGCAGGCAGACTCAGAGAGCCGGTTATTTCTATCGCTAACTATCTCGCGGCAACCGCGCTGATCGCAAGCAGTTTGCCAGGCGGGATCAGAAATTCCGTCACTGATCCAATGTTGAAGGGTCTGTGCGGGCAAAGATACCGCTGCGCACGCTGGGGGAGCGCGCACAGTCGGCAATCCGCAGCGCTTGTAATGGATTATCGCCAGACACTTTTCTGCGCCAAGGTCTATACTCCGCGCAGCCAACACCAGGAGGCTGTCATGAACACGTCTTTTTCGAATCGTTGCATTCAAGCTCTGTTCGCGTTGCTCGCAAGCTTTGCGTTTTTTAACGTTGCTGCGGCAGACGACGAGTCCGCCGCCACCAAGATTGCCCGTGCTGCCTCGGCCGCGCCCG
>JBATFU010000220.1:0-2102 GCA_049665065.1 Woeseia sp. | reverse complement strand
CGGTGAATCTTGCGCTTGCGCCACAGCTCGCGCAGCTCTGCAAGCAAAACGGGCAACTGATATGCTTGCAGCTCAGAAGGCGCTGCGATGAAGTTGCCTTCCGTCATTGCAAAACACTCGCGCAGTGTGCCCGGCCAATCGGCACAGCGCGATTCGCTGTAAGCTGCAAACCCTCTTAGCAGTGCGTCGTCAGTAAAAAGCACAGGAAGCGCACGCGGTTCGGTTCCGGACACCGCACCCCCGCCCCACAGCCACAGTGCGTTCAGTGGCTTCTGCCCGCGACTTTCGCGCAGCACATTATAAGGGTGCGCAAACAGGGACATTTCCAGTTCACTTGCGAGTGCATAGTATTCCGCCACGGCGGCGTCGCCGAACGCTGGCATGAAGCCGGCCGGATCGGCGCGATCTATCGAGGTCGCCGGCAACTCAGCTACGGGCAGCGGGCTTGCTCCGCGCAGATAGGCTGACACGCCCTGCGTGTCCAGTGTCAGGCCGCGATCTGACAACAGTGCCTGCTGCAGGTCCCTGCACAGGTCACGCAGCGCCGCCGGCTCGATGTCTGCTGCCGGCGGAACGTGCAGGCACAGATTTTTAAGGCCCGCCTGCATCCAGACAGGATCGGCGGCGGCAACCCAGCCATTGGGGCAGTGTCCGGTTTGTCCCCACAAGCGCAGCGCTGCACGCCCGACCGTTGCAGCCGGCTCGCCGAGCTCTGCAAGCAATCGATCCAGCAAGGGCACGGCAGGTGGCAGGCTGCGAATCGTCGCGCTCTTCAACCAGCCTGCGTCATTTTGCAACGACAGCAGTTCAGCAGCGCGACAGGGCAATGCAATGATCGGACGCTGCAATTTGTGGTCGGCGCGCCAATTGCCGCGCTGGCTTTCTGCCATAAGTAAATCAATGCGTGGCGGTTCAGGCCGCGGGCTATGAACCGGGATTCAGTATTTGTATGATGACGTACCGGCGAAAAGCACGCGCCAGCCCCAAGCGACTGCGGCGCGTCGCGAAGCGGAGCCATGGTAACCGCGTATGCGCCCCGCTGCATCCGCATTCACCGTTTCTGACGAGTTGGCCCTGAATGTTGTTTACACGTGAAAACGGCACCGACCTGACCATACGGAGCGTGGAGCGCAATGCTATTCGGATCGGCGATGAGACGCTGACGGCAAGTGTCGCACTGACCGCCGATCGCATCATCGGCGAATGGCGCGCCAGCGCTATCGATGAGTTGACCGTGGCTGACCTCGAATCGGTTCTCGCTGAAGAACCCGAAATGCTGGTACTCGGCACCGGCTGGCAGCAGCGCCTGCCACCGCGGGAACTCATGTTTGGGCTCGCGCGGCGCGGTATCGGGCTGGAAATGATGGACACGCCGGCTGCGTGCCGTACATTCAATATCCTGATTGCCGAAGGCCGCCGTCCGGCCGCCGTACTGTTGCTGGACTAGTCGAGCAACGCTTCCATCGACAGGCCGTCCGACTCCATCATCTCGCGCAAGCTGCGCAATGCCTCGAGCTGAATCTGCCGCACGCGCTCGCGGGTAACGCCAATCTCGACGCCAATCTGTTCCAGCGTCAGGCGTCGCTGGCCGTGCAAACCAAACCGGCATTCAATTACCGCGCGCTGCTTGTCGCCCAGCTTGAAAAGCCAACGATCGACAATTTCGCTGACGGCACCGCGCTGCGCACAACGCGGTGGTTCCGCGGCTGACGGTGCCGGCAGCGTGTCCAGCACACTGCGTTCGTCTTCAGCACCGGAAGAACTGATCGTGACACGATCGTGCAGTGCCAACAGTCGTTCCACATCGTCGACTTCGCGTGCCACGGACGACGCTATTTCTGCTGCACTTGGCAGTTCCGCGCTCTTCTGGCGAAGCTCGTGTGCGGCGCGCAAACAGACATTAATTTCCTTTATGACGTGAATCGGTAAACGCACCGTGCGCGACTGGTTCATGATCGCACGCTCGATGTTCTGGCGAATCCACCAGGTGGCATAGGTTGAAAACCGAAAGCCGCGCTCGGGGTCGTACTTCGACACGGCGTGGATCAGGCCAAGGTTGCCTTCTTCAATAAGGTCGAGTAACGGCAGGCCACGATTCAGGT
>JBATFU010000219.1:0-1589 GCA_049665065.1 Woeseia sp. | reverse complement strand
ACATCGAGAGCCTCGGTAATGGCCGTCCGGTGCTGGGACCTGAGGAAGCGACCAACCTGTCATTAGGCGTGGCCTTCGACCTTGGCGAGACCAGCTGGACAGTCGACTACTACAACATCGAAGTGACGGATCGCGTCGCGCTGGGTGCTGACGTCGACTTCCTGGTCGCGTTGAATTACGCCGATGCCCAGGCAGGTAACAGCAATAATTACACCACTGTCTCGGAAGCTCTGACCGGTCTCGATGCTGATGGAATCATCGATCGTAACGACTTCATCGGTCTGGATGACCTGTTGGCGTTCCGCTTCTTCTCCAACAGCTTCGACACGACGACTTCGGGTATTGACGTTGTCGGTCGCTACGGCTTCCCGCTTTTCAGCGGCGATTCGGACATCACGCTTGCGTTGAACTACAACAAGACCGAAGTGGACAGTGTCGGTACTGTTAATCCGATCGACGCCGGCCGTGTTGCGGCACTCGAAGATCTGTTGCCTAACGTTCGGGGCAATATCTCCTGGACGCACGTGCAGGGCGATTTCCGTACCCTGCTGCGGGCCAACTACTACGGCAAGTGGGACGACACCGGCAACGGTGTACCCGGGATTGGTGCCGAGGTGTTGTTCGACGCTGAGGTTGCCTACCAGGCGCGGGAGAATATCGAAGTCATCCTCGGCATCGATAATCTGTTCGATACCTACCCGGACAAAAACCCCTTTGCCGGTGACTTTGGTCAGATCTATTCAGAGTCCACGCCGTTTGGTTTCAACGGAATGTCGTGGTACCTGAGAGGCCGTGTCAACTTCTAAGCTGTTGCGATGACAGAAAAAACCCCGCCTTGTGCGGGGTTTTTTTTGTTGAGCTCAAACGCTTACTCTCTCAGACGCGCCTTAGCTCCGATTCAATCCAGCCAGTCGTTAGTGTCCTTTGAATTGCCGGGGTTCTGGTCACATCAATCTCTCCGCAACACACCCGTCAGCGTCAGGACCACCACCGCCGATAACGCCGCACCGGCGATGACATACACACTGTTCAGCAGCAGCCACAGCCAGCGAAACGGTCCTTCCGGCATGAAGCGACAATGCATATCCTGGCCGAGATCGATAACCGGCAGTGCCGCATCCAGTGCAAAATGCAGCGGGTCAAATCCGGGGCAGCCTTGCTCGGTCGAGTGTTGCAGAAGGTCGGACAGGAACTGGTAGGTCACGGGCTCCGGCGAGTTCTGCACCGGCAGAAACGGCTGTTGAAACGCAAATACCGCCAATGCATACATCGTCGTACCCAGCAGGACGAACGTAAGGAATGAAACTACGGCGCGCCTGGTCGAGTAGCCGTGGTGGCTGATAAGCATCAGCAAGCGCGGGAAGATCCTGGCCCAGGGTTTATCCACTAGCGCTGCGAGGCGCATGCGAATCTTCTCTACCGCGATGGCATCGGCTTCGCGGGATTGGCCGGACTGTCGCATTACGCGGCTCAATTCTTCATACGGCTGCGGCCGGAAACTTTTTGTCGTCGGTCTGCGGTCAGGAAACTGGCCCCGCAACCAGGCTATGCGGTGTGCAATCAGGTCACCGCCACCGACATGGCGGATA
>JBATFU010000218.1:0-2119 GCA_049665065.1 Woeseia sp. | reverse complement strand
TGGATTATGGATCCGGCAGGCAACAAGATAGAGTTGTGGGAACCCATGCTCTGGGACGACAAGAACAAGCGCTGATGAGACTTTATTTGTCTGCGGCCAACTAGTCATGGATCCGGTAATCCTGTTTTTCGCGCTCGGTATTTTCGCCGGCGTAGCCCGGTCCGATCTGAAACTGCCGCCGGCCATTTACGATCTTCTGAGCATGCTGCTGCTGCTCACGATCGGCCTGAAAGGCGGCATAGAGCTTGCGAAGAGTGCATTTGGCGGGCTCGGCCTGCAGATGCTGGCGGTGCTCGCAATGGGTTTCAGCTTGCCACTGCTGGTGTTCCCGGTCGCGCGGCTGCTAGGCCGCATTGGCCGTGCAGACGCGGCCTCGCTCGCCGCACATTACGGATCGGTCAGCGTCGGCACCTATGCCGTGGGCGTATCATTTCTCGGCGCGCAGGGCGTTTCATACGACTCGCAGCTGCCGCTGTTTTTGGTCCTGCTCGAAATCCCGGCGCTCATGGTGGGCATTCTGCTGGCGCGCGGTGTCAGTGGCGGTACACGATGGGGCCCGCTTGCACACGACATCTTTCTCGGCAGAAGCATCGTGCTGCTGGTGGGTGGCCTGGCCATCGGCTGGATTGCCGGCCCGGCGGGCATTGCACCGCTGGAGCCGTTGTTCTTCGACCTCTTCAAAGGCGTGCTGGCCCTCTTCCTGCTCGAGATGGGACTGATCGCCGCCAGCGAAATTCGCACACTGCGTCACAACGGATTGTTCCTGGTCGCCTTCGGCCTGATCGCGCCGGTACCTCTCGCCACCATTGGCGCCCTGCTGGGCTGGAGCCTGGGACTGTCGATCGGTGGCACGACCATGCTTGCCGTTCTGGCCGGCAGCGCGTCCTACATTGCGGCGCCGGCAGCGATGCGCATCGCCGTGCCCGCGGCAAACCCGTCCCTGTCGCTCGCTGCCTCACTGGGCGTTACGTTTCCTTTCAATATTTTCCTTGGCATTCCACTTTACTACCGTATTGCCGGCTGGCTGCACGGCTAGGAGAATATCGACGTGCCATCTCAACGACGCAAACTGGTTACGATCATCACTGAATCCGCAATCGAGGAGAAAGTGTGCAGGACCATCGCAAAACTCGGCGCGACCGGCTACACCGTGACAGACGCCCGTGGTTCAGGCAGCCGGGGTGCGCGCAATGCACGATGGTCTTCGAGCGGCAACGTACGCATCGAAGTGGTGTGTGACGACGTCGTCGCTGCGCGCATCGCCAGTTACCTGCAGGATAATTTCTACGCGGACTATGCGATGGTTTTATTCGAGACCGACGTCAGCGTATTGAGACCGGAGAAGTTCTAGGTCACTCCAAGCCTGATGCCCCACCTTTGGTATAGAGGTGTACAAATCGATCGGTCTTGCCGCGAATCTCCGGATCGAACACTGTCAATTCGCGATTGTCATCATCGTTGCGCAGATCAGGTATTGAGCCGACAAACGTCAAACCGCGCATCTGCAACTGGTCGATCGCAAATTGTTCGTCGATGCGATGCAGGGATTCTGTCATCTTGTCGTCACTGCCTGCCTTGGCAGCATGATCCACAATCAGAAGCCGTCCACCCGGCTTCAGCGCCGTAACAATCTGATCAATAAACTGATCATGGCCCACGTCTGGCCAGCCGCCTTCCGGATCGTCGTAAAAAAGGTCGTGGTAGCTCATGATGATCATTGCGCCGTCGAGGCTGTTGCTGCCAAGCCCCATGGCTTCGTTTTTGACGAGCATGTACTCAACATTGGGCAGACGACCATTGTCGAGGCGAGCCGCGAGTACGTCTTTGTCTACGTAGGCATCGTAGGGAGCGTTGTTTATCAACAGGACTTTGCCATTCTCGCCGACTACGCCCGACAGAATCTCGCTGTAGTAACCACCTCCGCCGAACACGTCGGCGATTGTCATACCGTCCCGGAAGCCGGCGAAATTCAAAACCTGCAGTGGCTTGTCACGAAGGTCACGCTCGCGATCGGCAGCACTGCGGGCCGGATTGACAAGAGCGGCAGCGACAGGCCCTTTGCCGGTCGCACAGGCTGGTTGGAGGATTGCCAGCAACAGGCAAGCGGCCAACAGGTAAC
>JBATFU010000217.1:0-48422 GCA_049665065.1 Woeseia sp. | reverse complement strand
GCATTGCAACACCCGCAGCTTGCTGCCTGGCGCACAGCGCTTCTGCAGCGCTTTACGGATCCTGCCTACACGGCCGAGGAACCGCTGCACTGGCGCGAGCGCGCACTGTTCGAGCTCGATGGGATGCAGGAGCCGACTTCTGCGCTGCGTTTTGCGGAACGAAACTGGGCAGTGCAGAAGGGATACGAAGATGCCGAGCTTTTACTGCGCGCAGCCGCTGCCGCGGGAAATGACGCTGCGGCACAGCCCGTCATTGCCTGGCGCAAGGCGCAGGGCGGGGCGACGTGATGTTTCGCGCCGCCGGCTTCGTCGCGATCGCCCTGTTGATGTTCGGGTCGCCCGTCCACGGCCATACCCAGGCGAGCAGCTACCTGACGCTGGACATGACCGATGCAGACGCGGCCACGCTTACAGCGGATCTCGCGCTCAGTGATGTTGCGCAACTGCTGCCGCTGGACGCCGACGGCGATGGACAGCTCACCTGGGGCGAGCTGCGTAACCAGCAGTCGAGCGTGTACACCCAAATTCAGAATGCCTTGAGTCTGCAGCGCGGTGGCGAAGACTGCTCAACAGCAGCGGACCCTGCACAGCTTGCGCTCGTCACTTACTCCGGTACGCAGCATATGTCTGCACGCTTTGCGGTGACCTGCCCGAATGACAGCGCGCGGATCGGCATGGGCTTTGACCTGTTTTTTGCCATCGACCCGCATCACAGGGTCATCTCTCGCGTGCAGGATGCCACGACCGCGCATTTGCGGGTTACAACGAAATCCGACAAGGCTTTCACGCTCGACGTAACAGAAAGTGCGTCCGCATACACGATGCTGCGCGAAGGTGTCGTGCACATCCTGGGCGGCTACGATCACCTGCTATTCCTGTTCCTGTTGATTCTGCCGACCATTGCTGTCCGCGACCTCAGGCGGCGCCTCATCAGGCTGTTCGGCATCGTCACCGCGTTTACGGCAGCGCACTCGATCACCCTTGCGCTCGCCGCGCTCGGTTACGTCAGCCTGCCATCGCAGGCGGTAGAAGTTGCGATCGCTGCGAGTATCGTTGTCGCCGGATTGATCAACGTCGTGCGTCCCGCGCACCACATCGGCTGGCAACTTGCGTTCGGTTTTGGCCTGCTGCACGGCTTTGGATTCGCCGGCGCGCTGGCTGAGCTCGGGCTGGGCGGGAAGAATTTGCTGCTGCAGCTGTTCGCGTTCAACGCTGGCGTCGAGATTGGGCAGCTGGCCGTCGTGCTCGTGTCGTTGCCGCTGTTCCTGCTGCTGGCAGCGCTGCCACGGTATCAGAAACTGATGGTGCCACTGTTGTCAGCCGGCGGAGCCGGCATGGGTATTGTCTGGGTGGCGTCGCGCCTGTAGGCGTGCTCTACAGTTCGCGCAATGCCTGCGCCACCGGCAGCCGCGCAGCGCGAATGGCCGGAAAGAAGCCGCCGACGAAGCCAATGATCAACGCGGCGACGAGGCCCTGCGACAACAGATCCGGTGTTACGGCGAAATCGAATACAACCTGGCTGAAGCTTGCGCCGTTCAGGGTCGACACCTGGAAGCCGTTGAACGCGATGTAGGCCAGAGCGCCGCCGAGCAGACCGCCGATCAGCGACAGCAGTGTCGATTCAATAATCGTCGAGATCAGCACCGAGAGCGGGCCGAAGCCCAGCGCACGTAACGTAGCAATTTCCTTGCCGCGCACGCTGACCGACGCGTACATTGAGTTCAATGCGCCAAACACTGCACCGATAGCCATCAGCACGGTCAGCGGATAGCCGACGATCTTGATGAATTGACTGAGCGGAGCGGCCTGGCTGGCGTAGTAGTCCTTCTCGCTTTTCACATCGACGTCGAGTCGTGGGTCGTCAGCCAGGGTCTGCTGCAATTCTTCGATCGCTGCCGGGCTCTCCAGGCGAACGCGCACCGACTGCACGCTGCTGCCGCGGTTGTACATCGTCTGCAGCACGCGCAGGTCGGTCCACAGCTCGGATTCCGACACGCTGCCGTCAGCCTCGAATATGCCAACGACAGTCCAGGTGGTCTGGCCGAAGCGAATGACATTGCCAACGTCCAGGCCTGCGAACTGCGATTGCGCCGCGCGACCCACGACCAGTTCGTTTTTTCCTTCCTCGAACCTGCGTCCTTCAGCGATTTTGACATTGCTGCGTACATCGAACGCACCTGGCTGCACTCCCCGCAGCGGCACGTTTGCATCGTCGTTCGTTGATTTCTTGCGAATGTCGACCACGACATAAAGCTCAAAGGAGGCAATCGGGGTATCGCCATCGCGCAGGACGCCGGGCGAGTTCGCGATGATCAGGGCCTGATCGTTGGACAGGCCGCTGTTCAGTTCGGCCGTTGAGCCGGCACGCATGACGATGGCAGTGTCTTCGGCGCCAGCGGCCATCATCGTGCGCTCAAAGCCGGCGGCCATCGACAGCACGGCGGCAAACACCAGCACGACGGCGGCGACGCCCACGACGGCAACGACCGAGCCGCCCACGCGTTGCGGCAGGTTGCGAATATTCAGCGCGGTGACGGCGAAAATCTGGTTGATACTTTTCATTTGGAATTCCTATCCGCGCGCCAGCGCATCAACGATCGACAGGCGCATCGCCTTCAATGCGGGGAACAGGCCGGCCAGGATGCCGGCGCCAATCATGATGGCGACGGCAACCAGCATCGCCTCGGGCGCCAGGTAGACGCCGGGCAAGGAGGCACCCATCGCCTGTGCGGCACCTTGCACCAGCAGCCAGCCAATGCCGAGACCGAGCAAACCGCCAATCATGATGATAAGAATCGACTCGGACAGCACGATGCCGAGCACGGCGGTGTCACGAAAGCCAACCGTTTTCAGGACGGCGAGTTCCGGAATGCGTTCGCGGACCGACTGCGACATCGTGTTGCCAGCGACCAGTAACAGCGTGAAGAAAACGGCGCCCAGGATCAGCTGCACGATCAGCGCGATGTTGCCGAACTGTTTGGCAAAAGACGCTGCAAATGCTGCCTCGGTACTGGTTTCGGTTTCGCTTGGTGAGTTCGCAAACTGTTCGTCAATTGCGTTGGCTACCTCGGCCGGGTTGGCGCCGGGTGCAATGCGCAGAATGTACCAGCCGGCAGTGCCCTTGCCGAAGCCACGCGCTTCTTCGAAGTAGTCGTAGTTGAACAGCATGAATGCGGAGCTGCCGCGTGGATCATCCGAGCGGAAAATACCCTCGAGTTCGAACTCCCAGTTACGGTCGCCGTCGGCCTGCGGCCAGATCGTCGAGAGAATTGGAATGCGGTCTCCGACCTTCCAGCCAAATTTTTCGGCAAGCTCGCGGCCCACGACGGCGCCGATGCGGTTCTTCGCGAATGCATCGAGCTGTTCCGGCGCTATCACGAGTTCCGGGTACATCGCGAAATAGTCTTTCGCGTCGACCGGGAACTGCGCGAACTGGTTGCGCGGGCCCTGGTAGTAACCGCCAAACCACGATGCATGCGTCACCATGGCAACGCCGGGAGTAGAGGCGATGCGTGCCTCGTAGCTGATCGGCAGCGGGTTGATCAGCGAAATCTTGTTCAGCACGACGAGGCGATCGGCCGCCGATGCGTCCTCGCCCGAACGAAACGCGTAACCAATCGCGTTGAGCAACGCGAACAGCAGGAACGCGACGAGCACAGACAAAATAGTGAGCGACGTGCGCACTTTCTTGCGCCAGGCGTTTTTCCAGATCAGGCCGAGGTACTTCATGCTGCCGCCTTGGCTTCCAGTTTGCCCTTGTCCATGTGCAGCGTGTGGCGCGCGTAGTCGGCAGCCTGGGCGTCATGCGTGACCATGATGATCGTCTTGCCGTGCTCTGAATTCAGCGTTTGCAGCAGCTTCAGGATTTCATCGGCAGTCGCCCGGTCGAGGTCACCGGTCGGCTCGTCGCACAGCAGGAGCTGCGGATCGGAAACGATGGCGCGCGCAATTGCCACGCGCTGTTCCTGGCCGCCGGACAGCTCGCGCGGCCGGTGGTTGGCGCGATCGGCGAGGCCGACGATCTCAAGCGCGATCTCGGCACGACGGCTGCGCTCTTTGCCGGACATGTTGGTCAGCAGCAGCGGCAGCTCGACATTCTTGCGTGCCGTCAGCACCGGCAGCAGGTTGTAGAACTGAAAGATGAAGCCAACGTGCGTGGCGCGCCAGTTGGATAGCTGGCTGTTGCTCATGGATGACAGCATCGCACCGCCTACGCTGACCGTACCGGCCGTCGGCTTGTCGAGCCCGCCGAGCAGGTTGAGCAATGTGGTTTTGCCGGAGCCGGAGGGTCCCATCAAGGCAAGAAATTCGCCTTGCTCAATCTGCAGGTCGAGTTCGTGCAGTACGTCGACGCGTTCCTTGCCTTTCTGGTACACGCGGCTCACGCCCTCGAGCTTCGCCAGTATTTCCGTCATCTTCTGCTCCCGTTATTTTGTTTTGATTGCTTGCCCCGCGCTGAGCGGCGCGCTGGCAGAGCGCACGATCGTATCGCCCGCCTTTAATCCATCCAGCACCAGCACACGATCGCGGTCAGCGGCGCTGCCGAGTGTAACGGCGCGTCGCTCGACCTGGGCGTTCGCCACGCGCCAGACAAAATCACCGCCGGCATCCTGCTGCAAAGCAGCGCCCGAGATCAGTACGCCCGGTTGTTCGCCGCTGTCGGTCGGGATTGGCTCGCTGCCGAGGAACGCGACTTTCACACCCATGTCGCGCAGCACGCGCTCGTCGCGTTCGCGAAACCCGATGCGCACGCGCACCGTGGCCTTCTGACGATCTGCCGTCGGCACAATGGCGATAACATCCGCCGGAATCTGCCAGTCGGGGTAGGCATCCAGCGTGGCGCTGACAGGCTGGCCCGGCTTGACGCGCTGAATATACGCCTCGTTAACGTCGACTTCGATCTCGAGCGAATCCATGTCGACGATCGTGCAAATGCCGGTACGGGTAAAACCGCCGCCAGCGGAGATCGGCGAGATCATCTCGCCGGGCTGTGCGTTCTTCGAGACCACCATCCCGCCGAACGGCGCGCGTATCGTCATGTCATCAAGCGCATCCTGCGTCAGTGCGACACTTTTTTCGGCTACCGTAACGTTGTCGCGCGCGGTTGCGAGACGGGCGGCGAGGGCATCGTAATTTGCGTCCGCAGTGTCCACGCTGGACGTGCTCGTGAGTTTGCGTGCGGCGAGTTCGCGCAGTCGATCGCGCTCGAGTTTCGCGGCGCGTAACTGTGCCTCCACCTCGGCGATGCCGGCGCGTGCCGACTGCAGCTGTGCATTGACGAGTGCGAGCTGCGCGCGCTGCGTTGTGTCATCGAGTCGTGCGACGATCTGCCCGGCTGCGACGCTCATGCCTTCTTCGATCAGCACTTCCGTGACCTTGCCGGTGACCTCGGAGGAAACGGTCGCTTCGCGTCTTGCGGTCACGTAACCGGAAGCGTCGAGGACGCTGCTTGCGGCGGCGGCACTCGGCGGGCGGCGCGCCACTTCGGTTTCGACCTCGACCGCGCGGTTCATGCCGCTGAACAGGAACCAGGCGACAGCGGCACTCGCGATGAGCGCCACGGCCAGCACCGGCCACAGCCAGCCGCGGCCGGATGGCGCCAGCGCGCTGCGGTCAATTTTCAATTCGCTCAGACGGTCTGCGGGTTCTGCCATGAATCTTTATCGTTATTGTGGAGCAGCCACGCATGCTACCAGCTTGTGTCGCAGGGCCGCGACCGCGGCCGCGAATTTTTCAGTTACAGGTTGTCAGGCGCGCATGGGCTGGCGTCGCCAGTAGGTCAGCGAGCGCCACAGCCACTCGGCCGGGCCGAAGCGGTAGCGCGCCAGCCACCAGGGGCTAATGATCAGCTGCAGGCCGATAACCCCGGCCACGAACAGCATCTGCCCCGCACGCGGAACCTCGCCGTACAGGCCGAGGCCGTAGCCGTAAAACACGCTCGTCAGGATGATGGAGTGCATCAGGTAGTTGCTAAACGCCATGCGGCCGACGGCGGCAAAGCGCTGCATCAGCTTGTGCCACACGCCGCGTTGTACCAGCCGCATGACCAGTCCGATATGGCCGAACGCGATCAGGATCGAGCCAACGTAATTCGCGATGCTGCCCTGTTTCATGAAGTAGAAACCGTCGAACTGGTGCGCGTGCAAGTCGTAGGCGCTGAACAGCATGATGGGCAGGCCGAGACCGTAGCCGATCAGCATCAGCTTGTTATACACGGACGGCGCACGCTGGCCTGACAGGATGCCAAGCTTCATGAACGCCATGCCGATCAGCATCATGCCGCCGACTCGCCAGAACATGAAGAAGACGCTGCTCACCTGCATATTCACAAGTTGCGGGACGCGATGTTGCATGATGTCGGCATAACTGCCGCGGTGCGCCTCAAGGTCCTCGCGAATGTTTTCTGCGGTCGGCGCCATGAAGCCGCCCATGACATTCCACTCATCGAGCGTTGCCTGCTGCTCGTCCGTCAGAATCTCGCCGGCATCTCGCAGTGCTGCGATATTCGTCGCTTCGGACTGCATTGCCAGCATCTGCACGTAGCCGCCGTAGCTCATTACCAGCGTCACGGGCAGCAGCACGCAGGCGGCGACGATCAGTGTGCGCGGGCGCCAGCCGCGTGCGAAATAAACCAGCATGCCGATAACCGCGTAGTAGAAAAGAATGTCGCCAAACCAGATCAGGTAGCCATGCAGCAGGCCGATGACCAGCAGCCAGAACATGCGCCGATAGAAAATTCGCCCGAAACTCGCGCCACGTTCGCTGGCACGCTGCCACATCAGCACAATGCCGGCGCCAAACAGCATCGAGAAAATGCTGATGAACTTCTGGTCGGCAAGGATGTGTGTAACAAACCAGGTGCCGAGGTTGTACCACTCGCTGCCGCCTGCGTTTAGCGGATTCATGTAGCCCGCGAAAGGCATCGCAAAGGCGTAGATGTTCATCATCAGGATGCCGAGGACCGCAACCCCGCGCAGCGTATCGAGCGCTGCCAGGCGTTCGCCAGCGCTTACCGGGCTGGCCGGCTGATCGGGTGTTGCGGCTGCGCTGCCTGCGCTCATGTCCCGGTCACCTTTTTTGGCAGGAGAGCTGCGGACTGCACCGCAGCGTGAGTTTTTGGCGGGGTCTTAGTCGAGCTCGATGTGAACTCGCCGATTGTGCTTGCCCTTCTTTTCGACTTTCGCAATACGCACGGGACCGATTTCGCCGGTTTTCTGCACGTGCGTGCCGCCGCAGGGCTGCAGGTCAACGCCTTCGATATCGAGCAAGCGAATTTTGCCGGCGCCTTTCGGCGGCTTGACGGACATGGTGCGAATAAGCTCCGGCTGGGCGGCCAGCTCTGCGTCGGTAATCCAGCGGCAGCTGACCGGTGTGTCTGCTGCAACAAGTGCATTGACCTTTGCCGTGACGTCGTCCCTGTCGATCGCGTCTTCCATGTCGAAATCGAGACGACTGCGGTCCGCGCTGATATTGCCGCCGGTAACGCCGTATTTCAGCACCGCACCAAGCAAGTGCAATGCGGTGTGCATGCGCATAAGACGAAAGCGCCGTTCCCAGTCGATCGCGGCGATTACACCGATGCCTTCCGGTGGCAGCTCGGCGTCGTCGGCCAGTATGTGGCGAATGGCGCCGCGGTCTGCATAGCGGGTATCGACTACGCGGGCTTCGCCGCCGTCCCAGCGAATGACGCCGGTATCGCCGGGCTGGCCGCCGCCCATGGCGTAAAACACCGTGCGATCCAGCACGACATAGCCATCCAGCGCATCGACCACCGTGGCTTCACATTCGGTTTGATAGGCATCATCGCGAAAAAGGGTTTCAGTCATGCTCATCGGGGTCACCGTGCTGTGTGTTGCCATGAATTTACTCTGACTCGCGGCCCCGGGGCAATGCAGCGGCTGACAGCCGGCATGCTTCCTGCGATTATCGGTTCAACGGGGACACTGTCCCCACTATTCAAGGGCGCGACCATGAGCCTGTCCGGCTTTATCCAGACTGACACGCGTCGACCGTTTATCAAGATGCACGGATTGCGCAATCATTTCGTCATCGTCGACGCGCGCGAGCTGCCGTTTGCACCGACGGCCGGCGAAATCGAGCGGCTTTGTGATGTGCAAATCGGTATTGGCGCCGATCAGCTCATCGTTATTGAGCCATCAAACAGCGCTGACGCGTTCATGCGCATCCTGAATAAGGACGGCCGTGAAGCGGAGGCCTGTGGCAATGCAACGCGCTGTGTCGCGTGGCTCCTGCTGAACGAAAGCATGCGCGACACCGTCACGCTCGAAACCGTAGCCGGGTTGCTTGCCTGCGAGCGCGCGGGAGACCGCCGGGTGCGCTGCGAGATGGGCCGTGTCAGGCGTGACTGGCAAAAAATTCCGCTGGCACGCGAATGTGACACGCTGCACCTGCCGGTTGCCAATGGCCCTTTAAAGGATCCGGTCGGCTGCAGTGTTGGCAACCCGCACGCCGTATTTTTTGTTGAGTCTCTCGATAGCATCGACATCGCATCACTGGCGCCTGCCATCCAGAATGACCAGTTATTCCCGCAGCAGGTCAACGTTGGCGTCGCTGAATTCATAGACCCCGGTCAGTTGCGACTGCAGGTTTACGAGCGGGGTGCCGGGCTGACCATGGCCTGCGGCAGCGGCGCCTGCGCCGCGGTGTTTGCTGCCCGCGCCCGCGGCATGAGCGACGCTGACGTCGTGCGGGTACAGCTGCCCGGTGGCGAGGTGGAAATCGAATTCGACAGCGACGATGTCGCCACGATGACCGGTCCCGTGGCCTATTCCTTCAGCGGCGTGCTCTAAAAAAAACGGGCAGTAACCGAATCGATTACTGCCCGTCGCCTTTGCAGAGCGAGGTGCCGGACCAGGGGGCGGGCCCGTTCCTCGCCGATACCCTTCCGGGTACCGTGACTGCCGGCCGGCAAGCCGTTTTGCAGCAAAAAACCCGCTGCGACCAGCGTCGCCGGGCCGAGGTACCGTAACGGCGACCGGATACGCTGGCTTTACCTGTAGCTCCTGTCCGTTTGAGCTCACTGCGGCGTGTTCAGGCAATTCCAGACCGAATTAAAGCGTGGTCTGGCGCCGTGTCCTGGTCCTCGCCGACTTTCTCCGTGCTTGCCATTGCTCGTCGCCAGCACGCGGCGCAGGCGATCTCCACACGGCGTGCGCATCAACGATTGATGACAAGTGGAGTCTAGGCGGGAAGTCGCGGCAGACCCGCCATTGCCACAATCGTTTACATTGCGGCTAGCGAAGCAGGCTGAGTAGCAGGAAACCGGCGGTTGCGATGGCGGCCGCGACGAGCGCGTACGGCAACTGGGTGCGGACGTGGTCAATGTGATCGGTGGCAGAGGCCATCGATGCGACGACCGTGGTATCGCTGATGGGTGAAGCGTGATCGCCAAAAATGGCGCCGGAAATGGCGGCACCGAGCAAGAGCGGCACCGGCAGACCGAGCGTTGTCGCGATCGGGATGGCAATTGGAATCATGATCGCGAACGTCCCCCAGCTCGAGCCGACGGAGAACGCGATGAACGCCGACGCGAGAAAAATCAGCGGTGCCAGCAGCGCTTCCGGTACCGCTGCACCGGCGACACCGGCCACGTACGGACCGGTGCCAAGCAGCTTGGCGACGTCGCCCAGCGCCAGCGCCAAGAGCAGAATTGTCGCGATCGGCAGCAGCGAGCCTGCGCCTTTCATGAAGACGCGCATCAGGTTATTGACAGAGGTCTGGCGTCTGCCAAGTAGCAATACCCAGGACACGACAAGCGCGAAGCTGATCGACCACAGGATGGACACGGAGCCGGAACCCTCTATCAGGTTGCCATCGCCAGTGATGTACAGGCCGACCGGCATCATCAGGATCATTGCGAGTATCGGCAGCATCATCAGGTAAGCCGGTGGCACCGGTTTGCCGTCGTGTTGCGAATCGTGGTCCGCGCTGATCTCAATCATTGGCGTTGCGCCCGGCCAAAGCAGTTCGCCGCCTGCTGTGCGCGCTTCTGCAGCGCGCATCGGTCCGATATTGATGTTTTTCCAGATAACCACGGCAGACAACAGGATCGCGGTAATGGCATAGAGGTTGTACGGAATCGATGCGATGAACGTTTGCAGTGGATCTTCAATGCCGGTGCCGGTAATGAGGCCAATAATGACGGCACCCCAGGCGTTCAACGGAATCATCACGCAGACCGGCGCCGACGTTGCGTCGATCAGATAGGCGAGTTTTTCACGAGAGATGCGATAGCGATCAAACAGGGGCCGGCTTACCGCGCCTGCCACCAGCAGCGTAATGTTGGACTCGATGAAAATGATAATGCCGGTGACCCAGGCGAGCCACTGCGCCCGTTTGCCGTTGTGCACGAAGCGCCGCGTTTCCAGAAAATGTACGAAGCCGCGCACACCACCGGATTCTTCGATCGTTGCGATCAGTGCACCGATCAGCAGCGTGAAAATCAGAACACGCGTGTCGCCAGGATCCTGAAACACGGCAACGATCGCATCGAGTGCTGCTGTAACACCAATGAGCGGATTGAAACCGCTCAGGACGAAGCAGCCCATCCAGATGCCGGCAAACAACGACAGAATGACCTGCTTGCTCCAGATTGCGAGCACGATGGCGAGCAGCGGAGGAAGTACGGACAGCCAGCCGGGATCGGTCATATTGTTGTTCTTTGCGTCGTTACCGGGAGTAACGAGGGTATGTCAGTCGAGCGGCGCTGTCATTATCAGGCTGCGGCCGACGAATTCGCGCATCGCTTCGGGAATATGCAGAGGCATTGCACCAATCGCTGCGCCCTGGCCGATCAGGTAAATCTCGTTACCCGCAATGGCCCCGGTGGTTGCGACAACCAGCGGGTTGCCGAAATCCAGCGTGCGCGCCTGCGTGATTGCTGTCAGATTGTCATTCAGCGTAAAGCGCATCAGGCGCCACGGCTTGATGCCCTGTTGCACAGCAATGAGATCGCCCTGATAAAGATAAAGCCCGTCTATGCCGTATTGCTCGATATCGGAAGGCGCACTCAGAAAATTGGTTGCGCCATCCGCGAGCCGCACGACAGCCAGCGTCGCCGGGTACGAGGATGTGATCAGGTGTTTGCCGTCCGGCGTCACGACAATGCCATTGCTGCCAAAGATGGGTTCAGACGTTTCCAGTTTCTCTATTTTTGTGCCGTCTGCAGGCAGGTGGCCTATGACGTTGCCACTCAGGAAAAGATCGCCATTCGGCGCGAGGGCTACGTCATTGAAACCAAAGCCAACGTCATCACGCAGATAGCGAAACTTTTCTTCTCCGCTCGCAAGATCAAAACCGAAAACGCCGGACCAGCGTGGCGCATCCGGCAGGGCGTCTTCGGTCAGGACGAATGCGCTGCCGATCACCCACAACAGGTCACGCTTTGAATCGACCGTCATGCCGATTGCCGCCTGCGGGATGGTGTGCCGCAATTTTGCAAACTTCGTGAGCTGCTTGTCGGCATCGAGGACAAAAACTTCGCCGGTGCGCATGCTGCCGAAAAACAGGCGTTGACCTCTTTCGTCCCAGGCGATGCCCTCGGGGACGAGATCGATTCTCTGCATATCAAAATGAATGCGGCTGTTACCCGCTGGCGCAGTATCACGGGCGATGCGTGACAAGAGCGCCTGGAAACGCGGCAGGTCGGCGAGCGAGGCGAAATCCCGATCATCGGCAATGCCGAAGTCGACGCGGGCGCGTGCCAGGCTCTCCAGCAGCTCCAGCGCGCGTTCGCTGTCGCCGTTGCGTGCGTACGCTGCGGCCAGGTTATAGCGGGTGTAGAGGCTGGCGGGGTTGAGATTCTGCGCCGTTTCCAGCGAGCGAATGACGCGCGGGAAGTCTTCCGCCGCGTAGGCCTCGCTGGCGTCGCGCAGGTGCTGCTGGGATTCCGCTACGCCGCTCTGTGCATAGCTCGCCGGTGAGCCCGCGCAACACGCGGCGAGCAATAACAACGTGCCCGTTACGCTGTTTCTGGTTCTCATCAACTGGTCCTTTGCCGCTTTCAGGCTTGGGTCCGCAAGACGCCACAATAGTTCCTTTCGGCAGTCAAAAACAGGGCAGGGCGAGTTGCTTGCAGCAAAAATCGTGTTCTCTGCAGGTCGGGATTTGTTACTCTCGCTGCAGGATCAGTCATTTACTTCGCGGAGTCATGAAATGTTCAGAAAAATCTTTGCCAGTGCTGTTGCTGTCTGCGCCGTGTGCAGCTTCACCGTGAATGCCGCTGCCGAAACGACCGCGGAAGATGCCTACGATTATCGCGAAGCAATAATGACAACCCTGAAAGGCCACCTTGTTGCGTCTTCGATGATCGTGCGCGGCCTTGCGCCCGACGATGGTTATCTCGTCAACCATGCGCTCGGCCTGGCCAACAGTCTTGCGGAGATTCACCG
Organism: Woeseia sp.; assembly: GCA_049665065.1. Lineage (GTDB taxonomy): Bacteria > Pseudomonadota > Gammaproteobacteria > Steroidobacterales > Woeseiaceae > Woeseia. Next base: position 36,012 of record JBATFU010000217.1, on the reverse strand, counting down.
GGTCTTCCAGGAAGGCTCTGCTGTCGGTGAGTCCGAAGCGTTGCCGGTCATCTGGGAGCAGGCCGAAAAATTCAAGGCAGCCATCCAGAAAGCGGAAACGGCTTCGAAAAATTTTCATGAAGTCGTTGCCGGCGGCGGCGACAAAGATGCCATCGGCGCCGCCTTTCGTGAAGTCGCCATGTCCTGTCGCGGTTGTCATGACGATTTCCGGGTAGCGCACTGATTCGCATTGACGCTCTGACCGGGCAATCCGTTTTTTCCATGTTCGACGGCAGCGCGACCCGCACCCTGCTGGTCACATTGTTGCTGTGCAGTGCCGCTTTCGCCGCTAGCGGTGACCAGGTAGAACGCGGCAAGTACCTGATTCATGCTGGCGGCTGCATCACCTGCCATACGGAAGATGCGGAAGGCGCTGTCCCGCTATCCGGCGGACGCGTGCTCGACTCGCCCTATGGAATTTTCTACTCGCCGAATATCACGCCCGACAAGGCAACCGGCATCGGCAACTGGTCAGATGCAGAATTCGTACGGGCATTTCATGACGGCAGGAATCCTGACGGTGAGGCCTACTACCCGGCATTTCCGTATACCGCGTACACGGGCATGACACGCGCCGACATCCTCGATATCAAAGCCTATTTGTTCAGTCTCGCACCGGTCACGAAACAGAACCGGGAACATGAACTGCCTTTTTACATGTCATCGCGACTCGCGGCGAAGGCCTGGCAGGCCAGCTATTTCACGGCGGCGCGGTTTGCTCCGGATCCGCAAAAGAGTGCAAGCTGGAATCGTGGCGCGTACCTCGTGCGACACCTCGGACACTGCGGGGAGTGCCACACACCGCGCGGGCGCCTCGGTGTGTTGATTCACGACCGGGAACTTGCCGGTAACCCGGACGGGCCGGACGACGGCTCGGTACCCAACATCACGCCAGACAAAAAAGACGGCATCGGGCGCTGGTCGCTGCGCGACATCGAATACTTCCTGGACATCGGCATGGAGCCGGATGGCGATTTCTCCGGCGGGGCGATGGCACCCGTTATCGAGGACAACACGAGCCAGCTGACAAACGCGGATCGGCTTGCTATCGCCACTTACCTGCAGGCGCTGCCGCCGCTGCCGGACGAAGAATAGCGATCGCAACTGCGCGGCCCGCCGCGGGCGTGATCTGGCAGCCGCTTCCGACCGGGCTGCTATTGTCTCAGGCTAGTAGGACGCAGTGCCGCCATCGGCCGCACGCCCGTCCGCGCCGCCGTAGAGGATGCCTGTTTCCGGATCCCGGTAGACACCCATTGCCGAGCCAATGCCGCCCACTTCGCGCACGCCGTGGCCGTACGCTTCGTAAAGGCGTTTCGTGTCCGGCGAGAAACCGCTCTTTTCCATGATCGTGCGGTCCGGCAACCACTGGTGGTGCATGCGCCCGGCATCGACCGCGTCGGCAATGTTCATGCCGTGATCGATGACGTTCAGGATGGTTTGCATCGTTGTATTGATAATGGTTTTGCCGCCCGGGCTGCCGGTTGCAAACAGCGGTACGCCATCCTTGCCGACAATCGTCGGCGTCATGCTGGACAGCATGCGCTTCTCCGGGCGGATCAGGTTGGGCGCGGTGCCGATGCGACCGTTTACATCCGTAACGCCCGGCTGCGCGTTAAAGTCACCCATTTCGTTGTTCAACAAGAAGCCGGCACCCTCAACAACGATGTGCGAGCCATAGCCCCACTCCAGCGTGTAGGTCAGCGAGACCATGTTGCCGTCCTTGTCGACGACCGAGAAATGCGTCGTTTCCGGCGACTCGTAGCGCTCTGCAAATTGCTGCGGGTCGCTCTCCGATTTCATTGTCAGGCTGATACTGTTGCGCAGACTCGCGGCGTGTTCTTTCGACGTGAGCCGGGCGAGCGGCATGTCTTCATTGAAATCGGGATCGCCGAGATAGCGCGCACGATCGGCGTAGCCGCGACGCATCGCCTCAGTCAGCACATGCAGGTACTGCGCCGAGTTGTGGCCCATGCTCGCAAGATCGAAGCCTTCGAGAATATTCAGCATCTCGACCAGCACGACACCGCCCGAGCTCGGCGGCGGCATGCTGACGATGTCATAGCCGCGGTAGGTGCCGCGTATCGGTTCGCGTTCTACCGCTTCGTACTGTTCCAGGTCTGCGCGCGTGATGATGCCGCCGTTCTCTGCCATGAAATCAGCGATCAACCCGGCCGTCTTACCTTTGTAGAAACCGTCCCTGCCGTCTTTCTGGATGCGGCGCAGCGTCTTCGCCAGGTCCGGCTGTTTCCAGGTGTCGCCCGGTTCGTAAAACGAGCCGTCTTTTTTCAGGAAAACCTTCGCGGAGCTCGGGTAGCGGTCCCAGCGTGACTTGCGGCCTTTAAATGAGTCGTGCAGCAACCAGCTGATCGGGATACCGTCACGCGCCAGCTTTACCGACGGTGCGACAAGATTGCGCCACGGCAGGCTGCCGAGCCGCTCGTGCGCGAGCGCGAGGCCCGCCACCGTGCCGGGCACGCCAACCGCGAGAATACTGTCGTGATTGATGTTGTCCGGAATATTGCCCTCCGCATCGAGATACATGCGTTCGCTCGCGGCAAGCGGTGCTTTCTCGCGAAAGTCGAAGGTCGTGGTCGTGCCATCAGCGCCGTAGTAAACGAGGAAGCCACCGCCGCCGATGTTGCCTGCTGTCGGCCAGGTCACGGCCATGGCGAAAGCGGTCGCAATCGCCGCGTCTACGGCGTTGCCGCCATCCTTGAGTATCTGCACGCCGACTTCGGAAGCATGCATGGAGGCACTTGCGACCATGCCATTGCGGGCCCGGACCGGTTCGCGCGTTGCAGCCGTCGCCAGCACGGAATGGCTGACCAGCAGAACGGAAAACAGGCAGATAAGTAAACTGCGAAGGCCGGAATGACGCATGTAGAACCTCACGGTTGGCGGTGGCGATGGCGCGAAGGAAGCACTGCATTCTACACAAGTGCCCGCGACCGGCCATGCCGGCAGGAAAGTAAAGGATTGTTACATCTGCAGGCCACGCCATCATTTGGCCGCATGCTGCGAATACACGAACAGACCTTGAGTCAGCCTGCCACGCGCGCAGGCAACGACTGCAACGCTAAAGGCGAGCATTGCCGGCTATCCAGCGCCGGCGACATACCAGAGGGAAACGCTATGTCATCTGCCCCCAAGTTGATCGAAAAGACCTGTCCTGCCTGTGGCCTGCTGTTTGCCTGGCGGAACGTTCTCGATATTGCGTGGCGCGATCATCGCTACTGCTCAAGCAGTTGCCAGCGTCGCGCCAGCTCGACCGGTTCGGGCAGCAATACCGGGCGGCCCACGCGCTTTCCGGAAGACACCCGCAGTATCGATCGGCATCGATGACAGCACTGACGCAATAGCGTCAGCAACGATCAAAACAAGACCCAACAAAATCCCGCACGCAGCGTTCGCTGCGTGTGTGGCAATGGCATCAGCGCTTCGCTAGAGTTACGCGGCGGTCGGCCCGACCGCACGCAATCCCGCATTCGATGCAAGGCAGGTGATGCCGATGGACAGACGTTCCTTTTTCGAAATGCTGGGCGCAGCCTCCGTTGCGCTCGGCATCAGTTCTGCAGCCGCCGCCAGGTCTGGCAGGAAAATCAATGCGCGACTGGATGAGCTCGGCATCGTGCTGCCGGAACCTGCGTCGCCGGCGGCGGTCTATGTGCCGTATCGGCTGTCGGGTCGGCAGGTATTCATTGCCGGGCAGATCCCGCCGCTGGACGCCGATATCCCTGTGACCGGCAAGCTGGGCCGCGATCTCACGGTCGAGGAAGGCTACGCGGCGGCAAGACTTGCCGGCCTGCGCGTGCTCGCGCAATTGCGGGCGGCCTGCGCGGGTGATCTCGATCGCGTTGCGCAATGCGTGCAGCTGCGCGGCTTCGTCAACAGTGCCGACGATTTCACGGCGCAGTCGAGCGTCATCAACGGCGTGTCAGACCTGCTGCGCGAAGTATTCGGCGATGCGGGCCTCGCCGCGCGCGCCGCGCTTGGCACCAATTCATTGCCACGCAACGTCGCCGTCGAGATTGAATCAGTTTTTGAATTACGGAGATGATCCAGTGATACCACGAAGAATCTTCTTGCTGCTGTTTGCCGTTGGGCTGCTTGCCGCATCGGCCTGCTCCGGCGCGAGTGCGGACCTGCCGTTTAAAGTGTCTGCCGTCGCGAAGTTCAACGAGCCCTGGGCCATGACCTTTTTGCCGGATGGCCGCCTGCTCGTGACGGAAAAATCCGGCAGGCTGCTGCTGGTGACACAGGAGGGAGAAAAGACAAACGTCGCCGGTGTGCCTGATGTCGATTACGGTGGCCAGGGCGGCTTCGGCGACGTCGTGCTGCATCCCGATTTTGCCGAGAACGGACTCGTTTACCTTAGCTATGTCGAGGCAGGCGCCGACGACACCCGCGGTGCGGTTGCTGCGCGCGCAAAACTTGCGCTGGGCGCTGCGCCGGCGCTCAGCAATCTCGAAATCATCTGGCGACAGAATCCCAAGGTTGCCGGTCGCGGCCACTACGGTCACCGGCTTTTGTTCGCTGACGACGGTTCCCTGTTTATCTCGTCGGGCGAGCGCCAGAAGTTTGATCCGGCGCAGGACATGCGCGCCAATCTCGGCAAGATCCTGCGGCTCTATGACGATGGCAGCGTGCCGGCTGACAACCCGTTCGCAAGCGAGGGCGGTGTGACTGCAGAGATCTGGTCGCTGGGTCATCGCAATCCGCTCGGCATCGCGTTCGATAACGCGGGTCGCTTGTGGAACAGCGAAATGGGTCCCGCGGGGGGCGACGAGCTGAATCTCGTCAGGCGCGGCAACAACTACGGATATCCGATCGTGTCGAACGGCGATCACTACGGTGGTGGCAATATTCCGGATCACGATACACGGCCCGAATTTGCAGCGCCCGCCGCCTGGTGGACGCCGGTGATCTCACCGTCGAGCCTGATGTTTTATGACGGCGCGCTGTTTCCGGAGTGGCGCGGCGATGCGTTGATCGGCGGGCTTTCGTCGCAGGCCTTAATACGTGTCGAGCTGGACGGTGAGTCCGCGCGTGAAGTCGAGCGCTACGCCATGGGCAAGCGCATCCGCGCTGTTGTGCAGGGCCCCGACGGAGCGGTCTGGCTGCTGGAGGACGGTAGCGGCGGGCGTCTCCTGAAGCTTACGCCGGCCAGCTAGTTTTTCGGCCTGCGCAGCAGCCAGGTTTCACGGCACAGCATCAAAGAAAGGTAAAACATCTTGAGCAAGGTATTGATCACGGGCGGCAATCGCGGCATCGGCCTGGAACTCGTGCGCCAGTGCGCCGCGCGCGGTGACGACGTTATCGCCGTTTGCCGCAGCAGCACAGCGCCGCTCGCGAAACTCGAGGTACGGGTTATCGACGGCATCGACGTTAGCGACGACAAAGGCGTTGCGAAACTCGGCGAGGCACTGGCGGGCGAGTCGCTCGATGTTTTGCTGAACAACGCGGGCATCCTGCACGGCGACCGGCTCGATACCGTCGACTACGATGACATGCTTGAACAGTTCCGTGTCAACACGCTCGGTCCGCTGCGCGTCACGCGCGCCTTGCTTGGTTGCCTGAACGAGGGGTCGAAAGTCGGCATCGTTTCCAGCCGCGTGGGCTCCATCGACGACAACAGTTCCGGCAACAACTACGGGTACCGCGTATCCAAGACGGCGGTGAACATGGTTGGCAAGAACCTGGCGCTTGATCTGAAGCCACGCGGCATCGCGGTCGCGCTGCTGCACCCGGGTCTCGTTGCGACCGAGATGACCGGCGGCACCGGCATTGACCCAGCCGAGGCGGCAGCAGGCCTGATCGCGCGGCTCGACGAGCTGACGCTCGCCACGACGGGCGGCTTCTGGCACGCGAACGGTGAGCGCCTGCCGTGGTAGGCTGAGCCACGCAAAAGACGGGGCGCCACGAACGCATGATGGTGCCGAACCGCTGCTCCTAACGTTGTGCAAACAAGGTCGGATTGTTCATGAGCCAAATCAAGTCGCCTACGCTGATCGACGCCCTCGTGCCAGTCGTGTCGCTAATCCTGATGCTCGCATTGTCGGTTTACCTGTTCGGTTCCGACTCCTCGGCGGGTCCCAACCAGATCGTCTTGACGCTTGGCGCGGCAATCGCGGCCATCGTCGCGATGCAGAATGGCCATAGCTGGCCCAGTATTCTCAAGGCCATCGTCGCCGGCATCAGTACCGCGATGGGCGCGATCCTGATCCTGCTCTCGGTGGGCGGACTCATCGGCACCTGGCTGATGGCAGGAACGGTACCTTCACTCATTTTCTACGGACTCGAGTTACTGGACCCGCAGTGGTTCTTTGCAGCCAGTTGTCTGATCTGCGCGATCGCCGCATTGGCGACCGGCAGTTCCTGGACGGTTGCCGGCACTCTGGGTGTTGCGCTGATCGGGGTCGCGATGGGCCTTGGCCTGTCGCCGGCGATTGCTGCCGGTGCCATCATTTCAGGAGCCTATTTTGGTGACAAGATGTCACCGCTGTCGGATACCACCAACCTCGCGCCGGCGGTTGTTGATACCGATCTCTTCACTCACATCCGGCACATGGCATGGACTACCGGTCCGTCGATGACGCTGGCGCTGCTGCTGTTTGCCGGTATTGGCCTGATGAGCGAGGTTCCCGAAGAGAACCTGGCGCTGCAGGATTTGATGAACACGCTGGACGGCGCGTTCAATATCACGCCGCTTGCGCTCATTCCGCTCGTTGTTGTGTTCTTCATGGCCTATCGCAAAGTGCCGCCGCTGCCGACTATCCTGTTTGGCGCTTTGCTCGGCGGCTTCGTTGCTATCGTACTGCAGCCTGACGCCGTGCTCGCGTTTGCCAATTCGCCGCAGCTGCCCACGGGGCTTGCGCTGACGAAGGGCGTCTGGCTTGCGCTTGCAGACGGCTACGTGTCAACGACCGGTGTAGCGGATGTGGATGACCTGCTGTCGCGCGGCGGCATGAGCAGCATGCTGGTAACCATCTGGCTGATCCTTACCGCGTTGTCTTATGGCGCCGTGCTCGAACATGCGGGCATGCTGGCGCGCCTGATCGAATCCGCGCTGAAAGCGGCCAAGAGCACGGGCTCACTGATCCTGACCGTCGTACTGAGTTGCATCGGCATCAATATCGTCGCGGCGGATCAGTACATCGCCATCGTGTTGCCCGGCAAAATGTTCAAGGCGGAATTCAAGCGGCGTAACCTGGATCCGCGCAACCTGTCACGCGTTGTCGAAGACTCCGGCACGCTGACCTCACCGCTCGTACCCTGGAATACCTGTGGCGCCTATATGGCGGCGACACTCGGTGTCGCAACCTTTGCCTACCTGCCATTTGCATTCTTCAACCTGATCAATCCGCTCGTATCCGTTATCTATGGCTACACCGGATTCACTATCAAACGGCTCGACGAAGAGGCGCAGCCTGCCGTTGCCTGAGCGCATGCTGGCGGCCAGGGTTCTGCTGGCAGTGCGCGCGGGTTGCGTGTGCCTGCTGTTCAGCAGCGTCGCACAGGCCGGTGGCGGCCTCGTCCTGAAAAATGACTCCTGCATTATCACGATCGGATTCTACGAAGCGCATTTCACGGCATATCAGCCGGAGTCGAGCGGCGACAAAGAGTTTTGCGAAAACCTGCCGGCGCGTGGCGAGACGGTAGTCGTGCTCGATTATCTGCACCGCAGTCTGAAAGACGTGCCGGTCGACTATCGCATTATTCACAACGTCACTGGCAAAGGTGAATTCGCGCGGCTTGGCGATATTGAAGCGTTGGCGGACATCGATACGGCAACGGTTTATTACAAGGAGCCGACCGTGCAACAGGACGGCCGGCTTCTGATTGAGTACAGCTTTGCCGAGGACGGCGAGTACATCGGCATTGTCACCGCCGGGCATCCGACCAATGAGAATACCTACGTGTCAGTGTTTCCGTTCACCGTTGGCGCAAGCAGAGTGCCGTGGGGCTGGCTGGCCTTCGGCGTTGCCCTCGCGCTGGCGGCGGCCCTGCTGCTCGGCATGAAGCACATCGGCGGCCGACAGTCGGGGTTGCAGCGTGAGTAGCTTGCGGCGCCATGGGCCCTGGCTTGGCGTGCTGCTGGTCGCACTCGTCGCGTGGCCGCCGCAATGGTATCCGCACAGCCTGCGGCTCACGCTGACCTCGATGTTTGGCGCCGCTGCCTACCGACCGCTGCCGGCGAGTCTCGCAACGGTCCCGCTGACGCCCGAGGATTTCTGCCCGCCGGATGCGTCCGGCTGGCGCGCGCCGCAAACGATCGACGGCGTCGACATCGCGGAATCCAGCCCCTGTGTTGCGGACAATCCATACGCCGTCGCGGCATTCGTGCGCGGCACGAACAACGTCAGCGACGCGACGCTGCTGGCCAGTGGCCTGACACGCGACGCGGTGGAAAAGGGCAGGGACCTGGACGGAGACGGCGACCCCGACGAAATTCACATTCGTCTCGAAGTGGCAGAATTGAACGGTGCGTCGCCTGTCGATCGTGGCCCGGTCACTCGCTATGCGATCGCGCCGGGCATCGAGCCCGGCATGTGGGTGTTTGCGCCGAAACTCGCCGGCATGGCCGTTGAAAACCTGGAGTCGCAGCTGGCGCGCGATGCGCTGCGCCTGCCGTCTCCGGCAATCCGTATCGAGCAGGGTGATGTTGTGCGCATCACGCTGGAGAATACGCACTACATGCCACACACGCTGCACCTGCACGGCGCTGATCATAGCTTCGCGCTCGTTGGCGGCCAGGGCAACGATGGCGTGCCGTTCACCAGCGAAGTGCCGGTGCTGCCTGGCAGTGCGCGCACCTATGAGCTGACCCCGCGCCACGCAGGCACCATGTTCTATCACTGTCACGTGCAGCCGCAGGTCCACGTGATGATGGGGCTGCAGGGGCTTTTCATCATCGAGGAGAATCGGCCGAACAACTGGCTGCAGACGATGAACGTAGGCGCCGGCCTGGTACGCGTGCCGTCGCAGGAAAGTCGCGAGCACTACGCGCAGGAATACGACCTGCATTACCTCGACCTCGATCGGCAATTGAGCGAACGCATACAGCGTGGCAATGACCCGCGACAGGTGACGCAGTCGATGCACCGCGACTACGACGTTACCGATGCCACCAGCGATTACTTCACGCTGAACGGCCGCTCGTTTCCGTACACCTTTCGTGAATCGCTGGTCGTAGCCGGCAGTAACGACACCGTGCGTTTGCGCGTCGTGAACGGCGGCGCCAAGGGAATCGCGCTGCACACGCACGGCCACAAGTTTACCGTCACCGATCGCGACGGAGCGACGCTGCCGGAAGCAGCTCGTGCACCACAGGACGTACTGTGGCTGGCAACCTCGCAGCGCGCGGATATTGCACTCAGCTTCGTCAACGACGGGCTGCATGCCTACGGGCGCGGCATCTGGCCGTTTCACGATCACCAGCCGAGCGGTGTCACCAATGACGGAATCGGTCCGGGCGGAAACCTGAGCGCGATCGTTTACGCGGACTATCTAAACACCGACGGCTGGCCCAAAACTCAGGGCGTAGCCTGGGACAATTACTTCACGCCCGAGTATTACCAAAGGGCGGTGCCGGTGTGGGATTCCTACCTGCCGGGGGTTCTGGGTGAGCCGGGCAGTGACAGTCGCCTCGTACTGCGCCTCATTATTTTCGCGAGCTGCTGCGGCGCGCTTGCTGCCATGATGTTCGGTGCTCTGCGGCGCCGTCGTCCATGAAACGACTGGCCGCATTGCTGCTCGTCAGCGCGTGGCCGGCGGTCGCTCAGCACGAGAACCACCACATGCAGTCAACCTCAACCGGCATCGTCATGAACGAGAATCTCGACGAACTGCCGCGCGGCTGCGCTGCGATCAGCGCGGAACAGGAGTTCACGATTCGTGCGGGCCGGCAATACGCGAACGACGCGCCTGGCGTGATCTTCGGCATGGATACGCCCGAGCTTGCTGTTCTGCCCTGCAGTCGCGTCACGGTGCATTTCGTCAACGAGGACGAGGTGCGCCACCAGTGGATGGTGCACGGTCTGCCACGGTACCTGTATCCCGGCGGCATGTTTCACATTGAAGCGATGGGCGGCCAGCGCCAGAGCGGTACGTTCATCGTGCCGGCAGACGATCGCAATTACCTGATTCACTGCGACATGGCGCAGCACATGGAAAAGGGCATGCGCGCCCAGCTCAGGGTTGGCAGCGGCAGTGGTACCCTGTGGGCGGTGCCGGGCCTGAGCGACGCGTTTCTGCGATCGGACTACCTGCCACGCTGGATCGTCGCGGGCTTGAGTCTTGCGGTATTGCTGGCTTTTGGCGCAACGCTGGGTGTTCGTGCGCTAAGCCGAAAGTAAACAGACAGGGGTAATCTATGCGAGTTGCGCTGTTTGGCGGCACCGGATTTGTCGGCAGCTATATCATTGATGCACTGCTTGCTGACGGGCACACGCCGGTTGCGCTGGTGCGGCCGGGCAGTGACGGCAAGGTACGCCACTCCGATCACTGCATTACGGTTCCGGGCGATATCGACGACAACGCCGCCGTGGCTGCAACGCTGCGCGACTGCGATGCGGCGATTTACCTGATCGGCATTCTGCGCGAAGACCCTGATGCAGGTATTACCTTCAACGCCTTGCAATTTGCAGGCGCGAAACACTGTATCGATGTGGCGCGCAAACTCGGCGTGCCACGCTTTCTGCTGATGAGCGCCAACGGCGTGCACGCAGACGGCACCGCGTACCAGCGCAGCAAATTCAAGGCAGAACAATACCTGGCGGACAGTGGCCTGGACGGCACCGTGTTCCGGCCTTCTGTCATTTATGGCGATCCGCGCGGGCGGATGGAATTTTGCACGCAGCTGCTCGAGCAAATGATCGAGCCGCCGATTCCCGCACCTGCTTTTTTTAAAGGCCTGTTGCCGGGTCGCGGTGGTTTTTCGATGTCGCCAGTGCATGTCGAAGATGTCGCGCAGGCCTTCATAAGGTCACTGGGTGACAGCCGCTGCGTTGGGCAGGTCTATGCATTGGGCGGCTCCGAAACCCTGTCGTGGCCGCAAATTATCCGGCGCATCGCGGTTGCCGCGGGCCGGCGCAAGCTGATCGTTCCCGCCCCGGCCTTCGGCGTGCGGCTGGCGTGTTTGCTGTTCGACCGCTTCGCCTGGTTTCCTCTGACGCGCGACCAGCTAACGATGTTGCTCGAAGGCAATGCCGTTGCCTCACGCAGCGCGTTTGCAGCCCTGGATATCGAAGAACGCGGTTTTTCCCGTGACGACCTCGCCTACCTGAGCGACGGCGGACGCGAGCTGCAGGGGAGCGTCTAGGCGCCGAACGGTCACCGCGACAGGACCGAATACGCCGCGCCAGCGGTGCGCACATTGGGGGAGTTGCCACGATAGGTTAAATCGGGTCTCCCTGCCGCGTCTTCCTGCCCCCAAAAAGCCCCTGAAAACCTAAATAAAATCGTTCACTTACAGGCTCTCCGAAATCCACGCAAAATTCCTTGACTTCAGGCCCAATCAGATTATCTTTCCGAAAAACAGGTCTGCCAGAGGGTTTCTATATGCCTCAGCAAACAGCAATCGACGCCACCCTGGACGGGTGCGCGGACGACATGGAGAGTGACTGCATGAGCGACGACGATTTTGAGCTGGACGAACTCGACGAAGAGGAAGTAGACGAGTTGCCAGAGGAAAAACTCAAGGCAACAACCGGTGGCAGTGTGCCGGTGTGGCGCCTGATTGAAATGTCACGCGAGAACCGGTTTTTGCAACAGGAACTCGCTGACTTTGAAGACTATGATGGTTTTGATGGATTTGGCGACGACGCCACGGAAGCCTACATGCACTAGGCGTCTGGCCGCTCAATCCTGACGTAAGTTTTAGCAGGTTGGCGGCTTCCGGTACGGCAGGCGGACACACTTGGTCGCTTTGCGACTCTGCCGCCGAAGGCCGGGAGCCGCCAGGAAATACTTTCAGGCGCGGTTGCAATGTTGCCTGCCATTGCACGGCGCATTTTGAGGAATGACCAATGTCTATCCGTCACCACTCCAGTGATGCAGACGATTTCGACGACCTGACCTACCGCATGCTCGACAGTCGGCTGAGCAAAGTTGCACTGCACACCGAGCGTCAGGAAGTGTTGCGCCAGCGGCGCGAACACGATGCCAAAGAACGCGCGCGCAAGCCGCGTAAACCTCGCGATCGTCACGAGTTCGACTAAGCGCGATTAATGGCAAACAGGCGGCGTAATCAATCGATTACGCCGCTTTGCCCTGTGCGACAGTGGTTTTTTGTCCTGCGCGCATCAGGCCGGCGCCTTGCCTGCCTTCCATTTGATATTGCAGCCGACACTGGGCAGCTGTTTGCTCGCCACGGGCTGGCCAGTGAGCAGCGCATCGAGCGCCGCGCGCAGGTCTTGGCCGGTAACCGGCTTGCCGTTGCCTGGCCGGCTGTCGTCGAGCTGGCCGCGGTAGGCGAGCTGCAGATCGGCATCAAACACATAGAAGTCTGGCGTGCACGCCGCGGCATACGCTGTCGCGACCGACTGGTCGGCATCGACGAGGTACGGAAACTCATAACCGTAGCGAGCCGCTTCCTCCTGCATCTTCGCCGGACTGTCGTCAGGGTAGGACGCAGCGTCGTTACTGTTGATGGCGTAGATCGCAATGCCGCGTGGCAGGTAGTCACGCCCCAGCGCCGCGAGCTCTGCGCGGATGTGCTTGACGAACGGGCAGTGATTGCAAATGAACATGACGAGCGTCGCGGGCTTGCCCGCCAACAGTTCATGAGTGTTGCCAGCCGGATCAGGCAGTGAGAACGGCGGCGCGGTAACGCCCAGCGGCAGCATGCGGGATTCGGTTCTTGCCATCAGTTTGCTCCTGCGCCGGGCAGGCCCGCGCGGTTTCAGCTATAAAGTCATTCATACTAACCAACAGGAAAGCCTGTGAGCAGTTTGTTCGAGATCGCCTGTCCTTTGCTGCCGGTCGCCGGACGCAGCGAGTCCTTCCCGGTACACCGCATCTACTGCATCGGCCGCAATTACGCCGCGCACGCTCGCGAAATGGGCAACGACCCGAACCGCGAGCCACCCGTGTGGTTCATGAAACCAGCGGATTCCGTTGTGCCGGGTGGTGGCCTGGTGCCTTATCCGCCGGGCACGAACGACCTGCACCATGAGATTGAAATGGTGGTTGCGTTGTCCAGTGGCGGCCGTGAATTAACGCGCGACGAGGCGCGTGCCGCAATTTTCGGCTACGCCGTCGGCCTGGACATGACGCGGCGCGATTTGCAGCTGGAGCTCAAAAAACACGGGCGGCCCTGGGATCCGGCGAAGAGTTTCGAGTACGCATCGCCGATATCGGCGATCCAGCCGGCTGCTGCCATCGGGCATCCCGCGAAAGGCCGCATCTGGCTGGACGTCAATGGCGCACAACGCCAGGAGGGCGATATTGCGGACCTGATCTGGCCGGTTGCCGATGCGCTCGCAGAACTCTCGAGGCTCTACACGCTGGCGGCGGGCGACCTGCTGTTCACCGGCACGCCGGCGGGTGTCGGTCCGGTAGTACCTGGCGACAAGCTCAGCGGCGGCGTCGAGGGTGTAGGATCTATCGAAGTGCAAATCGCGGCTCCTGAAGGTCGTGGCGTTTGAGGAGAACACAATGGACCGGCGTGCATTCCTGAATTCACTCGGTGCGACAGCAACGGCCTCCATTGCTGCTGCCACCACCCTGTCCGCCAAGGCAGACGAGCTCGAACACGCGATGAGCGCAGAGCTCGACCGGCGCGTCGTGCGACCTTACGCCTGCAACGTGAAAGGCGAGGGCGCCGAGTCCGGGCCGTTCCTGATGGGTGACGATCCGCGCCTGCCGCGTATGCCGGACAAGCCGACCCTGGTCGATTTCTTCAAGTATCGCTTCGGCCCGGCGCAGCACCTGCTGCAGAGTGCGCGGCTGGCGCTAAAGAACGGCAGCGACGAAAAAGTTGTGCTGGCCTGTCTGATTCATGACATATCGGTGTACGCACTGATGCGCACCGATCACGGCTACTGGTGCGCGCAGTTAGTGCGGCCGTACGTCACTGAAGAGGTTGCATGGGCGATAGAGAAACACCAGGCGCTGCGTTTCTTCGCGGACGAATCAGTAGGCTATGAATACCCCGAGGCTTACATTCGCTTTTTCGGCGCGGACTACAAGCCAGAGCCGTACATCGTCGCAGAATACGAACGTGCGCGGCAGCACAAGTGGTACATGACCGCACGCGAGATCACGGTCAATGACCTCTACTCCTTCGAGAAAGGAGTAGAGGTCGATATCGACGAATTCACCGACGTAATCGGCCGCAACTTCAAACAGCCAAAAGAAGGCCTCGGCTTCGACGGCAGTGAAACGGCGCACATGTGGCGCAGCATCATCTGGCCCAATAACTTCCTCTGAGACGAGCGTCGCCTGTCAGCGCGACGTTCACCTATATCGCGTTATTCATCAACAGGCCAATACCGCTTGACTGCGCCGCTTCGCGAAGCGCGACAACGTCACCGCGCAGCAAGGAATTGACGGCCGCGACTGCTTTATCGAGTTCCGAACGCGCGATATCGGTATAGAAGCGAGCGGTCGCCGACGGCGTTGCCCGGGTGGAGTGCACGTAAGCGTCCGCCCGCCCGATATGGCTGATCACCTTGTCATCGTCGTATACGATGCCCTTGGTGTCGGGCGGCACCCGGAAGCGTTTTTCCAGTTCGTCGAGCGCTTTGACGACAGCATCCGCCTGTTCCTGCAGCGCTTTCATTGTTGCCGAATCCTTGTCGTCGCGACGCTCGATGCGCGTCTTTATCAGCTTCACGTCATCGCGCGCGCGCGTGACGCGCTCCACTGCTGCAACCGCGGCTTTGCGCATCTCGAGGATCTGCAGTTGCGCGGCATAGTTTTGTTCGATCGTTGCCTGCGAATACGCCGTGCGCGGGTCGGCTACGACACGAACATCGGTCGTCGACTCGACCGTGCTATCGCCATCCGGCAGCGACAACGTAACGCGATAGCTCCCTGGCGGCACTTCGGGGCCGACGGGCAGGCCGTCCTCGTAGTCAGCAGCTTCAGCGCCTGGCATGTTGCGGGCACCGTCGCGGCGCAGATCCCAGGCCACGCGATTGATGCCCTGGTGCACTGCGGTTTTGAACGTGCGAATAACCGTGCCGCTTGCGTCAGCAACTTTGACGGTGACTTTCGGATCCTTGTCAGTCTTTGGCGCTGCCTCTTCCGTATCCTTGGTTTGTGCCGCAGCCGCTTCACGGCGCCTGATGCGGCGTTCGCGGTCCTTGTCTTCATCCGGGTGCACGAGATCGTCGCCGTTGGCGGCGAAGGTCAGCATGACGCCATAGGGCTCGTTCTCGCCGCGAAACTCACTGTTGCCGGTGAAGCGCGAGGAGCGAATCATGCCGTTTTCGTACTGCTGTCCGGGGCTTGCGGTTAACAGGCGCAATTTTGTGCTGAATGCATCCGCAGGCAGGTTACGCAGTGCTGAGTAGTCGTCGATAACGAAGATTGAGCGTCCGTGCGTGCCGAGCACGAGGTCGTTCTCCGTTTCCTGGATGGCCATGTCCATCACGGACACGGTCGGAACCCCGGCCGTGAACTTGCTCCAGGATTTGCCGGTGTCGTTGGAGACGAACAAACCAAATTCGGTACCGAGGAACAATAACGCGGGATCGACCGGGTCCTGCAGGATCGACAAGGCATAGCCGGACACCTTGTCTTTCGACAGCGCCTCCCAGCGCTTGCCGTAGTCACTGACGCGGTAGGCATAGGTGTTCATGTTGGAGCGACGATGGTCGTCGAACACGACGAACGCGACCGAGGCATCGTGCGGCGACGGCGTAATCATCGGCACCCAGCTACCTGCAGGCACGCCGCGCGCACGGCCGTCGATGCGCTCCCAGTTGGCGCCGCCGTCACGCGTAATGTGGACGCGGCCATCGTCTGTGCCGACCCACAGCAGGTCCTTCTCAAGCCTGCTTGGCGCCACCGCGACGATCGACGTGTAGTTTTCTGCTGCCGTGACGTCCGGTGTCAGGCCGCCGCTGACCTTGTACTGCTGCACGGCGGAATCGTTTGAGGTCAGGTCAGCGGAAATGGTCGTCCAGGTTTCGCCGCGATCGGTCGACTTGTGCAGGAACTGGCTGCCGTAATAAATCGTATCGACGTCGAACGGGTCCTGTGCCAGGCCCGCGTTCCAGTTGAAGCGCAGCTCGGTGTCCGGTGTCGGCGGGTTCGGGCGGATCAGGCGCTGCTCGCCGGTATCAAGATTCCAGCGTGTCAGGTAACCGCCCTGCGACATCGTGTAACCGGCACGCGCGTTGTCGGGGAACGCCACGGTATCGAAGCCGTCACCAAAGCCGACCTCGGTCCAGTCAAGATTCTGGATGCCGCCACTGCGCCAGACTTCGGACGGACCGCGCCAGGAGCCGTTGTCCTGCAGGCCGCCGTAAACGTTGTACGGCTGCGCGTTGTCGACGGCCACGTGATAGAACTGTGCCAGCGGCATGTTGCTGGCAAAGCGCCAGGTGTCGCCGCGATCGTGCGTGATCGCGATGCCGCCATCATTGCCGACGATCATGTGCCGCGAATCCGCCGGGTTGATCCAGTACGCGTGATTATCGATGTGCACGGTATTGCCGGTGGCGCAGCAGTTGATCGCTTCGATATAGCTGAAGGTCTTGCCACCATCAATCGACACGCGCACGCGCGTCGCGATGTTGTAGACGCGGTTCGCGTTCTGCGGATCGACGGCGAGCTCGCTGTAATAGAACGGCCGGTCCGAGACGTTGTACTCCTCATTGACCTTGCTCCAGCTCTCGCCGCCGTCGGTTGAGGTCAGCAGGGCGCTGCTTTTCGCTTCTATCAGCGCGTAAATACGCTTTGGCTCCGATGGCGCAATCGCAATGACCGTGCGACCGAGGTCGCCGGCCGGCAGGCCGTCTTCTTCGGTCTTTTGCTCCCAGCTCGCACCACCGTCGTAAGAAATGTAGAGCCCGGAACCCGGACCGCCGGATTCGAACTTGTAGGGCCAGCGGCGGAACTGCCACATCGCGGCTATCAACTTCCGCGGGTTCGACGGGTCCATCTTGATGTCAGTCGCGCCCGTCTTGTCGTCAACGTACAGGATGCGCTGCCAGCTCTTGCCGCCGTCGGTCGTCTTGTAAATGCCGCGCTCTTCATTCGGTCCCCACAAGGTGCCCATTGCCGCGACATAGGCGATGTCCGGGTTGTCCGGATGCAATGCAATTCGGTCGATGCGCTCGCTGCCGGCGAGACCCATAAGTGCCCAGGTCTTGCCGCCGTCGATGGACTTGAATACGCCGCCGCCAATCGATGTCGAGTTGCGGACGTTGCTCTCGCCCGTGCCCACCCAGATGATGTCCGGGTTCGCCTGGTTAATCGCCAGCGCGCCGATCGATGCGACCGGCTGGTCATCGAAAATGGGCTCCCAGGTCAGGCCGCCATTGTTTGATGCCCAGATGCCGCCCGTTGCCGCGCCGACCACGATGTGATTCGGGTCGCTGGCAACCACGTCGATGGCTGCAATGCGTCCGCTGACGGTCGCCGGGCCGATGTTGCGGGCCTTCAGGCCGGCCAGCAGGTCGGCGTCAAGGGCCGCAGCCGCAGTGCCGGCTCCCAGCAACACCGTGCTGCAAATTATCAAGCGCGTTACGGCCAGTCGCGGCCAGAAATTGTGCATCGACATGGATTTTCCTTCGCATGTTTGGAAAAGCGTCGAGCCTCAATCGTGGTCCCGGAAATGTCAAGGCACATGCCTTTACGGAATGTCGATTTTCCATCGACACTCAGGTAACGTCGCTGCGGAACTTGAGGGGACGTCATGAAACAACTGAAAATGATTTGCGCCTGTGCGTTGGCACTCACGTTGCTGGCGTGCGGCAACAAAGAAGATGCAGCGAGCAGCGAAGCCAGCCTGATACTGACGAACGCACGCGTGTATACGCTTGACTGGGAAGAAGCGGCGCGCGACGGCACGTTGCAGGCAGATGCACCGCACGACGATAGCGGCTGGCATCCCGATGCCGATGCAGTCGTTGTTGTGGGTGACAAGATCGCCTATGTCGGCACGACGCGCGAAGCACTCGAGCGACGCGGCGAGAAGACCCGCGTTGTCGACCTGGCCGGCGCGACCGTGATTCCCGGTCTCGTCGATTCACACACGCACGTGTTCGGGCTCGGCGCTGCGCTCGAACGCGTCAACCTGATCGGCGTGGAAACCGAAGAGGAGGCGATCGCGCGGGTTGTTGAGCGTGCGCAGACCGTACCGAAAGGCGAATGGATCGTGGGCCGCGGCTGGGACGAGGGAGCATGGGCGAATCGCTACCCGGACAAGGCGCTGCTGTCGGCCGCCGTACCCGATCACCCGGTATTCCTGAACAGCCTGCACGGCTTCGCTGGCTGGGCGAACCAGAAGGCGCTCGATGTGGCGGGCATCACCGCGGACAGCGAGATACCCGTCGGCGGCGAAATGCGCCTTGGCGCAGACGGCCAGCCCAATGGCCTGTTCCTGAATCGTGCGGTACCGATGATCGAGGACGCGGTGCCACCGCCATCCCGTGAGACCTTGATCAGCCACGTACTGACGGGCCTGAACCAGATGGCCAGGGACGGCTACACCGCCGTCCACGATGCCGGGCTCGATGCGCCGCACATGAGCGTGCTGCAGCAACTGGAAGACGAAGGCCGGCTGCCGATTCGCGTCTACGCGATGTTATCGCTGCGCGATGAACCGCTGATGCGCGAATGGATCAAGAAAGGTCCCGACAAAGACAGCGACAGCATGCTGGTCACGCGCACAGTCAAAGCGTTTTACGACGGCGCACTCGGTTCGCGCGGTGCGCGACTGCTGTACGACTATTCCGATATGCCCGGCCACCGCGGCATCAGCGGCGACGGCTACGGCTTCGACGAAGGCCTGATGGCCGAAGCGATGGCGCAAGGTTTCCAGATCGCGATTCACGCGATTGGCGATGCCGGCAACCGCGAGGCGATCGATATTCTCGAACGCATCATGAACGAGCAGCCGGTGGCGCGCGACAAGCGGCATCGTATCGAGCATGCGCAGGTTATTAGCCCCGACGACATTCCGCGGCTGGGCAAGCTCGGCATCATTGCCTCGATGGAGCCGCCGCATGCGATGGAAGACAAGACCTGGGCCGAAGAACGTGTTGGTCCTGAACGCATACTCGGCGCTTACGCGTGGCGCACACTGCGCGAAGCCGGCGCCGCGCTGACGTTTAATGCCGACAATCCCGGCTCTGACCACAGTATTTTCTACGGGCTGCATTCTGCGATCACGCGCCAGGACAAAGACGGCCAGCCGGAAGGTGGCTGGTACCCGGAGCAGCGCATGACCGCCGAGGAAGCCGTGCGCGGTTACACCGACTGGTCGGCGTACGCGAGTTTTCGTGAAGACGAAACCGGCATCATCGAGAAAGGGCGCTGGGCCGACCTGACGGTGCTGGATATCGACCCGTTCGTTCTTGCGGACGAACGCCCGGGGGACATCATGAACGGCCGCGTGCTGATGACGATCGTCGGCGGCAAGGTCGTGTTCGAAAAGCTCTGATCGTCTGTGTGTGCAGCGTCGCTGCTTTATGGCGACGCTGCGCCAAGCGTCAAAGCGTCAGAAAATTTCGAGATCGTCGGCCAGTTCGACGTCGCCGTCATACACGGCACGCACTTCATCGACGACGCCGTCTTCCGGCTCGCCGTAGAAAAGCCCGTGATACAGCACCAGTTTTTTCGGGCGAACAATATTCGCCAGCCGGCCAAGCTCGCTGCCCGGTGTATGCGCAAGCCTGTGATAGTTTTGCCACTGCGGCGCACTCTTCGCGATGCCGGCGTCGCTGATAACCTCGTGGAACAACAAATCCGCACCGCGCGCCTTGTCGATCAGTTCTTCGCTGTACGCCGTGTCGCCCGAAATGACGATCGTGCGATCGTCCGTCGTTATGCGGTAACCGAAGGCGGGTTTGATCGTGCCGTGATTGACGTTGAATGCCTCGATGCGAATGCCGTCCTGCTGAAACACAACGCCGGCGTCGATCTCAGTCACTTTCACACGGTACATCTCCGGGTCCTTGACCGGCTGCACGCCCGTCGTGCGCAACACGGTATCGGCCGCCATCATCTGGTACATGCCGTCGGTCATGTCACGCAAACCCGTCGGGCCGTAAGCCTTTAAAGGCGCGGAGCGCCGCCACCAGAGTTTGAACGCGAGTTCCGGGTAGTCGAGCGTGTGATCGCTGTGCATGTGCGTCAGGAACAGGCAGCAGATCTGGCTCGGGTACAGCGATGGGATGTCGTGCCTGTAACGCGCGCGGATCGCGTTCTGCACGGAACCCGGACCGACATCGAACAGGTAGGACTGGCCGCGATGAATGACCGCAATGCTGGTGCCGGCGCGATAGCGATCCGGAACGGGCGTGCCGGTACCCAAAACAACAACGCGCGTCGGTGCCTCGAGTTCTGCGGGAGTGGGTCCGTCGCGGGTTTCGATTACAGCGCTGTCGCGCGACGTATCCATCGTCAGGTTTACGTGGCAGCCCGCAAGCAGCATCAGTAATGACAACGTGAAATAGCGTGCAGCGTGCATGCGCGTGCTCCGGGACCGGTTCCGCATGAGTGTACCGCCAATTCCATGCTTGCGCGGTTGCACGGTGCCCGGGGCGCGCAACGCGCGTCGCAAGTGGTTATTATTCGCCGCTTTCGCGCACAGGACACATCATGCCGTCGAGACAGCTGCCTTGAACGATCTCAGAGCGAGGATCGACGCACACCGCATCACCGGGTTGCAGTACGCGGTGTTCGCGTTGTGCTTTCTGTTAAACGTGCTGGATGGCATGGACGTGCTGGTCATCGCGTTTGCGGCGCCGGCGCTGGCTGCAGAGTGGGGTATCGGGCCCGAGTCACTCGGTGTCGTATTCGGTGCCGGTACGTTTGGCATGGTCGCCGGAGCGATGCTGCTCGCGCCGCTGGCGGATCGGCTCGGTCGCCGCACGCTGATCCTGCTGAGCGTGCTTGCGGTTGGCAGCAGCGTTTCGTTGACAGGCCTGTGCAGCGGCATTGAGCAGCTGCTGGTCCTGCGTTTCCTGAGCGGCCTGGGTATCGGCGTGTTGCTGGCAAGCTCGGCAACGGTCGCCGCCGAGTACGCGCCGGATCGCAAACGCAACTTCGTCGTTGGCTTCGTCATGTCCGGCTACACCATTGGCGCATTTGGCTCCGGGCTCGTAGCAGCGCAGGTGATTCCAGGCTACGGCTGGCAGGCGATGTTCTATATTGCCGGCGCTGCCACGCTGGCGACGCTGCCGTTCTTGATCTGGCTGTTGCCGGAGTCGCTCGATTTTCTGGTGCGCGTCCGACCGCGCAATGCCTTGCCCAAGGTCAATCGCATACTGCGCCGCATGGCGTTGCCAGCGCTTTCCTCGCTGCCCGCTGCCGGCAGTGTGGAAAAAGCCGCGAACGTGCCGGCATTGCTGCGCGGTCGCCGACGCACCTCGACGCTGATGCTGTGGTCTGCGTTTTTCATGTCGTTCGCGACGCTGTATTTTCTGCTGAGCTGGATACCGAAACTGGCAGCAGCCACCGGCATTACACTGGAGCTCGCAATTTACGCCGGCGCGGTCTTCAATCTCGGCGCGTTTTTCGGCATTTGTTTGCAGGGCTGGCTGTCGTTGACGTTCGGGCTGCAACGCACGATTGCCGTGTTCATGTTTGCGGCCGGCGGACTGTTGCTGCTGTTTGGTTTTGTGTCGCAAGCCTGGCTGGTACTCGTAATGTTCGGCCTGATCGGCTTTACGGTGCAGGGCGGGTTCGTAGGGTTGTATGCCGTCGCGGCCCGGCTCTACCCGGCCGAGCTGCGCAACACCGGCATCGGCTGGGCGATCGGTCTCGGCCGTTTTGGCGCCGTGGTCGGGCCGATCGTCGCCGGCTATCTGATCGCGAGCGGCCTCGGTCTCGTCGGTAATTTCACGGTCTTTGCGCTGCCGATGCTGCTGGCCGGCGCCCTGACCCTGCTGATTCGCGCGGAATCTCTGCGCGCGTAACCGGCCGGCAGCAAGCGTCGCGCAGAGCGCCAGCGTATGATGGAATGCCTGTGCGGTTCTGTAGATGCGGAGTTTTTGAAATGAAAGTGATGGTTCGGGTTCTCCTGTTCTCGCTGCTGCTGGCCGTGACCACCGGCTGCGCGGTCAATCCGGTTACCGGCAAGCGCGAGATTACGCTCGTCGGCGAGGCGTCGGAAATTTCAATGGGGCAGCAGAACTACGCGCCAATGCAACAATCGCAGGGCGGCGAATACGATATCGATCCGGAGCTGACCGCTTACGTCAGTTCTGTCGGGCAACGACTCGCCGCGGTCAGTGATCGCCCGTTGCCGTACGAATTCGTTGTACTGAACAACTCCGTACCGAATGCATGGGCGCTGCCGGGTGGCAAGATTGCGATCAATCGCGGCCTGCTGACCGAACTCAATTCCGAGGCTGAACTGGCCGCCGTGCTCGGCCATGAAATCGTGCATGCCGCCGCCCGTCACACGGCGCGGCGCATGGAGCAGGGCATGCTGTTGCAGGGCCTGGTGCTGGCCACGGCGGTCGCGACGAGCGATTCCGATTACGGCAACTTCGCAGTCGGCGGCGCTAATCTCGCCGCGCAGCTCGTCAGCCAGAAATACGGGCGCAGTGCTGAACTCGAATCGGATTACTACGGCATGCAGTACATGGCGCGCGCCGGTTACAACCCGGAAGGCGCGGTCTCGCTGCAGCAAACCTTCGTACGTTTGAGCGAGGGACGCCGCACGGACTGGCTGTCCGGCCTGTTCGCCAGCCACCCGCCATCCGAAGAGCGCGTTGCAACCAACATCAGGACCGCGGCTGAGTTGGGCGCCAGCGGCGAGTTTGGTAACGAACGCTTCCAGCAGGTCATGGCGAAGACCAAGGCTGCCGAACCTGCTTACAAAGCCTACGACGAAGGTCGCAAGGCGCTGGGCGAAAACAAGCCGCAGGAAGCACTTGCGAAAGCCGAACAGGCGATCGGCATGCTGCCTGCCGAGGCACACTTTTATGCGCTGCGCGGCGATGCCCGGCTCCTGCAGAAAGATTACAACGGGGCGATCCAGAACTACGACATCGCATTACGACGCCGAAATGACTTTTTTTATTACTACCTGCAGCGCGGCCGCGCGTATCAGCAAACGGGTAATTACTCGGCTGCGGAAACCGACCTTGAGAAAAGCCTGACCTATTTACCGACGGCGCCGGCGCACCTGGCGCTGGGTGACATTGCGTCACGGCGCGGTAACAAGGCGAAGGCGCTGGAACATTACAAGGTTGTTGCGCAAGGCGAAGGTGCGGTGGCACAGCAGGCGCAGGCCGAAATGACGCGACTCGACATCGGCCAGAACCCCGGCAACTACATCCAGAACCGCTGCGACCCGGACGGCAGCGGCAATCTCGTCGTCTCGGTACGCAATGCGACACAGCTGCCGGTGCGCAACGTGGCATTCGCCGTGCAGTACAACGACACCGCCGGGCGCGTACGCCAACTGCAGAAATCGATAGGGCAGACGCTGGCGCCGGGCGAGATTGCGAGCGTCAATACCGGCCTCGCTGGCTACACGGCCGGCAGTAACTGTCCGGTAGCTATCACTGCCGCGAGCATCGCCGAATAGTGTTGAAGAAAATCTATCTTGAGCTGCGGCGTCGCGAGGTTTTTCGTACCGCGGGCCTGTACGTTGGTATTGCCTGGATTGTTATCGAGGTCGCCAGCGTCCTGCTGCCGACCTTCGATCTGCCCGAGGAGACACTACGCTGGCTGGTGATTCTTGCGGTAGTTGGATTCCCAGTTGTCATGGTCCTTGCGTACATTTTCGACCTGACAGAACACGGTATCGTCGTGCAGGGCGAAGCAACCGAAACGGTCGTGTTGCCAGTTGGCGGACGCAAAATGGACTTCGTTGTCATCGGCGTGCTTAGCGTCGCGCTGATCGTGTCGCTCTATCTCAATTTCACTGCGGCGCCCGGCAACCTGGTTGAGCCCGCCCCGGTCACGATTCTTATTGCGGACTTTGACAACCAGACAGGCAACCCTTTGTTCGATGGATCACTTGAGCAGGCCTTGTCGATTGGCATCGAAGGCGCGTCGTTTATTAATACCTGGCGCCGTGACCAGGCGCTGGAAGCGGTACAGGAATTCAAGATCGGCACGAAGCTCGATGAGGCGACCGCGCGTCTCGTATCCGTACGGGAGGCCGTGAATATCGTACTTGCCGGTTCGATCGAAGCCGACGGTGAGCGCCTGCGTCTGAATCTGCACGCGGTCGACCCGGCCAGCGGCGAAGAATTTGCATCAGCTTCCGCACGGGCTCGGGATGCAACCGAAGTTCTGTCCGCCATCAACGAGCTGGCTGCCGAGGTGCGCAAGGATCTCGGCGACGATTCGAGCAACCTCGCCAACCTGCGTCGCGGTGAGTCGTTGACGACGAATTCGATAGAAGCAATGAAAGCCTACAGTGATGCACAGGACCTGGCCCGCGACGGTCGCGACGAAGCGGCAATCGAGTTTTATCAAAAGGCAGTGAACCTGGATCCGCAATTTGCCCGCGCCTGGTCCGGCTGGGGCCTGTCAGCCTTCAAGATCGGCCGCGCCAGCGAAGCCGAGGAGATGTGGGCGAAAGCACTGGCGCTGCAGGATCGCATGACTGAGCGAGAGCGCTATCGCACATTCGGGCTTTATTACACAGTGGTTTCGCTCAATTACGACAAAGCCATCGAGAATTACCAGCAGCTGGTCGAAAAATTTCCGGCGGATGGTGCAGGTAACAACAACCTGGCAATTCTGTACACCTTCACCGCGCAGTATGACAAGGCGCTCGCGCAAAGCCGGCAACTGCTGAAAATTTATCCAACACGGATTCTGTACCGCGCGAATCACGCGCAATACGCCTTGTACGCAGGGGATCTGGAAACGGCCGAAAGTTTCGCGCAACAGGTCATCACGGACGACCCGAATTTTTTCAAGTCCTACATGATTTTGGCGATTATCGCTCTCAGCAATGGCGATAGCGTTGCCGCCCAGGGCCACTATGAAGCGATGGCCAAAACCGGCGAACGTGGCGCGTCGCTAGCTGTCACCGGGCAGGCGGATATCGCACTGTTTGAGCGCCGTTTCGGCGACGCAGTCGCCTTGCTTACCGCCGGTATCGAAGCTGATAAGACCGTCGCCAACGAGCGCGGCGTTGCAACGAAAACGGTCGCGCTCGCGCAGGCCCATGCCCTGCAGGAACAGTCGGCAGAAGCGGTGCGACTGTTACGCGCGCTTGAAGGTTCGCGCAGTGACGGGCAGCTGGTACCAATGGCGGAAATATTTGCCGCAGAAAAACTCTTTGACGAAGCTCGCGATATTGCCGATAACTATCGCAGTCAGCTACGGCCAACGGCAGCCGCTTATGCCGGAATGGTCGACGGTTTGATTGCTTTCCATGAAGGCGACTACAACAGCGCTATCGGTTTTTATCGTAAAGCGCTGGCGGGCGCGGATTTGTGGCTGGTGCGCTTTTACCTGGGCCAGGCATACCTCGCCGCTGATTACCCGGCTGAGGCAAGCTCGGAATTTGCCGAACTCACTGACAGGCGCGGCGAAGCCGGCGGCATGTTTTTCGATGACGTGCCGACCTGGCGCTACGTTGCCGAACTCGCCAAATGGAAAGCCGCATCCGACAGAGCGCTGAGCGGCCTGGCCGTGGCGGAGAGCCGCTAGCGCAAGGTCACACAGGTCGTCGAGGCGCTGCCGCCGGGCGGCGAAATTTCCACTTCGTAGGCGCCCGGCCCGGCCGGCGTTTGCCAGCTGTATTGCCACGTCGATTGCGACGCCGCATAACGGAATGCGCTGCTGCCAGCATCGTTCGCTGCCATGCCGTCCCCGGTGCCCGTATTGCTGCCGCTACAGTTGGCGCCGGTGAACGGACCGCGCCAGATCACCATGACCGAAAAGCCGCTGCTGTCCGCCAGCGCCCCGGTGTCAGGATCCCGGTAGCGCCAATCGAGCGGCACCACGCTGCCCGCCTTGATGTTGCCCTTCAACCGATCCAGTTCAAACGCGTAGGCGAAAACGACATTGACGGTGAACTGCGCGGTGGCCGTGTTACCCGCCGCGTCGCTCGCGCTGCAATCTATGGTGGCGCTGCCGAGCGGCAAGGTCACCGGATTCGGTTCCGTTTGATTGTCTACCGTGCAGGTAACAGGAACGTCACCGTCGACATTATCGGTAGCGCTGACATTGCTGAGGTAATCGACGCTGGCAGAAGTGCCGGCAGCGCCAACAACGAACGGATCGTCATTAACCGTGATCACCGGTGCCGTGGTGTCAGTAACGATAACCGTGCGGTACTCAGTTGCCGAATTGCCGGATGAATCGGTCGATGCATAGCTGACAGAGTAGGAGCCAGGCACGTCTGTATCGACGGCACTGGCATCGATGATGATGCCGCTCGAAATATCGCCGTCGACGTTGTCAATGGCGGTCGCGCCAAGTTCCTCGTAAGGCATACCGCCGATAACAGTCTGGGGATTGTCCCCGATAAGGGTAATCACCGGCGCCGTTTCATCCGCAACGCTGACCACGAACGTACCCTCTACTTCATTGCCGGCAGTGTCGCTGGCGCTGCAGGTCACGGTTGTGTCGCCCACCATAAAGTCATGGACAAAGGTATACGGCGGTAGCGCGCTATCCAGTACGCCCGGCGTGCACTCGACGACGATATCAGTATCCACGTTGTCCGTTGCGGTCACAGGGCCCCAGCTGACCTGGAAAGTGTTGGCGTTCGCGGCCAGCACAAACGGCTCGGTGGGTACGAAGACTGGCGGATCTATTCCGTCCAAAACAGGAGGAGTGGTGTCCGGATTGTCGATCTCGCAGGCTTCAATGATGGTGGAGTCGCCGGTTTGCGCCTCGACGTCGCAGTCAACAGAATCGCCCTGCGAATACATGGCAACGCCAAGATTATTGTTTATGAAATCCTCATCGAGGTCGCCGTCGTGATAGAAGCGCAGCGTTACCACTGCCGACTGGTCCGGTTCCAGCAAAAAGCTCGGAGCAGAGGGATCAAGCAATGGATCGGGATTTGCGGCAGAGCTGTTCAGACTGCCTGGTGGTAACACGGAGTTGTAAAGAACCTGATTGCTTACAACAACCTTCGGCGCACAAAAGTCACTGGCCGTTTCATTCAAGGTGACTGTGCTCGTCTCGTAGGCACTCGTAACAAAAATCTGGACTGCCTTGTTGGCGAGCGCCTGTTGCAACGTTTCCGTGAATATCGGCTTGACGTCAATGCCAGTGGTCGTATTGGTTTCGGTCTTCAATTGCCAGCTGACTTCGGTGTATTCCGCTGTGTTCTCGAGATCGAGGTTTTCAAGATCAAGATTCTCGAGGTCGAGGTTTTCTACGTCGGACGCAAAAATCGTGAAGTTTTCGAGATCGAGATTTTCGAGGTCAAGATTCCCAAGGTCGAGGTTTTCGAGGTCCAGATTCTCAAGGTCGAGGAACAGCAAGCGGTTCTCGAGATCGAGATTTTCGAGGTCGAGAATCTCCACATTGTTCTGCTGGTAGAGAAGGTTTTCGAGATCAAGGTTCTCCAGATCGAGGTTTTGCAAGTCCTGGAAGTAAATAACGCGGTTTTCCAGGTCGAGGTTCTCGAGATCCAGGTTCTCCAGATCGAGCAGTTCTACCGTGTTTTCCAGATCGAGATTCTCGAGATCGAGACTCTGCGTAGAGATGATGCGATCCTTGTCCAGCAGGATGTCGAAAACTTCCTGTTGCCCCACGGGTATCGGGTTGCCCGCATCGTCCGTGAACACATTTTCGAATGGTGTTGCACTTTCGAACTCAAGTGCCGCTCGCGCAACGGCGGGGGGATCTTCGAGGGTGATGATGATGTCGTCCGTTGGGTCTGAGTTCGCATTGACAAAGCTGAAGATTGTTCTGACCACCGACGAGCGCCCCGGAAGTACTACCGGGATGCTATTAACGGACGTGTCATCGCTTTTGAAACTTGCTCGCGCGGGATTCTCTGCCGGAACGGACAACGTTGCGGTGCGTGTCGCGGGTGATGCGTTCGTCAGTTGCAGTACATAGGCGCGCAGATTGCCGTCTGCGGACTTTACTGCGGAGACCACTGACAACGAGAGTTCCGGCCGCAGCGCAGCCACAAAAATATTCTGATTGCGGGTCAATGCGTTTGGCGTAGCCGGCGAGCAGGTGCCAATCGAATCCTCGCCGTCTTCGCCCTCCAGCGGCATCATTGTCGGCACGTTTGGCGCGCCGTAGTTGCTGGCACAGCCGGGTGGTGAGACCCACATTCCAAGCGACTCATCCCATACGTCACAGCCGTTGTAATAAACGGGGCCGCGCACATTGCGATTGCTCGTCCATGCCACGTGAAATGTCGGCTCGTTAATGGCGGCCGCGGCGGCAGCATGATTTGGTAACCAACTGCCGTTTTCCTCGCGGTACTCGGCGGCAAACACAGAGTTGTAGTCGCCGATGAACGGTGCCTTTCCCTTGCGGAACAAGCGACCGTTGGGATAGTTGAATTCGAGCTGCTCGATCTGGTTCGTGACGGGATTTTTGCCAACGGCAAAGCGCGAAATGCGCACTGATGTCTGCGACTGGCCGCCGGCTGCGGCCACGTAATCGTCGGCGTCGACAAGGTAGATTCGTGGCACGCCATCGATGATTTGTGCGCCGTACACATCCAGCGTGCGGCGGAACGGATAGTTGTCACTGGTTGGCGGCAGGGTGGCGGGTGGCGGTACCTGCTCAAAAGTGCTGGCCGGAATCAGGGAGCCGCTCGTGCCGTCAACGTGCAGCACGTAATCCTCGACGAACGCGCCCGGCACGGGTGGTTGCCGCAAATTGAGCTTGTCGCGGCGGCTATCGAACCACGATACCGTGCTGATGCCGCCTGCTGTTGCGACAGCAGGCATGAACTGGTGGCCGCGGCGACGGACGCCGGGGCTGCTTTCCTGCGGATCCACCGCGACGGGATTGCTCCATTGCAACTTGTTGTTGCCGGATGATCGCACCATCATGATCCGCGCGTAATTAAAGGCCATCGGTACCTGGCCGTCTTTAAGGCCGGCAAAGTCATCTTCGATCGTAACGGTGCTTTGTCGCGGCGTGCCGTCGGGATGAAAGCAGGTAAGCCCGCCGGGTCCGCGGTCCGCATAAAAAACGTAGAAATCATTGCCATCCGAGGTGACGACCGGTAGCGCGTTGGTCCGAAACCTAGCCGAGCCGGTCGTCTGGTCGAATGCGCAGAATTCGGCAATTACCTCGGGCTTCGTCCATTTGTTGCCATTGTTGAAAGCCATCATGATGGCGCTGGATTCGTTGTTATCTGAAAAACGTCTCCAGACGACCAGTATTTGCTTGCCAAAGTTGCGCGTCGCGATGCTCGCGCCCTGATTGATTTCCGAGCTTTCGGAAAGTTTTTGCGAGATCGGCCAGGTCTGGCCCCAGTCGTCCGACGCGCGATACATAATTTTGGTGCCGTCATTGTTGTCATTGCCGACAAATACCGAGTACACCAGGTGCGTACGGCCGGCCGGGATCGATAAATCGTAGGCCGGCACGACGTTCGCTGGGTTGCGCGGGTCGTTGTATTGCGGAATCGGCACCACGACGTCGGGTAGACCGTCCGCCGTATTGGCGAGCGAGGTTGCAAACGCCGGCTTGTCGAGAAAACGGCCGGCAGTACCGGTGTCGATCGTGATGATATCGAGCGGCTCCCAGGGCGGGCCGCTTTCTCGATTGTGCTCGTACCAGCGCGAGACAAACACACCGCCGGGCTGCTCGTCATTACGCCAGCCTGCGATAAAGTTATACAGCAGAAAATTCGGTACAGCGGAAATGTTAGCGTCGGCACCAAACTGTTGCCCCAGGCTCGGCGTGTCGGCCAGATGACCCGGGTGCAGGCCACTTATCCAGGATCGACCGCCGTCTCGCGACATGCTTACGCCGGGAAATGCGTCACCGACCGCTGCAAAATCGACCGCGCGATAGTCGTTGTATCCGCAGAACAGCCAGTTCGGATTACCGGGCGATACCGCGCATTCCGGCTCGTTTTGTTGCTTGCGAGCATTGCCCGCTAGCAACCAGTTGACCGGCGTCGGCCCGATAGCATTGACGTTTTGCTGGGGAATGCCCTGTGCGCGTACAAGGTTGCCAGCAAAGATGATCAACAAACCGATGCAGAGGGATGTACGGTGTTGTCGTAGCACGGCTAACTTCATGACGTATCTCCACTGCCCTGCATAGAAACAATTGCAGGGCGTGTGCCTAGACGCGATTGTTTCATAAGTTTTTATCCTGTCACCAGTATAGGCGCAAAAAATTGTGCCTGTGGACTAAGCTGGCTTATTTGCCCGCCTTGCGCATTGGCTAAAATTCCGGCCTCGGGTAACGTTCCGCAACGCCAGTTAACGGGAACCCGCCGGCACGGCCGGCCTCAAAGAATGGCAGGCCCTTTTGATGAATTTTCTACCTATGAGTAAAACTATAGCGATCGTAGCGATATGCCTGGCTGGCGGTTTCGCGGCGGCGCGCTGGCTGGCGCCTGCCGCTACCGCGCCTTCCCTGTCGCAATTGCCGGGCCGCATCGCTGCATCGCAACCGCTGCTGCAGCGTCTTGAAAAACTTGAGAACGCACTGGGCGAAGAGCGCCAGGCGCGCCAGGTTTTGCAGGAAGAGCTTTTCTACCTCACCGAGGAAATCGAATCGCTGCGCGACGACAAGGCAGCCTCAAGGAGATCGGACCGTTCCACCGAAACAGCACAATCTGTCACGGTATCAGAAGGCCCGAATGCGTCTCGCGAGCGCTTTGCCAATCGCAATTCAGCCGAATACCGGGTGCAGCGCCTCATCGACGCCGGTTTTTCGCCGGAACGTGCTGAATATCTGTATCAACGCGAGTCAGCACTGCGCATGTCCCTGATCGAAGCGCGCTACGAAGCCGAGCGCAATGGCGATGAGGAAAACCTGGGCTCACTGCGGCAAGCCGAAATGGAAGCGTTTCGTAACGAGCTCGGCCCGTCTGAGTACGAGCGCTACCTGGAAGGAACAGGCCGTTCAACCTCTGTCGTGGTCGGCAGCGTCCTTGATACCTCGCCGGCGCAGAGAGTCGGTATCCAGCCCGGTGACGAAATCCTGAGCTACGGCGGCACCCGCGTTTACAACATGTCCGACCTCAATCGCGCAATGCAGGCGGGCGTGGCCGGAGAAACCGTTGCGGCCGAGATCGTCAGGGATGGCGTTACGATGCAGGTGGCACTAAAGCGCGGGCCACTCGGCATTACCACGGGCCGTCGCGGCCGCCGCTAGGCAACCGGGCTGGTCATGGGCGTCACGCCCATGCAGAATGACCGCCGGACGAGGACAGGGGCAAAAACTGCATTGAGCATTCTGCGATACACCATTCCCAACAGTTTTACTGCCGCCAGCCTGTTGCTGGGGCTTGGCTCTGTCGTTTCGAGCCAGCTGGGCCATCTCGAACTCGCCGGCTGGATGATCGTGTGGTGCGGCCTGCTTGATGTGCTGGACGGCCTTGCGGCGCGACTGCTCAAGGCAACGTCCACGTTCGGCGCGGAATTCGATTCAATGGCCGACCTCATTTCGTTCGGCGTAGCGCCCGGCATGCTGGTGTTTCACACGGGGCTAGATCTCGGCGGTGTCGAGATGGGGACGGGCGCGTTTACCGTACTGCTGGTCTCCGTCGGCGCATTCGTACTGGCCGGTGCCTTGCGTCTGGCGCGCTTCAATCTTGCGTCACAACAAACGAGTGACGGCTGGTTTGCCGGTATCCCGATCACGGCCTGCGGTGGCGGGATCATCGCAACGGCGGTTATTCTGCTGGCGCGTCACGACGGGGTTGCCGATGCGCTGCCGCTGCATGCTTACCTGCCAGTACTGATGTTTGTGCTGGCGCTTGGCATGATTTCGACCATCCGCTTTCCGAAAATTCGCCGCCGCGACAGCAAGTTCCTGAACGCATTCCAGGGTTTCAATTTTGTCGCGACGTACTACTGCGGCATCACCCGCAGCTATCCTGAATTCCTGTTCGGTATGGCGCTGTTCCTGCTGGTCACCGGCATTGTCGCCGGGCGCATTCACGGCAGACGCCTCGGCGCCGCCTGACGCGCGGCAAGGCCCGCGAGCGGCTGCTGGCACAGGACATGACCTCGAACACTTCTGCTGACGCTGCGCTGCTGGAACGCCGGCAACGTCTGCTCGGGCCCGCCTATCGGCTGTTTTACGATGAGCCCTTGCACATTGTGCGCGGTGCAGGCGTCTGGCTGACTGCCGCGG
This sequence comes from Woeseia sp., assembly GCA_049665065.1. Lineage (GTDB taxonomy): Bacteria > Pseudomonadota > Gammaproteobacteria > Steroidobacterales > Woeseiaceae > Woeseia. The sequence continues at coordinate 3,564 of JBATFU010000217.1, read as the reverse complement.
ACGGGCAGCGTTATCTCGACATGTACAACAATGTGCCGCACGTCGGCCATTGCCGCCCGGAAGTGGTGGAGGCGATCTGTAAGCAGGCCGCGGCGCTGAATACGCACACGCGCTACCTGCACAGCAAAGTGCTCGACTACGCGGAGCGCCTGCTCGCGCTGTTGCCCAACGATCTCGATACGGCGATGTTCAGCTGCACCGGTACCGAAGCGAACGAACTGGCGCTGCGTATAGCGCGCGAAGTCACCGGCGCGCGCGGCATCATCGTCACTGAATTTGCGTACCACGGTAATTCGCAGTTGATCGCGGATATTTCGACCGAAGACACGCCGCCCGAGCGGCGGCCGGATTACGTTGTGACCGTGCCTTTCCCCGACGCTTACCGCGGCCTGTATCGCGACGCCGATGCGGCCGCGAAATACGCAGCGCACATCGATGAGGCCGTCGCATTGCTGGCGAGTCGCGGCATCAAACCGGCCGCTTTCGTTGTCGACACGATTTCTTCGTCCGCCGCCGTCGTGGCACCCCCGGCCGGCTACCTGCGGCACGCCGCAGCGCGCGCCAGGGCGGCGGGGGCGCTATTCATTGCTGATGAAGTACAGCCTGGCTTCGGCCGGACCGGCCGGCATTTCTGGGGCTTCGAAGCAGATGGTGTCGTGCCCGATATCGTGACGATGGGCAAACCGATGGGCAACGGCCATCCGCTGGCCGCTACCGTCGCGCGCCGCGAACTGCTCGAAGAGTTTGCGAAGCGCACCGGCTACTTCAATACCTTCGGCGGTAACCCGGTGTCGGCGGCAGCGGGCCTGGCCGTTCTCGACGTTCTCGAAAAAGAGGGGCTGCAAAGCAATGCGCTGGAAACGGGGCAATACCTTCGCACTGCACTCGAGGCACTTGCCGGACAGTACGAAGCCATCGGCGAGATACGCGGGCACGGCCTGTTCCTCGCAATCGATCTGGTTGCAGATGGAGCAACGCGTGCGCCTGATGCAAACCTCGCGAGGAAGCTCGTCAATGGCCTGAAACAGCGCGGTGTGCTGACCAACACGATCGGGCCGCATGCAAATGTGCTGAAGCTGCGGCCACCGATGGTATTCTCCCGCAACAACGCCGATACCTTTTTGCACGCGTTCGCGGAATCGCTTGAGGAAGTAGCGGCACCATAAGAACCGGATCCGGGGGGAACCATGCGTCTTTTTTTTGCACTGGCGGCTTTGCTGCTGGCGGGCTGCGGACAATCTGCCGATACCGCCAGCAACCCATCATTCAAGGAGAAACTCGCCAGCTTCGAGCGGCTCGACGGCTTTATCGACCTGTACCGTGACGACACAGGCGGCCGTTTGTACCTGCGCATTGCGGAGCTCGATACCCCGTTCCTGTACCAGGCGTCGATGGCGCGCGGCGTGGGCTCAAACGATCTCGGTCTCGATCGCGGTCAGCTCGGCGCAGCGCATATCGTTGAATTCCAGAAACACGGCAATCGCATCCTGCTGATTGCGGATAACACCGCGTACCGCGCCAGCAGCGACAACCTCGATGAGCAGGTCGCCGTCGAGTCATCGTTTGCGCAATCGGTATTGTGGGGCTTCGACATTGCCGGCATGGCTGGCGATGACGTAGTTATTGATGCTACCGATTTTTTCCTGCGCGACTCGCACGGTCTCGCGCGCCAGCTCAGCGATTCGGGCGAGGGCGACTACGCGGTTGATACCCAGCGCTCAGCAATTTATGCACCGCGTACCCGGGCGTTTCCGGACAACAGCGAGATCGAGGCGATCGTCACCTACGGCGGCAAGCCGGGCGGACGCATCTTAAGTACTGTCACACCCGATGCGTCGAGCATTACCGTGCACCTGCATCACTCGCTGATTCGCCTGCCCGACGACAACTACGAACCGTTGCCTTACGATCCGCGCGCCGGGCTGATCGGGCTGTCTTACGAGGCGACCGGTTTTTATGACTACGCAACCCCGATAGGCGAGGACCTCATCGTGCGCTACGCACGTCGCCATCGCCTGCAGAAGAAAGACCCGGCAGCAAAAGTCAGCGAAGCCGTCGAACCCATCATCTACTACCTCGATCGCGGCGCGCCGGAGCCAGTGCGCTCTGCACTTATGGACGGCGCGTCCTGGTGGAACGAGGCGTTCGAAGCCGCCGGTTACCAAAACGCGTTTCGGGTTGAGCTGCTGCCGGCAGACGCCGACCCGATGGACGTGCGCTACAACGTCATCCAGTGGGTGCATCGCTCCACGCGCGGCTGGTCCTACGGCAGCTCGGTCGTAGACCCGCGTACCGGCGAGATCATGAAAGGGCATGTGACGCTCGGCTCGCTGCGCGTGCGCCAGGATTACCTGATCGCCGAAGGCCTGCTTGCGCCGTACAACAACGAAGAGCAGAGCGACGCAATGCTGACCATGGCGTTGGCGCGCATTCGGCAGCTCGCCGCACACGAGGTCGGTCACACGATCGGCATTGAGCACAATTTTGCGGCAAGCACGCAGGACCGCGCATCGGTAATGGATTATCCGTTCCCGCTCATTCGCATCGACGCGAACGGCAACCTGGACCTGAGCGATGCCTACGGCGTCGGCATGGGCGCCTGGGATCGCCGCGTCATTCTGTACGGCTACCAGGATTTTCCGGATGACGTGGATGCAAGCGCGGCGCGCGCAGCGATTCTCGAAGAAACGCTGGCGACCCTGAAATACGTTGCGGATGAAGACTCGCGCTCCGTCGGTTCCGCGCAGCCAGACGGCAACCTGTGGGACAACGGTGCCGATGCCATTGCCGAGCTTTCCCACCTGCTGCGGGTGCGCGAAATTGCGCTGAGCCGGTTTGGCGAAGCGAACATCCGGGAAGGCCGGCCGCTTGCGACGATCGAAGAGGCGCTGGTGCCGATTTACCTGCTGCACCGCTACCAGCTGCACGCGGTGGCGAAACTGATCGGCGGCAACACATTCACTTATGCATTGCGCGGCGATGGCCAGTCGCCATCGCAGCCTGTCAGCCCGGCGCGACAGCGCGCAGCGATCAACGCCCTGCTCCTGACGCTGGACCCGGCACGCCTGGCATTGCCGCAGGTCTTGCTGGATGACCTGCCGCCGCGGCCGCCGGGCTACCCGAAGTCGCGCGAGACGTTCCCGGGTTATACCGGGCCCGGCTTCGATCCACTCGGGCCGGCGACCAGCGCTGCTGCACTGACGCTGCAGGCCTTGCTTGAGCCGTCGCGTGCTGCGCGCCTCGTGACGAATCACGCCTTGAACTCGCGCAGTCCGGGCTTCGATGAGCTGCTTAATTCGCTGCTCTCGGCAAGCTGGCTTGCTGCGCGCAACGACGGTCAGCTCGCCGAGATCCGCCGTTCCGTGAATGCGCTTACACTGACGAGGCTGCTGCAACTGGCTGCCAATGACGATGCCGCGCCGCAGGTCCGCGCGCTCGCGGCCGATGCCGTTGCCGGCCTCGATGCCTGGCTCGCACCGCGGGCCGACAGCGAGATCGATGTGGCGTGGCGGGCGCATTACCGTTTCGCGCGGCAACGCATCGCGCAGTTCAATAACGATCCAG
>JBATFU010000216.1:0-4123 GCA_049665065.1 Woeseia sp. | reverse complement strand
CGCGGGCAGCAAAGGGCCACGACATTGATCCGTTCTCGCTCAACTACAAGTCGGGCGATGGTTTTCTCGCCGCAGCTCGCGGCCGCAGCAATCAGCTCGCGATGTTCATCGACAGCACCGGTCGCGTCTACAGCGTGAGCGCGCACACCTTGCCAAGTGCGCGCGGGCAGGGCGAACCTTTGTCAGGCCGCTACAATCCACCGATCGGTGCAGAGTTCTGCGGCGCCATGATCGGCGACCCTGATTCAAAATGGCTGCTGGCCAGCGATGCTGGCTATGGATTCATTGCGAAGCTCGAGGACCTCGTCACCCGCAACAAGGCCGGCAAGGCAGTGCTGCGGGTGCCCGCTGGCGGACGGGCAGTGGTGCCGGCACCGGTACCGGCTGACGCGGAGTGCGTCATAGCCGCGGTATCGTCTATTGGCCGTTTGCTGATGTTCGAGATGGACGATTTGCCAGAGCTGGCAAAAGGCAAGGGCAACAAGCTTCTGAATATTCCCGGCAAGAAATACCAGGCGGGTGAAGAAAAACTGGTGGCAGCCGCGATCGTGCCGGAGCAGGGTAACCTGCAGATTCACACGGCGAATCGGACGATGACTTTGAAATGGGATGACGTAGATAATTACTACGGCGAGCGCGCCCTGCGCGGCAGTTTGCTGCCGCAGGGCTGGCGTAAAGTGGAGCGGCTCGAGGCCAGCTAGCGCGAGTTAGCCCGCTTTGCTGCGGCGCTGTTTGGCGGCGGTGTCATCAAGGTTTAGCACGGCCGTCTCGTCATCGTCATCGATGTCGAAATCCAGCTCGTCCATGCTGGCGGCCAGCGCTTCGGTCAGGTCCGTTTCCTCGCTCGGCGTCAGGCTCAGCGTTTCTTCGGTGTCTTCGGAGTCCTGGCCGAGAGCGCGGTAGGGCATTTCCGCGGTAATTTCTGCCGTTGCTTCAATGTCCTGTGCCATTGACGTTTCAGCAGTGTCGGACCCGGCATCGCCAAGACGCTTCTGCAGGTCACGTGCGGCTATTTCAACTTCGCGACTCAACGCCTGCGTTGCGGTCAACTCATCTTCGTAATCCTGCTCGAGGATCCTGTAGTCAAACTCTGTGGTCAAATCGCGTGCGCGGGTTTTCAGTTTGGCACTTTGCTCAAGGTTAGTTGCCGTGGCCTGCAGATCCACTGCCATACGCGGTGACTGGAAATCCTGCTTCGTTACGTCGAGGACCATTGACATGTCGTAGTCGTCGTCTGTCGCGGCAGCTTCGGCAGCACCGGGCATGACGCGGGTCGGTAATTCTTTGTTGTCCGGCTCATCACCTTCAACGATAAAGTCCAGATCCTTGCTGTGATCGCCTGAAGACGCAAAGCTGTAGTCCAGCGCGACGTCAAGGTCATCACCGGTATCGAACACAGCGTTATTGCTGAGGTCCTCGCTAACCTGCAATGCATTGGCGCGTCCAATGGTCTCGGTGAGCGCAGCCGGCGTCACGTGACTGATATTGCTGACCTGCGTTTCATCGAGGTCGGCGTCAGGATACTGTGCATCCTCAAATTTTTCCCGCAGGCGACGACCGAATAGCAGCAGCGCCAGGAAGATGACAATGCCGGTGCCGCCAAGCCATACCAGCCAGGACGACGCGCCGGTCTCGTTGTCGGCAGCGACAACCGGCACGGGTTGCTGCTGCTCGATGCGGGTGTCAGGAATGCTGACCGTTGCCTGCGGCGCAGGTGCAGGGGTTGCGACAAACGGTTCCTGCGTCGCGGCGCTGCTTTCAACTGCAATATCAACTGCGCTCGCTGCGGCAGCGTTGTCCGGCGTCGCTTCGACGTCGGGATTCTGTGTGGCGGCCGGTTCCACGGCCTGCGGCGATTGCGCGACGGGCACAACTGCCGGCGTTGCAGGTTCAGCAGCGGCTGTCTGCGGAGCTGGCGTCGTGTCAACGACCGGGGCCGGGGCCTGGCTCTCCGCCACGCCGTTGTAAGCGCGCGTATTCGGAGTGCGGCTTACGGCTGGCGTTCTTTGCGGAACGGCTGCCGAAACAGCGCGGCTACCGCTTGTAACGGAGCTCGGAATTTGCAGCGTAGTGCCGGCGATGAGCCGATTGATGTCATTGTCAATGAACGCGCCTGGATTCGCGTCGAAAATGCGATCGACCGCATTCCAGAGGCCAACCTTGCGTTCCGGAATTCTTGACGCAATTTCAGATAACGTGTCACCCACACGTACCCGGTACTCGCTGCCGGCAGCTACCGGCTCCGCCGCGCGCGCGCTGGCGGGTGTCGTGCGGGCAGGCGCAGTGTAGGTATTCACGGGACGACGTTGATCGGCCGCCGGCGCCGAGCGTACCGCGCTTTCAGCTGTTGCCTGCGGTGCGCTGGTCGCCGCGCTCACATTTTCTGTTGCACTTGCGGGGCTCAACAGCAGCAGGTATTCGCGGCTCACTTTCGCCGTGTACGCGCAATTGACAGCAAGCTGCAGGGTCATCATGGGTTCGCGCAGCGGAATGTCGCCGCGCAGCAGGATGTTCTGGCCGCTGACCGTTGCAGAGGCACGGCTGACGACCGGGAGGCCCTGGCCGTTTGCCGCCGCATTCAGGTACACGCATTCGTCGTTAAGTTGTTCATGCGGCGCGAGGGCGAAGGCAACACTGGCGCGCAGCGGTTGCCCGAGAGCGGACTGCACCTGGATTTCTGCCAGCTCAACAGCTGCTGCCGGATTCGCCATCAGTATGCAGGCACCACTCGCTGCGAGAAGCGTGGGATTGGCAGGCGACATTGGCTGCGATTTTTTGCGTTTCATAGCATCGTTCACTTGGCGACTCCGACCCTGTGCTTGTGTGCCGGACTTTGTGCCGGCCCCGCATGGCGAAAACAATCTTACTTAATTTCAACGTAGCCTAATGGCTTCGTGGCTCCCGAAACATCGACCGGGTCAACTTTTTCCGACGAAGCAGCAGCATTACCCGGATTATGTCCAGAATTTGTGATGCCGTTCACAATATGCGAACGCGCTCATTCTGCTGCCTCGCGGCAACCGCGCATCAGCTGTTAACGATGGCATCCAGGCTGCTCGCCGCTACCCTGGGTGCTTCTGCCAGCACTACCTCGGGTTCGTGCACGTAATGGCCCTGCATATAGTTGACGCCAAGCTGGAACAGCACGGCCATTTCATTGGCATTTTCAACCCGCTCTGCAATGGTCAGAATGCCGCGTTTTTCGCAGGCTTCCGTCAGGGCGCGCACGTTGCCTTGCATTTCAGTGTCAGCGATCAACGAGTGCATTAGCTCGCCGTCAATCTTGATGTAATTCGGTTTCAGTATGTCCAGAATCTGGACGCGCGTTTTGTCTACGCCGTAGTGGCTGATTGCAAACGGCACACCCATTTTGCGAAAGCCTTCGGCAAGCACGCGCGTGTTCTTGATATGGACGGCGGCGTCGCGTTCGGCAGCCTGCACGCACAGTCGGCGTGCAGGCATTTGTCGTTTGTTAAGCTCCTGTTGCACCCAGTTGACGAGGGAGCTGTCCTGCAGCGATTGGCGCGACAGTCTTACAAACACGAGTTCCGCGCTCTCGTCAATGCAGAAGTCCATCGCCGAAGTCAAAATCCAGCGGTCAATCGTCTTCATCAGGTTATTGCGTTCGGCAGCAGGCAGAAATTCTGACGGTAGAACCGATTGACCCTGTTCGTCGAGCATCCGCACCAGCATGTCATACATACCGTTCGCTTCGCTGCGTAATCCGGCAATCGGTAGCTGCGCGAGCCGGAAGCGATCCTCCATCAGAGCTGCGCGAATATGCTTGACCCAGATTTCATCGAAGCGCCGCAGCCGCGAGTCTGAATCGTCAGACTCATTCACGTGCACCATGTTGCCGCCGTGTTCACGGCCTAAATGCAGTGACTCCATGGTTGCCGCTACAAGTTCTTCGAGGGTTGAAAAAACTCCGGTCGCAGCGCAGACGCCGACTGTACAGGTCAGATTGATTGCCTGGTCGCCGATCGTAAATACTGCATCGTGCATATGGTCAACGAGTTGCTTGCCCCATACTGCGGCGTCGTTCTCATTGCCGCGTTCGAGAAGAACCATGATTGCGGTGCCTTCGAAGCGGCCGGCAAAGTCGCGCGGGTGAAGTCTGAGC
>JBATFU010000215.1:0-14771 GCA_049665065.1 Woeseia sp. | reverse complement strand
GTGTTGACGATGGTTGCGACGCAGGAAGAATGGAACAAGGTAAATTCCTGATCGACGCACGCTCAACGCAGACCAATTTTTGTTTAGTGCAAAGTCGATGATTTGGTGACGCAACCTTTGACACCGGCCACGCACAGCGGGATGTCTCAGTCGCTCAGACATCGGCCTGCGGCCGAAACTCGCTTGGTGAGACATCCCGCTGCACGTGGCCTCCGCGGTAACCTTGTAGTGCGACGCGTTGTACAAACTCCGCTGGCATAAGCACATTCCAGCTTCGCGCCAGTCTTCGGGCTCGCCGAGAGCGCGATTCGATAACCACAGATATTCGATCGGCCCTTGAACGACCCAAAACTTTCAAACAAACGGGCCAGGGGAATCCGACTGAGAATTTCACTGATGGCAGAAAGCGTTCCAAGCGCAACTACGAATCGGCGATTCGAATGCGAGCAAGCTGTAATAATTCGCAGCGATTCAGTTCTCGACCAAAGGGCCTGTGCGTCGGGGTGCCTCACCAAGCGAGTTCGGCCGCAGGCCGGTGTTTGAGCGACTGAGGTACCCCGGCGTGCAGGCCCTTTGAGCACGAACGCAGGAAGTCGCGTTCCACGATCCCAAATTTCAGCGCCGAAACGGCAAAGCCGTATCCGCCTTGATCTGCTTCAGGACAATGTTCGACCGCACCTGCGAAACGCCGGGCAGTTTGAAAATAAAGTCATCGAGAAACCGGTTATAGGCATCCATGTCTTCGACAACGACGCGCAGGTGAAAGTCGGCCTCGCCGCTAGTGGCGAAACATTCAAGGACTTCGGGGTGCTGCAAAATTTCGCGTTCGAACTGTTCGACGTTTTTCTTCTCGTGCCGCTCGAGTGAAACGAGCGTCATTGAAGACAGCATGAAGCCGGCTTTCTGGGCGTTGACCTGGGCGGCGTAGCGATCGATGACGCCGGCTTCTTCCAGCGCGCGCACCCGCCGCCAGCAGGCGGAGGCGGATAGACCGATCTTTTGCGCGAGCTGCTGCATCGTGACGCGGCAGTCGGCCTGCAGCTCGGCGAGAATGGCGCGGTCGCGGGTGTCGAGCTTGCTCATTTCGTGATCTCCGGCTTGATTGGAATATTTTTACGATTTATAGACTTGATACGCAAGGATTTTGCTCAAATGGGCGGATAATCGGTGATATTGGAATCCGCTTGCAAGCGGATTCTGCGATGATACGGGGCTAGCCTGGCGCACGAGGACTGGACGATTCATGGCGACGAGAGCCCCGCTAAACCGCTACCCGCTGGACAACTACGAACTGGACGACCGCTATCGGCGCGAGTCGGGCCGGGTCTTCCTGACCGGGACGCAGGCACTGGTGCGCATCCCGCTGATGCAGCGGACGCTGGACGTGGCACGCGGGCTGAACACGGCCGGCTTTATCAGCGGCTATCGCGGTTCGCCGCTCGGCAGCTACGACATGGAGCTGTGGCGCGCGAAACGTTATCTCGATGAGAGCAACATCGACTTTCTCCCTGCCGTTAACGAAGACCTCGCGGCAACGGCAATCCTCGGCACGCAACAGGTAGAAGCGGAACCCGGCAAGACCGTCGATGGCGTGTTCGGCATCTGGTACGGCAAGGGTCCCGGTGTCGATCGTTCCGGCGATGCGCTGAAACACGGCAACGCCTACGGCAGTTCACCGCACGGCGGTGTGCTGGTGGTTGCCGGTGACGATCACGGCTGCGTGTCGTCGTCGATGCCGCACCAGTCCGACGTTGCTTTCATGTCATGGTTTATGCCGGTTCTGAACCCGGCGAACATTGCCGAATACCTGGAATACGGTTTGTACGGCATCGCGCTGTCGCGCTTCTCCGGCATGTGGGTCGGGTTCAAGGCAGTCTCGGAAACTGTCGAGTCAGCGATGTCGGTCGAATTACCGCCGTATCCGGACTTCATTACGCCGCCCGACTTCGTTACACCGGAAGGCGGACTGCACATTCGCTGGCCCGATTTCCCCGGGCCGCAGATCGAAGAGCGCCTTGAACACAAGAAAGCAGCAACGCTCGCCTTTGCCGAAGCAAACCCGATCGACCACACCGTCTGGGACAGCCCGAATGCGCGTTACGGCATCGTAACCACCGGCAAGGGACATCTCGACCTGATGGAAGCGCTGCGCATGCTTGATATTGACTGGGCAGAAGCGCGCCGCATCGGTCTCGAGGTTTACAAGGTCGGCATGGTCTGGCCTTTGGCGCACGACTCTGCGCTCGACTTTGTGAAAGACAAGCACGAGGTGCTGGTCGTCGAAGAAAAGCGCGGCATCATCGAAAGCCAGTTCAAGGAATATTTTTACGATTATCCCGGCCGGAAACCGCAGCGCATGGTCGGCAAGGAAGACGAGAACGGCAAGCGGCTTGTACCGTGGACCGGTGAACTGTCACCGCTGCAGCTCGCCGGCGTCGTCGCGCGGCGACTTGACGACGCGATGCCCGGACTTAATCTTGCGGAGCGTGCCAGAGCCTTACTGAATCGCGAGCAACATGTCATCCAGATCGCCGGTGCGAAACGCATCCCGTACTTCTGCTCCGGCTGCCCGCACAACACCTCGACGAAAGTGCCGGAAGGTTCCGAAGCGCTGGCCGGTATTGGCTGCCACTTCATGGCGAACTGGATGGACCGCGACACGAACGGCCTCATTCAAATGGGTGGCGAAGGCATCAACTGGATTCCGCGTTCACGCTTTGCCGGCAACAAGCACGTGTTCCAGAACCTCGGCGACGGCACGTTTTATCACTCCGGTTCGATGGCGATTCGCCAGGCGCTCGCGGCCAAGGTCAACATTACCTACAAGATTCTTTATAACGATGCGGTTGCGATGACCGGCGGGCAGCCTGTCGACGGTCCGCTGACCGTGCAGTCGATCGCGCAGTCCGTGCGCGCCGAGGGCGTGCAGCGCATTGCGCTCGTGTCTGATGAGCCGCAATTGTTTGATCTTGCGGACTTCCCGAAAGGCACGACGTTGTCGCACCGCCGCGAGATGGACGCCGTGCAGCGCGAGCTGCGTGACATCGCAGGCGTTACCGTACTGATCTACGCGCAAACCTGCGCGACGGAAAAGCGGCGCCGTCGCAAGCGCGGCACGCTGGAAGACCCAAACAAGTTTGCCGTGATCAACGATCTCGTCTGCGAGGGCTGCGGCGATTGTTCGGTCGAATCGAACTGCCTGTCGGTCGTGCCCAAGGAAACGCCGTTCGGCCGCAAGCGGCAGATCGACCAGAACACCTGTAACAAGGACTTTTCCTGCGTTAACGGCTTCTGCCCGAGCTTCGTCACCGTTGAAGGCGGCAAGCGGCCCGCGCAAAAGAAAGATCCGGTGACCAGCCAGTTTCCGCACGACAAGCTGAACAGCCTGCCCTTGCCAGCATTGCCGGACAGGATCGACAGCTACGACCTGCTGGTGACGGGTGTGGGTGGTACCGGCGTGATTACGGTTGGCGCGCTAATCACGATGGCCGCGCACCTTGAAGGTAAAGGCGCGAGCGTGCTCGACTTCATGGGCTTTGCGCAGAAGTTCGGACCGGTGCTCAGCTACATCCGGATTGCCGATACGCCGCAGCAACTCAACCAGGTGCGCATCGATGCGCGTCATGCCGATGCCTTGATCGGCTGCGACCTGGTCGTCAGCTCTTCGCCGCAGGCCTCGAAAACCTATCGCGCCGACCACACGCGCGTGGTGTTGAACAGCACCGAGATGTCGACCGCCGATTTTGTACGGCACCGGGATGCCAGCCTGAATGCGGAACAGCGCATCGGCGCCATTCGCGAGGTCGTAGGCGACGAGCGCCTGTCCGTGGTCGGCGCCAACAGCCTGGCAGCAGCGCTGCTGGGCAACACCATCTATGCAAACGTTCTGATGCTCGGCTACGCCTGGCAAAAAGGGCTTGTGCCTGTTTCACTCGAAGCGCTGCGCCGCGCCATCGAACTAAACGGCGTCGACGTTGCGACCAACCAGAATGCCTTCGACTACGGACGCATTGCTGCTGCCGACCCTTCTTACGTCCAGCGCGAACTGGCGGCGCCGGTTGTACGGCCGCAAGTTACCGAAAACCTGGACGAACTGATCGAGCGCCGGCGTGCGTTTCTGGTCGATTACCAGAACGAAGCGCTCGCCAGCCGTTACCTGTCCCTTGTGCAGCGCGTCCGAGATGCGGAAGGAGCAGCCGGCGGCACCGCCATGGTGCTGACGGACGCAGTGGCCCGCGCCTATTTCAAAACGCTCGCGTACAAGGACGAGTACGAAGTCGCGCGCCTGCACACCGCAACGGGCTTTCTCGAGTCGCTGCGGCAGGACTTTGGCGACAAGGCGAGAGTGCGCTTTCACCTTGCCCCGCCGGTGCTAAACAGCAAACGGGATGCGCGCGGCCGGCCCCTGAAAAAAGAATTCGGCGCCTGGATCATTCCCTTTTTCCGCCTGCTTGCTAAGATGCGCGGCTTGCGGGGCACTCGCCTCGACCTGTTCGGCATGACTGCCGAACGGCGCATGGAGCGCCAGCTGATCCTGGAGTTCGAGGCAACGACCGATTCGCTGTTGCCGCACTTGACTGTCAGCAACCTGGACCAGGCAGCGAAACTGATATCGCTGTTTCTCGAGATTCGCGGTTACGGGCCGGTTAAGGAAGCGGCCGTTGCCAAGGTTCGCCAGCAACTCAATACGGGACTGTCCGAACTTACTGACACGCGGCGTGAAGCTGCCTGACAGCGCGAGCAGACTGATGGCTATCCATGGCGCTCCCGAAGCTGGCCGACACGCCGGCCTACGAATTTGCTGAAACACCGGAGACCGGCAGCACCGTCGAAGTAGTCGGCGGCGTGCACTGGCTGCGCATGCCGCTGCCGTTCGCACTTTCGCACATCAATCTGTGGCTGCTGGAAGACGATGACCAGTGGGTCATCGTGGACTCAGGCCTGCATGTCGATGAGTCAACTGCCATTTGGGACAAGGTACTCAAGGGCGTCATGCAGGGGCGACCGGTTAACCGCATCTTTCTGACGCACATGCATCCGGATCATTCCGGCAACGGCGGCTGGTTGCAGGATAAAACCGGCGCCGAGTTCCTCATGACACGCGAAGAATTCATGTATTGCCGCGTGCTGATGAACGATACCGGACAGTCTGCGCCGCAGGCCGGGATCGATTTTTATCGCGCTGCCGGATTCTCGGACGACGAACTCGATCGCTACCAGAAAGCATTTGGCATGTTCGGCAAATTCATATCAAAGATGCCGGCGGCCTACACGCGATTGCGTCACGGCCAATCGCATCGCATTGGCAACAGGGACTGGCAGGTGCTTGTTGGCAATGGCCACTCGCCGGAACACGCCTGCTTTTTTAATCATGATCTCAACGTCCTGATCTCGGGTGACCAGTTGTTGCCGACGATCTCATCAAACGTCAGCGTGTGGCCAACCGAGCCACAGGCCAACCCGCTCGAAGACTGGCTCGCATCCATTGACCTGCTGCGCGCGTGCCTGCCGGAAGATGTGCTGGTGCTGCCGTCGCATGGCCGCCCGTTCCGCGGCGCGCATGCGAGGCTTGACGCACTGCAGAATGAACACCTGCAGGCACTGGAGCGGCTAAACGAACATTGCAGTGAACCGCAGCGTGTCGTTGACGTGTTTACCGCAATATTCGGCCGCCCGATTAAAGGCGGCGAGCTGATCATGGCGACGGGCGAAGCCATCGCGCACCTGAACTGGCTGCGCGCAAGGCAAAGGGTGACTGTCCAAACCGACGCGAGCGGCATCAACTGGTACCGCAGCAGCTAGCGCTCAAGTTTGCTTGCGTCACGGCCCTGTATGCGGCGCGGTGATCGTGCAAGAATGCCGGTCAGTTGCCAACCGGGGGATCCGCCATGCACCGTCTGTATTTAACCCTTGCTTTCCTGTTCCTGCTCGGCTGCTCGCCGGCCGAAAAGCCGGAGGTCGCAGCGCCCGTCAAAGCGACGTCGACAGCTGCAGTCGCGATGCCGGACGTTTACGGCGCACAGGTGGCGGAGGACGTGTTGCGTGCTGGCGGCAACGCGGTTGATGCGGCGGTAGCTGCCGGCTTTGCGCTGGCCGTGACCTATCCCGAAGCCGGCAACATCGGCGGCGGCGGTTTCATGCTGATTCATATCAACGATGAAGAAGTGTTTCTCGACTATCGCGAGAAAGCGCCGCTCGCCGCGGACCGGGATATGTACCTCGACGAAGACGGCGAAGTGATCGAGGGCCTGAGCCTGGTTGGGCACCTGGCCGTGGGCGTGCCGGGCACCGTCGCCGGCTTCTGGGAAGCGCACCGGAAATACGGCAGCCTGCCGTGGCGCGATCTCGTGATGCCTTCGGTCCGGCTCGCCGAAGAAGGCTTTGTGGTCAGCGACTCTCTGGGCGGCGGCATGCTGACCATGGGTGGCTGGTTCGGCGGCAAGACCAACTTCAGCAAGTACTTCGGCGACATGAAAGCCGGCAGCACATTCAAGCAACCCGAGCTGGCAACCACCCTGCAGCGGATTGCCGACTCCGGCCCGGACGATTTCTATCGCGGCAGGACCGCCGAGCTTATCGTTGCTGAAATGCAGCGCGGCAACGGCTTGATCACGCTGGAAGACCTCGCTCAATACGAGCCCGTGTGGCGCGAACCCCTGCGTGCCGAATGGCGCGGCTACGAAATCGTCTCTGCGCCACCGCCAAGCTCGGGCGGCTTCGCGGTTATCCAGCTTTTGAAAATGAAGGACTACCTTGCGCATCTGTTTAAGGACGTGCCGCACAATTCACCGCAGTACGTGCATCTCGTTGCGGAAATGGAAAAGCGCGTGTTTGCTGATCGCGCGCAGTATCTTGGAGATCCGGACTTTGTCGATACCCGCATCCAGGAACTGATCGACCCTGAGTACATCGCAATGCGTGCACAGCAGGTGAACCCGCATGCGATATCGACACTGGACGCAGCGGGTCCCGGACTAGAGTCCCCCGACACGACGCACTACTCGATTCTCGATGAATGGGGCAATGCGGTTTCTAACACCTACACGCTGAACATCGGTTTCGGCAGCGGCGTTGTTGTAGAAGGCGCAGGGTTCTTGCTGAATGACGAGATGGATGATTTCAGCGTCAAGCCCGGCGTGCCGAACACATACGGCGTTGTCGGCTTTGAAGCGAACGAAATTCAACCGGGCAAGCGCATGCTGTCGTCGATGTCACCGACGCTGCTGATGAAAAATGGCGAAGTAGAAATGGTCGTCGGCACGCCCGGCGGCACAACGATCTTTACGTCAGTGTTTCAGGCGATAGCAAACATCGTGGATTTCGGCATGACGCCGGCCGAGGCTGTCGGCGCAACGCGCTTTCACCATCAGCTGATGCCGCCTGACCTCGTTACCTTCAGCCCGAGCCGGCCGTTGTCGGACGAGACCATCTCCAGCCTTGGTGACATGGGCTACAACGCCGTGCCGCATCGCTGGGAATTTGGTGACCTGCAGGTGATCTGGAGAAACGGTGACAAGCTCGAGCCGGCCGCCGACCCGCGCAACCGGGGTGATGCGCGCGTGATCAGCGGCCTGCCTGCAGCAGAATAAAGCTACACGTCGAAGCCCAGCGCTTTGCCGTAATGCACGGTAATCACCAGGAATACCGCGCTCATCGCGAGCAGTTTCATTAGCAGCGGGAACGTAAAGCGCAGCCACGCCGTGTAAGGAATCCGGCCCAGCGCTAACGCGCCCATGACGAGCGCGCTTGTTGGCACGAGCATGTTTGAGAAGCCGTCGCCGAACTGGTAAGCGAGTACGGCGGTTTGCTGCGGCACGCCGGTCAGAGTCGCCAGCGGCGACATGATCGGCATCGTGACAAACGCCTGGCCGCTGCCTGACGGGATAAAGAAGTTGCAGATCGATTGCACGACCAGCATGCCGACAGCGGATGCATCGGGCCCAAGGTTTACCAGCAGATCAGCGATCGACTGAATCACGGTGTCGATGACCTGGCCATCCGACAGCACCACCTCGATAGAACGTGCAAAGCCAATCAGCAGTGCTGCTGCGGTCATCTCCGCGGCACTCGAAATAAAGGTTCGGCTGGTGTCGCCGGGCGAAATACGTGCCAGAAACGCTGCAATCAGCCCGCAGGCCATGAACACAGCCATCAGCTCATTGATGTACCAGCCGAAATTGGCGGCGCCGATGACAAACCCGATGATCGTTGCCAGCAGCGTGAGCAGTACCGCGATGCGCACCGGCGTCAGTTCGACATCGTCCGGTGCTTCAAAGCCCGTCGAGTAATCCACGTGCGCAACCAGGCTTTCCTCCGGATTCGCGCGCACGCGCATCGCGTAGCGATAGATATGATGAAAAGCGATCGCAAGAAAGGCCGTCATCATGACGAGGCGAAAAGCCCAGCCGGAGGTAATCGGCACGTTCGCAATGTTCTGCGCGATGATTACGCCAAAGGGATTGGTGCCCGCGCAGGCCCAGCCGATGCCGTACGGCACCCACACCATGCCCATCGCGACAATGGCGTCCATGCGCATCGCCAGCGACATCGACACGATGATCGGGATCAGTGGCACGTACTCTTCACCCATGCCGATCGTATAAGCGCCGAGACTGAACATGATCAGGCAGCCGGCGATCAGGATCCACGGGCTGCCGCCGAGCCTTGCCACGGCACGATGCAACAGTGCGTCGATCGCGCCGGTCGCACGCAGAATTCCGATGACGCCGCCAACGACAAAGACGAGGAAAATGATCTCGTGCGCTGCCGCAAAACCTTTTGGAATCGCTTCCAGGAAATACCAGGGCGCGATACTTGTCGCTTCGTTATCGGCAAGCTTTGCATAGGTGCCCGCGACCACCATTGAGCGATCCGGATTTTCAGGGTAAGGCTGCCGATCAAACGCGCCCTGCGGGATGATGTACACGAGTATCTGCGCGATGATGATGATCGAAAACATCAGCACCAGCGAATCAATGGACTTCAGGCGTGATTGCATGTGAAAGCTCCTGGCCGCTTTGTTGTTAGGACTGAGCGTTGCGGGGTAAACGAACCCTACCAGAATCTGCGGAAGCGGGCGCGCGACGCACGGCTGCGTCAACTGCTGGTTGCCGGCGTCGACTATTCACGACGGCAAAAACGCGTCGCGAACCGCGCCCTGCAGGACGGGATCGCCGGGTGCGACCGGCAGGCAGCTACCGCAGATGGCACTCGCCTGATTTAGCTTGTGGCTTTGCCTGAATTTGCAGGCAAAAAAAAGCCAGGCGTGAAGGCCTGGCTTTCTTAGCTCTGTTTCAGCGTGATGTCGCGATTAGTGGCGTTGGTTGATGCGCTGGCCTTTCCTGTCCAGGCGGTTGTTCACGCGGTCACCTTTGCGGTCCAGTCGGTTGTCGATCCTGTCGCCCTTCCGGTCGAGCCTGTTGTCGATGCGATCACCCTTGCGATCCAGCCGGTTGTCGATACGGTCGCCTTTGCGGTCCAGCCGGTTGTCAATGCGATCGCCTTTTTGATCAAGATGTGCAGCGCGCTTGTCGTTGCCGTTTGCGGCAGCCCGATCTGACGCATTGTCGAGGCGATCATTAATACGGTCACCTTTCCTGTCGAGACGTTCGTCAATGCGATCACCTTTACGATCCAGACGCTCGTCGATCCTGTCACCTTTACGATCCAGACGCTCGTCGATCCTGTCACCTCTGCGATCCAGCCGGTCGTCGATGCGATCGCCTTTGTTGTCGAGACGCTCTTCGATGCGATCACCGCGCTCATCCAGGTATTCCTCGATCTGGTCGCCCTGATCTGCAAACACCGAGCCGGCGGCAAGCAGCATTAACAGCGAGACGGCAGCGGTTAGTGCGTTGTTCCTTAACATATTGTTTTTCATAGTTAATTCTCCTTGGCTAGCAACGTTTTTCGATGACTGTTGAGGTTATAACGCGGGCAACTGGAATCCGTTGACAGGCGACGCCTGCTGTTCCGGCTGATTCGATGCCGGCCCGGCTTTCTGGCAAGCTGCGGGCACAACAATAAAGAGAGCCTCTATGCCCGCACACGCTGCCAGTTCTTCCGCCGAAGCACTCGACGCCGTGTTTCGCCGGCACCGTGTGCGCGTCATGCTGGCGATCACACTGGGTTATGGCTTCATCTATACCTGCCGGCTGGGCCTTTCGATCGTCAAGAAACCGCTGATCGACAACGGCATCTTCTCGGTTGAAGAACTGGGCATGATCGGTGCTGCGCTGTTTTACGGTTACGCGGCTGGCAAATTCATTAACGGCTTTCTCGCCGACTACATTCCGCCCCGGCTGTTTTTCGGCGGCGCGATCTTTCTCTCCGCGCTAGTCAACCTGATGATGGGCACATCGACACTCTTGTGGCTGTCGATTGCGCTGTGGGCGCTGAATGGTTACGTGCAGGGCATGGCCGCCCCGTCCGCAGTCGTGAGCATCACGAACTGGTTTACGCTGAAGGAACGCGGCCGCTGTTACGGCATCTGGAATGCGTCGCATTCGATCGGTGAAGGCCTGACGTTCTACGTTATTGCAGCAATCGTCGCGGCCTATGGCTGGCGCTACGGTTTCATCGCCCCGGGCATCCTGTGCATTGGTGTCGCAGCCTGGGTGTTCGCTTTTCTTCGCAATGCACCGACGACGATGGGGCTGCCTTCGGTACGCGAATGGGAAGGCGAGCCTGAGCATCCTCCTGCGCAGCAATCCACCTGGCAAACGCAGCGCGTCATTTTCAGCATTCGCGCAATCTGGATCGTCGCGATAGCGAGCGCATTGATGTACGTGACGCGCTACGCAATCAACAGCTGGGGCATTCTGTACCTGCAGGAAGTGCGCGGCTATTCGCTGGTTGACGCGGGATTTTTCCTGGCAGTGAACACAATGGCCGGCATAGTGGGTTCCATCGCCTACGGATTTATTTCCGACAAGTTCTTCGACGCGCGTCGGCCGCCGGCCAACCTGTTGTTCGCGATCGTCGAGATTGCCGCGTTGCTGCTGATTTTCTTTGGCCCGCAAAACACGCTGATGCTTGGCCTCGCTTTCGCACTCTACGGCGCTACGCTGAGCGGACTGATGGCAGCAATCGGCGGCCTGTTCGCGGTTGATATTGCACCGCGCGGCGCGACCGGCGCGGCCATGGGCTTCGTTGGCGTATTCAGCTACATCGGCGCCGCCATGCAGGAATACGTGACCGCCCTGCTGATCGATGTCGGACAGGCACCAGACGGCCAGCAGCTTTACGATTTTGATTCCGCGATCCTGTTCTGGATCGGTTCATCCGCGGTATCGATGCTGCTTGCCGCTTCACTGTGGAACACGAGGGTGCGCAATTGACGGCGACTCCCGGCGCAGCGCTGCCGCGATTGCTGCTGCTCGACTTTGGCGGCGTCTTGCTGCATTTGAACGATCCCGTCGAAACTTTTGGCTTTGGCCGTTCGCGCGACGACTTCAACAAACTGTGGCTGATGTCGCCCGCGGTTCGTGCCCATGAGACCGGTGAGATCGGACCCGAGGAGTTTGCCGAGCGCATGGTCGCGGATCTGCAGCTTTCCTATTCACCCCGGGAATTTATTCGGCGCTTCGACAGTTGGCCGGCCGGCGTATCTGCAGCAACGAACGCGGTATTACAGAGTGTGCCCGCCATCATCGAATGCGCGATATTGTCGAACACCAATGCCCTGCACTGGCACAAGCAGGATATTGCGCGCGATCTCGGCGGCCGCATCGGCCGCGCCTACCTGTCGTTTGAGACCGGTCATATCAAACCGGATGCACAGGCTTTCCTGCATGTACTCAGCGAAACCGGATACGACGCCAGTGACGTTTTGTTCCTCGACGACAACCCGTTGAACATCGCCGCAGGCAGCGCGCGCGGCATCCGCAGCAGACTTTGTCCCGGAGTCGATGCCTTGCGCTCCGTCCTCGCGGCTGAAGGCATCATTCAGCCTTGATTGCGCGTCGCAGGCGTTGTGCAGCAATCGCTTTACGTTGACCACCCATTTTATATAGTCTGCGCCCTTACTCACTGCGATGCGAAGAACCAGCACCATGAGATGCAAGGACGGCCACTACTGATGTGGAAGCGCATCGCATTCACTATCTTGCGACTTCGCGGCTGGACGCTGGTCGGCGACATTCCGTCCGTCAGGAAAGCGGTTTTAATCGCCGCTCCGCACACTTCGAACTGGGACGGCTTCTGGCTGATCGTCTGCAAGGTCGCGCTTGATATCAAGCTGCGCTTCTTCGCCAAGCACACGCTCTTCTGGTGGCCGCTCGGGACACTACTGACGGCGCTTGGCGCGATACCGGTTGAACGAACGCGCAGCGGTGCGAACGTGGACAAGCTCGTTAAACTGTTTGACGAAAGCGATGAGCTGTTTCTCGCACTGGCACCCGAGGGTACCCGCAAGTGGCGGCCGCACTGGCGCAGCGGCTTTTACCGAATCGCCAAGGCGGCCAACGTGCCGATCATCCTGACGTTCGTTGACTACAACACCAAGCGTGCCGGTATCGGGCCGCAAGTTGACTCGAGCGGTACGGCCGAAGAGACCATGGCGCAGATACGCGCGTTCTATGAATCCTGCGGCGCGGCAAAGCCTGAAAATATGGGCCCGATTATGTTGAAAGAGCACGGCGCAGGCGACGGCAGAGATTGAACTGACGCTGCAGGAATGGTCAGAAGGTACCTGGGCCTGCGAAAGTCAGCACGCTCCACACCGCCCTGTCGACTGTAGCGACTCTGCCAACTGAAACCCCATTGGATCGAGACCCTAAAACGATGCTCAATAGATACGTAGCGACAACTGCTCTGCTCATTCTATTGACTGGCTGCGGTGGTAGCGGCGGTGGCGGCGGATCGACCAGTCAGCCGACACCTCCGGTCGTATCCATTTCCAGTTCCTCCGCTACAGAGGGCGATACTGGCAGCAGCGCAGTGCAGTTGACCGTTTCCCTGTCAGCAGCCACTGGCAGCTCGGTGACAATCAACTACTCCACACAGGACGGCACCGCTGTTGCCGGTGAAGATTACGAAAGCGCCAGCGGCTCGATCACGGTGCCGTCCGGCTCTACGTCCGTGTCGGTCAGCATCAATATTCTTGGCGATACGACCGTGGAGTCCAACGAACAGTTTGACGTACGCCTGTCATCCCCGATGAATGCAACGCTTGGCACCGCGGTCGCAACAGTGACAATCATTGACGATGATGCAGCTGTGCAATTCGGGCTCGACACGAAGCCACAGAATCTGACATGTATTGCACCGGCGCGCGTGACGCCGGCTGCGGGCATCACCACTATTGACGCTTTTCCGAACCTGCCGAGTACGAATCAGCCCACCAAGATGCTGCTGGAGCCGGTTGCCAATCCGCGCTGGTTCCTGCTGGAGAAGACCGGCCTGCTGCGCGTCTTTGATGCAACCAGTGCCAACACGCTCACGACCTATCTCGACCTGACCGGCGTTGTGCGCACGGCTTCGGAAGGCGGCTTGCTTGGTATGGCATTCCATCCCGATTACCCGACAACGCCCGAGATTTTCCTGTCGTACACGATCAACCACACGGGCCCGAACATGCGCTCTGTGATTTCGAAGTTTGTGCTGGACAGTGTGACTGCTCCAGGGGCTGGCACCGTTGAGCACGTCATCCTGCAGCTCGACCAGGACTTCGATAACCATGATGGCGGCGACATTGCCTTCGGCCCGGATGGCATGCTCTATATCGGCTTCGGTGATGGCGGCAGTGGCGGCGATCCAAACAATCGCGCGCAGGACACGCGCCACATGCTCGGCTCCTTCCTGCGCATCGACGTGCTGGATGCGAGCGTCAGCTACCCGGCCAATCCCTATGTCATTCCGGCTGACAATCCGTTCGCGCCGAACGCGAAATGCGGTCCCGGCCTGAACGCAAATGACTGTCCCGAAATATATGCGTGGGGTTTGCGCAACCCGTGGCGCTGGAGCTTCGACCCGGCGACTGACCAGCTTTGGGCGGGTGATGTCGGGCAAAATGCATGGGAAGAAGTCGACATCATCGAGCTTGGCGGCAACTACGGCTGGCGTTGCCGGGAAGGGGCGCACGATTACAACCAGTCAGGCTGTGGCAGCGGCTTCGTTGAGCCGGTCAGCGAATACGGCCACAACAGCAGCGGTGGTACCTCCATCACGGGGGGCTTCGTGTATCGCGGCTCCGCGATCCCCGAACTCGTCGGCCGTTACGTTTTTGGCGACTACGGCTCCGGTCGCATCTGGGCGTTGCAGGATGACGGTCAGGGCGGATACACAAACGAAGAATTACTCGATACGTCCTACGGCATCGTTTCGTTTGCTGTCGATGCGGATGGCGAACTGTACTTTACCGATATTTTCTCCGGGCGCGTACGCAAGATCGTGCCCGCCGGCGTCGGCGTATTGGACAATGTGCCGACTGATCTTGCTGACTCCGGCTGCGTTGATCCGAACGACGTAACTGAAGTTTATGACGGGCTCGTGCCGTATGACCTTAACGCACCGTTCTGGTCGGACGCTGCAGACAAGGACCGTTACATCGGCATCCCCGCAGGCACGACGATCACGATCGAAGCGAACGGTGACTGGACGTTCCCGAACGGCAGCGTCATCGTCAAGAATTTCCGGGTCGGCGGCAGACTGATCGAAACGCGGCACCTGATGCGTCACCCGGATGGCGTCTGGGCAGGTTACACGTACGAGTGGAACGCCAACGAAACTGCGGCAACCCGCGTCACCGGCGGCAAGGTCGTCGATATCGG
>JBATFU010000214.1:0-6630 GCA_049665065.1 Woeseia sp. | reverse complement strand
CAATTGCCTTGTCCATAATTACGGTTCAGCGCCGAAAAGGTTGGTGCGATTTGCCAAATCAGGCGAAAAAAAGGCTCGATTACGCTCCACGACGGTAACCGTATTACTCGGGCGTCGATTTCGGATGGATTTCGAACAGCTTGTCGAACCCCGAGTACGCGAATATGTCATTGATATGCTTACTAACATTCACGAGCTGCAGGCCCTGCCCGGCGGCCATCAGGCGCTTGTGGGTGCGCAGCAGGACACCGAGACCGGCGCTCGAAATGTACTCGAGGCTTCCCATGTCGATCGCGCAGGGGCCGCTGACCTGATCGAGGAATTCCTGGGCGTTGTTGGCCTGGGCCGCGTCCAGGCGGCCTGCGACGATAACGATGCCATCGTCTTTTTGTGAAATCTCAAACATGCGCGGACTCCCGGTCAGGCAGGCTGGCCACGAACGTAATGCGACTCACCCGATCCCGGTACTCGTAGTGAATCGAATCGGCCATTTTCATGACGAGGTACAAACCCAGTCCGCCGGGCTCCCGGTGCTCCAGGGGGGCATTGATGTCGACCGGGGGCAGCTCACTGGGATCAAAGCGGCCGACATCGAAGTCGGTCAGACTGACTTCAACGCCTTCACTCTTCGGCGTCATGGCAATCAGGATGTCTTTTGTGGTTTCCGTATTGTAGGTCACCATGTTGACGAACAGCTCCTCGACGCAGAGATCGACCTTGTGCCGCAAGGCCGGGTCCAGTTTTTCGCTGGCAAAGAATTGCTCAGTGAATTTTACAATCTGCGCAAGTTCGCCGAGGCTTCTTGAGAACTTTTTTTCCATTCGATTTCTCCGCAAAGCGCTAGGGCAGGCGTCGTGCCAGGACCAGTGTGATGTCATCTTTCTGCGGGGCATCACCACCGAAAGCGAAAGTCTGGTCTACCAGCTGTTTCGATAGTACGGACATTGGCGCGGCATGAAACTCACGCATCACAGCGGCTACGCCATCTTCTCCGAACTGCACGTCTTGAACATTCTCATACTCATAAACACCGTCCGAGATCAGCGCCAGTACGTCGCCCGGCAGCAGCGTGAGCGTCTTCGCCACGTCCGGTTGCGTCATTTCCATGGCGCCGACCGGGAAACTCGTTGGCTTGTGCCATTCACAGGTGCCGCTGGCTGCGCGGAAATGCAGGATCGGGCCCTGACCGCCGGAGTGATAGGTGACTTCGTGTGTCGCCGGATCCAGCAGGCCCATGAACGCGGTTATGAAGCGGTCGTCCGGCAGGTCTTCGGTAAGCTGGTTGTTGACGTGCATGTAGGCATTGTCGAGATCGGCACCCAGCCGAAACGCGACGCGCAGCATCGCCTGCATTTGCGTTGCCGAGAGCGCCGGGCCGAAGCCATGGCCGGTCGCGTCGCCAAGCAGCATGAACAGTTTGCCGCCCAGCATGACGAGGTCGTAGAGATCGCCGCCGGTATGGTCCGTGGGCAGGAACCGGCCGTGCACATCGTAACCGGGCACATCCGGCATGGTTTTCGGCAAGGTGCTTATCTGGATTTCGCGGGCGACGGCCACTTCGCGATGCAGGATCGCGTTGGCGAGCAGCTCGTCGGTGAAGCGCGTGTGCTGAATGGCAATGGCAGCCTGCGCTGCCAGCGCTGGGGCAATCCATTCATCGTGGCGGTCGAACTGGCCCTTGTTTTCACCCAGCCACTGCATCACGCCAAGCACCGGCTTATCCTGACCCAGGATCGGCACGGACAGGATGGATTTGACGTCGCAGCCGACGAGCGCAGGCGACAAGCTGTCGAGCGTGTCTGTATCGCTGCAATCTGACAGATTCAGCGTGCGGCGCTCGGTCGCGCAGCGGCCGGCGAGGCCGGCGTCAAAGGGGAGTCGCTGCGGCGGGTCGGCGGACGGCACCACCATCACCAGTTCGTCGCTGTGCCGATCGTGCAGCCACAGCACGCCGGCCTCGGCAACGATCGCGACCTTGCCGACCTCTATAATCTCGCGGAGCAGTTCGGGCAATTCTTCCGGCGATGCCAGCCGGTCCATGATCTCAAGAATCTTGACCAGCGACGCGCGCGTTATTTCACCCGAATCCTGCATGTCGGCAGACACTGACTTGATGTTGCTTCCCCTGCTTCGGCAAATTCTTGTTATCAGCCGGCGAGCCCGAAGTTCCGCACGGCCATTGCCCTGCATGGTATATCACAGTAATCGCCGAAACGAATGGCAGAGGCCGGGCAGCAAGGCTGCCGCTGAATGTCTGCTAGGCTAGCCACGGGTCTTTTGCCGGGCGGGATGCGGGATGAAGTACGAAACCATCGATTGGGTTATCAATGAGCGCGTGCTCACGATTACGCTGAATCGACCCCGGCACTTGAACGCGTTCACCGTCACCATGGCGAACGAACTGGTTGATGCTTTTGCGCGTGCCAGCGGCGACGACGACGTCGGTGCCATTGTCGTCACCGGCGCCGGCAAGGCCTTTTGTGCCGGCATGGATCTTTCCGTTCCGGGCAATGTATTCGGCCTGAATGAAGCACTGCAGCCCACCCTTCAGGACCTGCAGGAGCGGCTGGAGGACCCCGACATCGTCGCCGGTGTCCGCGATACCGGCGGGCGCGTCACGCTGGCGATTTACGAGTGCAACAAGCCCGTGATCGCCGCGATCAATGGCGCTGCCGTAGGCATCGGCGCGACCATGACGCTGGCGATGGATGTCCGCCTCGCAGCCGACGCTGCCAAGATCGGTTTCGTGTTCGGCAAGCTCGGGATCGTACCGGAGGCCTGTTCCAGCTGGTTCCTGCCGCGCCTCGTGGGTATTCAGCAGGCGCTTGACTGGACTTACAGCGGGCGTGTGTTCCCTGCAGCAGAAGGCCTGCAGGCAGGCCTGCTGAAAGAAATTTTGCCTGCGGAAGCCCTGCTTGCGCGAGCGCAGGAACTCGCTCACAGCTATTGCGACCAGCGCTCGCCCGTCGCCGTCGCACTGACGCGCCACATGATGAATCGCAATCCGCAGCTCGCGCATCCTGTCGATGCCCACCGCATCGATTCACTTGCCATGTTTTACACGAGCGTCAATGACGGCAAAGAGGGCGTCAAGGCGTTTCTCGAGAAGCGCCCGGCGAATTTTTCTGGAAAGACGACAGAAGACATGCCTCCGTTTTTTCCGTGGTGGCATTGAGCTCGCACACTGGGTTCTCCCGTACTTATTCTTTATCATCGCAAGTGTGGCGCCGACACGGCTGCGTGCAGACGCCAATCTTCTGTTTCCTGATTTGAGATAACCGCATGCCGCAACGCACGTCGCAACACGACCTCACGATCGATCCGCGCTTCAAATCCTTCGTAGAAGATGAGTTGTTGCCCAACATTGGCATCGCCGCGAACTCGTTTTGGCAGGGACTTGCGGATATCGTGCGTGACCTGACGCCGGAGAATCGTGAGCTCCTCGAGATCCGCGATGAGCTGCAGCGCAAGATTGATGCCTGGCACCGCGAACAGGCCGGCAAAGCCTGGGATGCGGCGGCGTATCGCGAGTTCCTGTCGCGCATTGCGTATCTCGAGCCCGCTGTCCCTGAGTTCCAGATCGGCACGACAAACGTTGACGTAGAAATTGCGAGCGTGGCCGGGCCGCAGCTGGTTGTGCCGGTGAACAATGCGCGCTTTGCGCTAAACGCGGCGAACGCCCGCTGGGGCAGCCTGTATGACGCGCTGTACGGCACCGATGTCATTCCGCAAAAGGGCAAGTTGCAAAAAGGCTATGACGCACAGCGTGGCGCGGCCGTGATTGAGTACGCCTGCCGTTTTCTTGACGCAGCGCTGCCGCTGGCCGCGGGCAGTCATGCCGATGTCATTGCCTACAAAATTGTAAAGGGTGACTCGCCCGCGCGTCTGGCAATCGAACTGGCCGATGGCTCGGCAGGCGAGCTCGCACAGCCGCATCGTTTCGTCGGATTCGCGAACAAGAAACACGAGAGCCGCTTGCTGTTCTGCAATAACGGATTGCACATCGAGCTCGTCATTGATCCGCAACATCCGGTCGGCAAGCAATCTGCCGCGCAGGTTTGTGACGTTATCCTCGAGTCTGCCGTAACGACCATTCAGGACTGTGAAGATTCTGTCGCGGCGGTCGACGCCGCGGACAAGGTCGGCGTTTACCGCAACTGGCTGGGCCTGATGGACGGCACTTTGTCTGCCAGCTTTCGCAAGGGCGATGACACGGTCACGCGCCATTTGCACGCCGACCGGCGATACACCGCCACTGACGGCAGCGAACTGATCCTGCCAGGCCGCAGCCTGATGCTGGTGCGCAATGTTGGCCACCTGATGACGACTGACGCCGTGCGTGACGCAACGGGCGCCGAAGTTTTCGAGGGCATACTGGACGCCGTGGTCACGATCGCCTGCGCATTGGTCGATTTGCGCGAGACTAACAAGCACCGCAACAGTCGCACGGGCAGCGTCTACATCGTCAAACCAAAAATGCATGGCTCGCGCGAGGTCGCGTTTGCCAACCGCTTATTCGACCGCGTAGAAGACATGTTCGGATTGGCGCGCAACACGGTAAAGATTGGCGTGATGGACGAAGAGCGCCGCACAACGATTAATCTCGCACAGTGCATACACGCGGTTCGCGACCGGCTCGTGTTCATCAACACGGGCTTCCTCGACCGCACCGGCGATGAAATACACACCAGCATGCTGGCAGGTCCCGTGCTGCGCAAAGATGCGATCAAGGCGCAGCCCTGGATCGAGGCCTACGAAAACTGGAACGTCGATGTCGGCTTGCGTTGCGGCCTGCCGGGCAAAGCACAAATCGGCAAAGGCATGTGGCCAAAGCCTGACGAGATGCTGCAGATGGTGGAAACGAAAGCCGCGCATCCGCGCGCGGGAGCCAACTGTGCGTGGGTACCGTCGCCGACAGCCGCGACGCTGCACGCGATGCACTACCACTCAATTTCCGTGACGGCGCGCCAAACGGAACTTGCGAGCCGTCCGCTGGCGAGCCTCGACGCAATCCTGACGCCGCCGCTCGCACACGGCGAGACGCTTACCCCCGAGGAAATCCAGGCCGAACTCGACAACAATGCACAAGGCATCCTCGGCTACGTCGTCCGCTGGATCGACCAGGGTGTCGGTTGCTCGAAAGTGCCGGATATCAACAACGTCGGCCTGATGGAAGATCGTGCAACGTTGCGCATCTCCAGCCAGCACATTGCGAACTGGCTGCTGCACGGCATTTGCGATCGCGACCAGGTGACGCAAACGCTGCAGCGGATGGCGAAAATTGTTGATGCGCAGAACGCGGACGATCCGGCCTACCTGCAAATGGCGCCGGACTTCGATCGCAGCATTGCTTTCCAGGCTGCCAGCGACCTGATTTTCAAAGGCGCCGAGCAGCCGAACGGCTATACCGAGCCGCTGCTGCATGCGCACCGGCGGCGCCAGAAGCTGAAGGCCGCGAATACCCAGAAGCCATAGCTCGCCTCCGCCCGCTGAACGCCCGCAACGCGTACCTCTGTTGCAGGCGAATGTGTATGATTACGCACCTTTGAAAGACCACCCAAGGCCATTCCTGCAGGGAGATTGCAATGCGGTTTCGCAGTAAACAGATTCACGCGGGCGTAACACCTGACCCGACCACCGGTTCTATTCTGACGCCGATTTACCAGTCGACAACGTTTGTGCAGGAGTCGGTCGACAGCTACCTGGCGAAAGGCTTTTCCTACTCGCGTTCCGGTAACCCGACGGTACGCGCACTCGAAAACAAACTGACGGAACTGGAAGGCGGCGCCGACACGACCTGCTTCTCGACCGGCATGGCGGCTGTGCATGGCACGATGCTTGCGTTCCTTAACGCCGGCGATCACGCGATTATTTCTGATGTCGCTTACGGCGGCACCTATCGCCTGTGCACGCAGGTGCTGAATCGCTTCGGCATAGAGTTTACATTTGCCGACACCGCGAATCCGGAAAGCGTCAAGAAAGTCGTGCGCAAAAACACGAAGATGTTTTTCACGGAAACGCCGGCGAACCCGACGATGAAGTTGTCGGATATCGCAGCGATTTCCGAGATCGCGAAGGCGCAAAAGGCAGTCCACGTCGTCGATAACACGTTTCTGACACCGTACTACCAGCGTGCGCTTGATCTCGGCGCGGACCTGTCGCTGCACAGCACGACAAAATACTTCGACGGGCACAACGCAACGGTCGGCGGTGCGGTAATCGCAAAGACCAAAGAGCTCGACGAGAAAATGCGCTTCATCCAGAACAGCACTGGCTCAATCATGTCGCCGCAGGTGGCATGGCTGACAATGCAGGGATGCAAGACGCTGTCAGTGCGCATGGACCAGCAGTCGGCCAATGCCATGCAGATCGCCCGCTTCCTCGAAGCGCATCCGAAAGTGAAGCAGGTTGCCTACCCGGGCCTCGAATCCTTCTCGCAGCATGCGCTCGCGAAGAAACAGGCGAGTGGTTTTGGCGCGATGATGTGGTTTGAAGTCAAAGGCGGCCTGAAAGCCGGCAAACAGCTGATGGACAATATTGAGCTGTGGACGCTGGCCGAAAACCTCGGTTCGGTTGAATCGCTGATCACGCATCCCGTCACGATGACGCATGCGGCGGTAGCGAAAGCAG
>JBATFU010000213.1:0-3086 GCA_049665065.1 Woeseia sp. | reverse complement strand
GCCATTTGTCCAGCCAGTCTGCGCGATCGATCTGGTCACCAAGCCCGGGCGTTTCGGCATGTTGATAAAAGCGCAGGCCGCGCACGGTGGTGCCGTCTGCCGCGAGGGCCACGTAGCCATACATGGTTGACCACAGGCCGGAGCCGTACACAGGCAAGATGATCTCGCTGACCAGCGGTCCGTCCCTGACGAGATAGACGGGCGCATAGATTGCCCGGCGGTGGAGGCCGGCCGAATCCTGGTCGGCTGGTATTGCGATGCTCAGTTTCGGATCCTTGCTTGCAGCGACGTGGTCGAAGTCGCGTGCATCAAGCGAATCGACGTAGTCGCCGCTCTCGAGATCGACAAGGCGCACGTCGATGCCGGCGAATACTGTTTCAATGTCTGTGTCGGGTTCATACAAGCCGGCAACCTGCAGTACGATTTCATGTTGGTAGCGGGCTTCGTTGACCTCCTGTCGGGACTTCAGCAATACAGAAGCCGCCGATACCAGGATCGAGCAGACGAGGCTGATACCGATAGCCACCGTGAACGTGTTGGCGATACTGTCGCGCGAATCAGGCACTGCGTTTCACCCGTCGTCTGACGTTGCTGCGAATGACGAAATAATCGATGATCGGCGCGAAAATATTGCCAAAGAGGATCGCGAGCATGATGCCCTCGGGGAACGCCGGATTGATCACGCGAATGACGTAGGTCATTGCCCCGACCAGCAGGCCGAAAACCCAGTGACCCGTCAGCGTGCTCGGCCCGCTCACGGGATCCGTCGCCATGAAGACAGCACCGAACGCGAAACCGCCCAGCGCAATGTGCCAGTA
The DNA here is from genome assembly GCA_049665065.1 of Woeseia sp. GTDB lineage: Bacteria > Pseudomonadota > Gammaproteobacteria > Steroidobacterales > Woeseiaceae > Woeseia. The sequence goes on along the minus strand of JBATFU010000213.1, from coordinate 2,268 downwards.
CCACGACATGGCAAACATCGGATTGTTGCTGTCTAAGCCATTGAACAGCAGCGCCGGAATGATGAGTCCGGCAAACGTCGCAACAATAATGCGCCAGGATGCGATGCCCGTATAAATCAGCATTGCCGCGCCGAACAGGCACGCCGCTGCTGACGTCTCCGCAATGGATCCCTGTATCTGACCGAAAAAAGCCTGCGACCAGGTAATGCCATTCGCGATGACTCCCGGCACGCCGTCGAGCGCGGCGATAGCGAGTGCGGTTGCACCGCTGTAGCCGTCAACAGGCACCCAGACGGAATCCCCGGATAGCTGAATCGGGTAAGCAAAGTACAGGAATGCGCGACCAACCAGCGCCGGATTCAGAAAGTTCTTGCCGGTGCCACCGAAAACTTCCTTGCCGATGACGACGCCGAAGCTGATACCGAGTGCAACCTGCCAGAGGGGTGTTGTGGCCGGCAAAATCGCTGCATACAAGAGCGACGTCACGAAGAAACCTTCGTTGACCTCGTGATTGCGTATGCCCGAAAAAAGCACCTCCCAGAAACCGCCGGCTGCCATCGTGACTGCGTATATCGGCAGGAAATAGAGCATGCCGTGCACAAAATTGTCGTAAAGGCTGGCAGGGTTATTGCCCGCACCGATCAGCGAGAGGATTACTCCGCGCCAGCCGGCAATGGACTCCATGCCGAGCGATGCCATGGCGGCATTGGCCTGAAACCCGGTATTCCACATGCCGACAAGTACAGCAGGCGTCGCAGCGAACACCACGATGATCATGACGCGTTTCAAATCCAGCGCATCCCTGACGTGCGGGGACCCGCGGGTAACATCCGGTGGCGAATAGAAAAGCGTATCGACCATCTCGAAAATGGCATGAAACTTGTGGAGTCGGCCGCCGCGCGTGAACAGCGGTTCGATCCGGTCGAGCAGCGTGCGCAGTGATTTCATCAGCCGTTGGCCTCAATCTCGTCGAGATTCATGCGCAGAAACGGGCCGTACTCGTATTTGCCATTGCAGACAAAAGAGCACAACGCGAGATCTTCCTCGTCCAGTTCGAGGCAGCCAAGCTCGCGGGCGCGATCGGTATCCTCGACCAGCAGCGCCTTCAGGAGCGGCGTCGGCAGTATGTCGAGCGGCATGACCTTTTCGAAGGTACCGATCGATACCATCGCCCGCGGGCTGCCATTCTGCGAAGACGTCAGCGGAAACGGTGAGCGATGGGCGAGGTGTGCGGCATACGAACGTATCGAGGAGAATTTATTGAGACCCGGCCTCATCCACGCAAGAAACTCGCGTGGGCTGCCTTCGCCAATGACGCTGATCTGATTGTGATAGCGGCCGATAAATGCAAGCGGTCCGGCCGCGCGATGGCCGCTCAGCACCGAACCGCTGATTATTCGCAGCTGTCCTCGTGCTGTTTCACCGCGCAGCAGTTCACTTGTGCTCGCGCCGACGCGTGTGCGCAACAGGCGAGGGTGCGTCGCCATCGGTCCTCCGAGTGCGATGATTCTTTCGGTCGGCAGGCGACCGCTTGTGAACAGGCGACCGATTGCGATGACATCCTGGTAGCCAATGTGCCATACGGTTTTCTTTTCGCTGACGGGCTCGAGAAAATGGATATGCGTGCCGGCAAGCCCCGCGGGATGCGGTCCTGCGAATTCCACGTGTTGAAACGGCTCGCCAGCGGGGCAGCTAATGCCTGAACCCGGTGCCGTGCAGACGTAGACTTTACCGTCGCTCAGGCCGGCAATAACCTTCAGCCCGTCAACAAAGCTATGCACTGCCGTGTCGATAATGACAGCCGGGTTGGCGGCAAGCGGGTTGGTGTCGATAGCGGTAACAAAAATCGCCGCGGGTCGTGAGGCGGGATCAGGGATCTTGCTGAAAGGGCGGGTCCGGAATGCGGTCCACAGGCCCGAGGCCAGCAGCATTTCACGAATCGTGGAGTCGCTGAGGCTGGTTAGATTTTCTGCGTCAAATGCGTCGTATGCATCGGATTCGTCGCCCTGCAAGCGTATTACGACGGACTGCAATGCGCGCTTCGCACCCCGATTAATTGCAGTGACTTCACCTGCACCTGGTGCGGTGAAACGAATTTCTGGATGACTCTTTGAAGTGAACAAGGTCTGGCCGAGGCGCACATGATCGCCTTCGCTGACGACGATGCTGGGCCGTAACCCGACCACGTCACTGGCTACCAGTCCGACGGAGTTTACCGGCGGTGCGTCGCTGATGACCTGTTCCGGAAGGCCCTGCACTGGAATGGCC
>JBATFU010000212.1:0-5377 GCA_049665065.1 Woeseia sp. | reverse complement strand
GGCTGACACGGTTGGTGGTCGAGGCCAGGTTAGCGCGCAACAAATCGGAAAGATCCTCGATGGCGCGCTCGGCACTCTCCGGCGCGGTGCGCACCAGCGAGGCGATTGTGTTCATAGTGTTGAACAGGAAGTGCGGCCGCATCAGCGCCTGCAATGCACTGATGCGTGCCTCGGCTTCCTGCACGATGCTGCGACGCCATTCGCTGCTGACGTACAGGTAGCGCATGGCGAGCGCGAGCACGATGGAGCTGATCGCAAAAGTACGAAACAGGAATCCTCCATGGCTATCGGCAATGACCGTTGCTTCGCCGAAGCGAAGCGTGACCTGCCAGGCGATCTCTGCGAGCGTCAGACACAGGACAACGAGCAACAGAAACGCAATGACGAAGCCGCGTGTCTTGCCGGTTTTCTCTACCCAGCGCCGCGCGCGGCACAGCACTGCACAGCTCAGAAGAGCGAGCCACAGCACGTACAGCGAAATAATCGCGAGCTCGGTCAGGAAGCTACCGGCTTCGGTTTGCGCCGCGAGCGTCAGCACGATCGCGACCAGTTCCGCTACCAGCAGTACGATCAGGATGGTGCCGCCAGCGCAAAAATCCGGCAGGTAGGCCTGGGCGTCGTCAGATGTGTTGGCGTCGGCGGCCTTGGCCAAGCGGCTACTCCTCTTTGCTCAGAGGTTCTTCAAAGATGCGCGCATTGTAGCGCGCCAGCCGGCCGGGGATGTGCAGCGCGTGAAAAGCCGCGCTGCCGGGGTGTCAGGGGGTGCAGTATTCTTCGACTTTGCCCTGGGTTTTCTCGCGCGTTTCCGCCATTTCGTCGTCGTTCAGGTACACGCGTTCGCCGTTTTCATCCTGCCGGTACAGGCGGCGTGACTGGACGAAAGTTTGCAGGCGTTCCTTGTACTTCGTGCACTTTTGCGCGCGTTCAGCGGCGAGGGCGCGCAGCTCTTCAGGCGTTGGTCCCTCCGGTTTGGCCGGCGCTGTTTCAGCCGGACCGGGTGCTACCAGCGGCGCCTGTCTGCGCGGGTCGTTGCTCGGTGTTGCAATGGACGCGAGCTGGGTGCGCTCGGTCGGTTTGGATTTGATATCGACGATCTTCGCGTCCGTGTCTTCAGCCGGCTTGTCACCGTAGTGGACGTTGCCCGCATCATCTGTCCATTTGTAGATGTTGTTGGCATAGGCGCTGCCGGTTGCGGCAACCGCAACGCAAATCGCAAGACGCATTGCGTGCTTGATAACTGGCTTCAACCGTACTGACATCTGATTTTTTCCATCCCTAATACAAAGAGTCTAGTGCAATTCGCGAACATTGCTGCAGACCATAGTTGCCCGGCAATTATGACACCACATTTGCCCCAAAATCGCCGTGATCAGCATCACAGCATCGGCCTATCCTGATGCGACATAAAAAAGGCGGACCCGAAGGTCCGCCTCAAAACGAGTCGGCTTTGCAGCCGCTCAACGTGGCGGGGGGAGCCACGATTCAGAGTTAGGGCCATCCATGGCCCTTTTCAAGGTCAGGTCTTAATCTGCCCTGCTGAACTCGGGGTAGGCTTCAAGCCCGCATTCGCTCAGGTCCACGCCTTCGTACTCCTGCTGCTCGTCAACCCTGATGCCGAGGGTCAGGCGAATCAGGAACCAGACCAGCAGGCTGGTCAGGAACACCCAGGCGAAGATGCTCACCATGCCGTAAAGCTGTATCAGCAACCTGGCTTCCTCGTTGTAGATCGGCACAGCCAGCAGGCCCCAGATACCAACCACACCGTGCACCGAGATGGCGCCGACGGGATCATCAAGGCGCAGCTTGTCCAGCGACACGATCGACAGCACGACGAGCAGGCCACCGGCGGCGCCGATCAGCGTCGCACCGATTGGCGTCGGTGCCAGCGGTTCAGCCGTGATGGCAACAAGGCCGGCGAGCGCGCCGTTCAATGCCATCGTCAGGTCCGCCTTGCCGAACCAGAGCCGCGCCAGAATCAGTGCCGCAATCAAACCACCGGCCGCCGCCATGTTCGTGTTAACGAACACCTTGGCAACCGCGTTGGCTTCGCCGACGTCGCTGATCTTTAGTTCCGAGCCGCCGTTAAAGCCGAACCAGCCGAGCCACAGGATCAGCGTGCCGAGTGTTGCCAGTGGCAGGTTGCAGCCGGGAATGGCGTTGATCTCGCCTTTCTTGCCGTATTTGCCCTTGCGTGCGCCCAGCAGGATCACGCCAGCCAGTGCGGCCGCTGCACCGCAGAGATGCACGACGCCGGAGCCTGCGAAATCGGCAAAACCGGCCGCATCGAGAAAGCCGCCGCCCCATTTCCAGAAGCCCTGCACGGGATAGATGAAACCCGTCAGCACGACAGAGAACAGGAAGAACGACCAGAGCTTCATGCGCTCTGCAACCGCACCCGAGACAATCGACATCGCGGTGGCGACAAACACGACCTGGAAGAAGAAGTCGGAGAGACCGGAGTAGTAGGTATCACCGCCGCTCGCGATGACGTCTGCGGCCGAGTTGTCAGTGCCATCGAGCAGGCCACCGAACAACGCACCCACGCTGCCGAACACCGAGTTGGACACTTCTCCCGGGTACATGATCGCGTAGCCACACACCATGTACATGACGCAGGCAATTGAGTAGAGGCCGACGTTCTTGGTCAGGATCTCTGCGGTGTTTTTTGCGCGCACGAGTCCGGCCTCAAGCATCGTGAAGCCTGCAGCCATCCACATGACGAGCGCGCCCATCACGAGGAAGTACAGGGTATCGAGTGCGTAACTGAGTTCCGTTACCCGCCCTGTCAGTTCTGTTACGTCGTTCACGAGTGAACTCCTTTCTTTTCAATAATCATTAAACTGCCGCATCGCCGGTTTCACCCGTGCGAATCCGAATGGTTTGCTCGAGCGGGGTGACAAAAATTTTGCCGTCGCCGATCTTGCCGGTACGCGCCGCTTCACAAATGGCTTCGACGACGCGGTCCACGATGTCATCGCTGACAGCAAGTTCGAGTCGCGCCTTCGGCAGAAAGTCGACAATGTATTCCGCGCCGCGATACAGCTCGGTGTGACCGCGCTGCCGGCCGAAACCTTTCACTTCCATCACGGTGAGCCCCTGGACGCCGGTGTCAGCGATGGCCTCGCGGACTTCGTCGAGTTTGAACGGCTTGATAATGGCCGTAATCATTTTCATGGTTGATCCTCTTTACTTTGAGAAAAGCAGCGCCGCGCATTTGCGGCGCTCACAAGTCAGTCGAGCTGAAACGACTTCGAGATGCCGAACACCAGCGCTTCATCCTTGTTGCCGACAAGGTCCTTGTCGGAAAGGATCAGCGCGATGCTGAGATCAAGCGTTTCAAGCGAGGCGCCATAGCCGAGCTCCAGGTAATTACCGGCGAAGTCCTGGCTGAAGCCGGCGTACTTGCCGTAGAAGCCTTCTTTCTCAAGCGTGAGGGCGTAGTAGGTGTAGTCCTGCGTCGGACCGGCGAAATTTTCGTACTCGCCGACGGCAACTTCCGCCGAGGCAATGCCGTAACCCAGCGAGAAGTTCAGCTCCTGGTAGGTGTCGTCAAAATCGCCGGTGTAGTAGTAGCCGGTGAAGCCACCGCCGATGCTGACGTCACCGATCTCGCCACCCCAGCCGAAGTAGGTATCCACTTCGAGGCCGTCGCCGACATCAGCCGCCCAGCTGCCAACGTAGAAGCCGTCTTTGTCGAAATCGATACCGGCTGAGGCAGAGGATGCGTGCTGGAAAATACCGCGGTAGTAGTAGTCGCTGACCCAGCCCACATTGGCACTGAGTTCCGCTGCGGCGTTGAGGGAGAAAAGCAGGATGAGCGGCGTGAGTCGCCGGGCTGTTCGAAGGTTCATTGCAGGGCTCCGTTTATTCGCAAGTGCCGGCGCGCGGTGGTGCGTGCAGGTCGTCGAAGCCCTTTTTGCAGTATCCGTGCCAAAGCTGGAAACACAATATAATCAATAACTTATGGACAGTACGGCAGGACGCGATGCACCAGCACGGTGCAGCGTCCGCCGCGAGGCGACTCATAAAGGCGCAATTCCCGGCTGGCGGCCCGCTTTCGTCGCTGGCGTTACGAGCGGGACTGCGGTATCAATCGCGCATGAATAAAGAATCGATAGAAACTCTCGCACGCCGACTGGCCGCCTCGCTGCCGCAGGGATTGCTTGCGGTAAAAAGCGACGTCGAAGAAAACTTTCGTGCAGTGCTGAAAGGCAGCCTCGCGCGCATGGATCTCGTGACTCGTGAAGAGTTTGAGGTGCAGGAGGCGGTGCTGCAGCGTACCCGCGAGAAACTCGAAGCGCTCGAAGCGCGCCTGACCGCACACGAATCAGGGCAGCAGGCGGCGCCCGCAAAGGAAGCAAAGCCGGCACAGAAAACTGCGGCCAAAACAGCGCGAAAGACCGCTAAGAAAAAAACCACCTGATAGCTTTTTCACGCGGCCAGGGAGTGGCGATGAGAAACAGCAAACGCATCAGCAGTGCGGGCGGCCGCTAATGGCCGTCGCCATTCTTTACAGCCGGGCGCAACTCGGCGTCGATGCGCCACTCGTTACCATCGAAGTTTTCCTGTCTGGCGGCTTGCCGACTTTCTCCATCGTCGGCATGCCCGAAACCGCGGTGCGCGAAAGCAAAGACCGCGTGCGCAGCGCGATCCTGAGCGCCAACTTCGAGTTCCCGCAGCGGCGGATTACCGTCAACCTGGGTCCTGCCGACATGCGCAAGACCGGCGGCCGATTCGACCTGGCCATCGCGCTTGGCATCCTCGCCGCCAGCGGCCAGGTTCGCGACGCAGCCTTTGCCAGCCATGAGTTTTTCGGCGAGCTCGCATTGAATGGCGAGCTGCGCCGCGTTCCCGGTGCCCTGCCGGCCGCGTTGCGCGCCAGCGAGGCGGGCCGCGCGATGGTCGTACCGGCAGGCAATGTCGATGAAGCAACCCTCGCTTGCGACAACGTGCTTGCGGCAAGCTGCCTGCTGGAAGTAACCGCCCACCTGAATGACCTTGAGCTGCTGCCCAAGCAGCGTCGTTGCCAGCTTCCTTTGATGCCGGGATACATTGCCGACCTCAGCGATGTGAAAGGGCAGCAGCGCGCGAAACGCGCGCTGGAGATTGCTGCTGCAGGCGGTCACAACCTGTTGTTCATCGGGCCACCGGGCGCCGGCAAAAGCATGCTGGCGCAACGCCTGCCCGGCCTGCTACCGCCACTCAGCGAGAGCGAGGCAATTGCAACCGCGGCAGTTGATTCTGTGCTCGGCGTCCCGATCGATGTCGGTCGCTGGCGCCAGCGACCGTTTCGTGCGCCGCACCATACTGCAACCGCTGCTGCGCTTGTTGGCGGTGGCAGCGAACCGCGCCCTGGCGAAATTTCGCGTGCACACAA
>JBATFU010000211.1:0-4061 GCA_049665065.1 Woeseia sp. | reverse complement strand
TTTGCGGCAGCACGTCGACGCGATCGTATTCAAGCAGCAGCTTTAGAAAGTTGTTGCCATGTTCGTCGCTGCCATCAAGCACCACGTTGTTGCCGCCCGCTGCCGTGATGAGCCCCGTCAGGAACTCGAGGCGCTCAGCGTCGTTAAGCTTCGGCGTTTGCAGGAAACTTGCCGCTTCTCCATTCGCCAGCAACTCGCCGGCAACGTTCAGCGAGTCCGACCACTGGCCCATGCGATTTTCCGCGCGGGCAATGTCGAACGCGGCTCGCGCGTACGGTCGGGCTAGTGTGTGTTTGTCGGCCATTCAGATCGTCCGGTCTACAGCTCAGCTGCGAGCTTGCTCAAGATGTCCTGATGCGCGCTGCTGTCGATCTCGCGCTTCAGGATCTTCTCGGCACTCGCCACCGCAATGGCAGAAACCTGGCCGCGCAGCTCTTCGCGTGCGCGGTTTATTTCCTGCACCGTTTCGGCATGGGCTGCAGCGAGCTGCTTCTCGCGCTCCTTCACGCCATCGGCCTTACCTTCGGCAACGATTTCGTTGGCACGCGAATGCGCCTGATCGAGAATTGACGTCGCCTGTTTGCGGGCTTCTTCAATGATCTCGGCAGATTGGGCTTGCGCCTTGTCGAGGCTGTGCTGTCCGCGTTCCGCCGCGGCGAGTCCGTCAGCAATCTGCGTCTGGCGTTCCTCGATCGCGGTCATGATCGGCGGCCAGATGAACTTCATGCAGAACCAGACAAACACGATCATCGCGATCGTCTGGCCCAGCAAGGTCATGTTGATATCCACCAGTGACTCCTGATTCTTGCTTCGTTAACGGTATGGCGACCTTGCGGCCACCAGGCGCGTTTTAGCTGCCCATTGCCTGCTGCAGCTGACCGATGAACGGATTTGCGAAAGCGAAGTACAGACCGATACCCACACCGATCATCGCAACGGCGTCGAGCAGTGCAACAACCAGGAACATCTTGGTCTGCAACATCGGCGCCAGTTCAGGCTGCCGCGCAGCACCTTCGAGGAAGCGGCCGCCCAGAAGGCCCATGCCGATGCCTACGCCGAGTGCGCCGAGGCCGATTAACAGTGCGACGGCAATCGCGGTAAAGCCAATAACAGTTTCCATCAGTTTCTCCTATCGAGGATCAAGTCGAGATTTTAGTAAACGAATAAGCGCGTGTTGATCAGTGTTTTTCCGAGGCCAGGCTCAAATAAACTATGGTCAACATCATGAAAATAAATGCCTGCAAGGTAACAATTAATACGTGGAACACGGCCCAGCCAAAGTGCAGCGGCAGCTGCCAGATACCCAGCAGGGCGATCAGGATAAAGATCAGCTCGCCGGCGAACATGTTGCCGAAGAGTCGCAGCGACAGTGACAGCGGCTTCGCCAGCAGCGAGACCGATTCAAGAATGAAATTGAAGGCGATGATGAACGGTGCCGCGATCAGCCCGAGTCCCTTGGTTGGCGGAGCAATCGGGTGCAACGTCAGTTCGGCGATAAAGCCGCCGACGCCTTTGTTCTTGACGGTGTAGAAAATAATCAGGAAGAAAACGGCAATCGACATACCGAAGGTGACGTTGACGTCAGTCGTCGGCACGACCTTCATATAGGGAATCTGCAGCACGTGTTCGGAGAAGTACGGAATCCAGTCCACCGGCACGAGGTCCATCAGGTTCATCAGGAACACCCAGACGAAGATGGTGAGGCCCAGGGGCGCAATCAGCCGGCTGGTGCCGTGAAAGGTGTCGCGAACGCTTGCGTCGACAAAATCGACGATGATCTCAACAAAAGCCTGCAACTTACCGGGTTTTCCTGCCGAGGCCTTCTTGGCTGCAGAGCCAAACAGCCAGATGAAAACGACGCCGAGCAGCACCGACCAGAACATCGAGTCGACGTTGATGGCCATCGGGTTGCCGGCACATTCATTCCACACCCAGCCGGCGTCGGTCTTGCAGACCTGCAGGTTCTGGAGATGGTGCTGAATGTATTCACCCGATGTGCGGGCTCCGCCTTCACTCGCCATGTTTCGTTTCCGTTCCCACGTTAAGTTCTTTGTCTTGCATGAAAAGCCCTGCGAACGTTGCCAGCTGACAGGCGATGAAACCAATAAACAGCGGCAGCGGCTGCAGCGGCCTGACGAACGCGAAGACCAGGCTGAACATCAGCACGGTCAACGCCAGCTTGCCAAATTCACCGATATACGCGGCGTTTAGCAGGGCTTGTGCCCCCCGGTCCCGCCTCGGTGCCACAAGTCGCAGCGCCAAATATGCATTCGGTAGTACGCAACACAGGCCACCCAGCAATGCGGAGTAGCCCGATACGCGATCGGTAATGCCCCAAAAAAGCGCGCCAAGCGCCGCGCTTACAGCCAGTTGCAACAACAGCAGTTTGATTAACGGGTGAACGGCGGGGCCCGAAGCTCGCTCCCTGGCCTTGCCCGTCATGTCTCCCGTGTCTCCGGCACTAAAAACGCCACGTCCGTCGGCTGACCGGCGGTGAGTGGCGTTCTTAAAAATTTTTTACAAGCTGGCCTGCGTTTAGCCCGCGCATTATAGAGGCGAGGTATACCTATGGCAACACGTCGGCAGGCCATCTTCCGCGCCCATTGAAATGTGTATTTGGACCATATAGGGATGATCTGGCCGCTCGTTTCAACATAAATGGTCTTTTTTCTGCATTGCGACGCAACGCACGCCGGGCCGCTCAAGCGAACGGTATAAACGGCCGATAACCCTATTTAGCGGTGGGCGTGTACAGCCCGCAGCCCGAATCGGCGTGGCGGACGCACGGCCAGCCACGCTCCAGGAGAGCAGATGTTATTGCTAGCCAGCGAATCTTCCGGACGACGTCGTTCCGTCATGAACATGGCGCGCGAACTTAGTCTTACGACCAGTTACTACAACAACGCTGTCAGCCTCGATCAACAGCTGAACAGCAAGGTACGCAGCCTTGTCCTGCTGACGATGGCCGACATCAGCATCGGCAAGGCAACGGTCCTGCGCAAAGCCCAACAGCGAGCTTCGTTCGGCTTGATCATTGCGGCGACCCGCGATGAAGTTCGCGACGTCTACGAGGAAGAGGTACTGCAGGAACTCGATCAGCTTGAGGATGTTTGCTGGCTGCCCTGTGACTTCAGTAACTACCAGTTGCTGAAAGCAGCGCGAGAGTGTCGACAAAAGATGTTACGCATCTCCGCAGACGACCTGCGTGCTGCCTTGCGCAACGGCGAATTTTCTTTGCGCTATCAACCGAAAGTGATGCGCGGCGATGGCAACGCCTGGCAGACCACCGAGGCGGAAGCGCTACTGCGCTGGCGACATCCGCAGCACGGCATTATCGGGCCGCTGGAGTTTTTGCCCGAACTCGAGGCGTTTGACCTGATGCCGGCCGTTAGCGAGTTCGTTTTGAAAGAAGCTGCGATGCAACTGGTGCGCTGGCGCGAACAGGGTTTGCAGCTTAACTCCTGCATTAATCTTGCATCGAGTCAGTTGAACGATCCTGGTTTGGCTGATACCTATGAGCGAGTCATAAAAGAGCACGGCCTGGCCTGTTCCAACTTCACCTTCGAAGTGATTGAGCAGGACATCGCCTCATCCAATTCGCCGCACCTTAACGTGCTGCGTGAGCTGCGCGAAAAGGGTTTTCGTATATCACTCGACGATTTCGCCGCGGCGACCGCGTCTCTCGGCACGCTGGAGGCGTTGCCGGTTGACGAGATAAAAATTCATGCGGCCGCGTTGAAGCGCGCGCGGCAAAGCCCCGTAGCTCAAACTATTCTGGCGGCCGTTACCGGTCTCGCGCACAACCTTGGTATCTCGGTATGTGCCGAGGGCGTTGAAGACCGCGAAACCTACGAGTTCCTCGACAAGATTGGCTGCGACAAACTGCAGGGCTACCTGATCTCGGAAGCCGTCATGCCGGAACTGATCCAGAGTGGCTACGGCGCAGACGCGATAGAAGTACACGCAGTAGCGTGAAGGTGAAAGGGGTCGAACCGAGGCTTCCCTTGCCTCGTCGTGCCAAAGTAAAAAGGGGTCGAACCGAGGTTTCTCACTTGCCGCAT
>JBATFU010000210.1:0-8744 GCA_049665065.1 Woeseia sp. | reverse complement strand
GCGTTTCTGGAGTGTCACGCGTCGAGCCAGTCGCAGGGTTTGCGGCATGCGTTCCTTGCGGAACGTCAGGCTGTAAAAGTGCCCGACCTGGCTGCCGCGACAGCGGTGCGCGACATCCACCAGATTGTCGTCATCGGCGCGGGCACGATGGGCGCCGGCATCGCTTACAGCTGCCTGAATGCAGGTTATCGCGTGCGGCTGCTGGATAAAGACGCCGCTGGCGTCGCGCGCGGCGATAGCAGCGTGCGCGGTCTGTTCGATGAAGGCGTGAAACGCGGCAAGCTGAACCGCGCGAGCGCTGATGAACTATTGGCACACTTTGAGTGCGACGCAAACCTCGCCAATGTCGATGATGCCGACCTTGTCATTGAAGCCGTGTTCGAAAACATGGCAATCAAGCAAGAGGTTTTTGCAAACCTTGGCAAGCACTGCAAAAGCGGCGCGATCCTTGCGACAAACACATCGACACTCGACGTCGATGCGATTGCCGCGGCCAGCGGTCGCGCCAGAGACGTAATAGGGCTGCATTTCTTCAGTCCTGCCCACATCATGCGGCTTATTGAAATAGTGCGTGGCAGGGAAACTTCGGACGAGGTCATAGCGAGTTCTGCCGCGTTCGCGAAGAAGCTGAGAAAACTTGGCGTCGTCGTTGGCAACTGCTACGGCTTTGTTGGCAATCGCATGCTGTATGCCTACGGTCGCGAGAACCAGCTGATGCTGCTGGAAGGTGCGCCGCCGGAGCACATCGATCACGTACTGGAAAACTTTGGCATGGCAATGGGCCCGAACGCAGTGGGCGACCTGGCCGGCATCGATGTCGGCTACAAGGCGCGCCAGGAACGCGACGACCTGCCGGACGATCCGCGTTTTTATCGCGTTGCGAATCTCTTAGTTGAACAGGGACGGCTGGGCCGCAAGACTGGCCGCGGCACGTTCCTTTACGAGGCAGGCTCACGCGTGCCAAAGCCGGATCCCGCGGTACAGCAGCTTATCAATGAAGAGGCAGCGCGCCTCGGCATTGCACAGCGCAACATCCCGGACGATGAAATCATCGATCGCTGCATCTATGGTTTGATCTACGAAGGCGCGCGCCTCCTCGAAGAGCGGATCGCCGCTCGCGCGTTGGATATCGATGTCATCTGGCTGAACGGCTATGGCTTTCCACGCTATCGCGGCGGACCGATGCACTACGCGGACAGCGTTGGCCTCGACAAAGTCTATGAGCGAATTTGTGAATTCCGCGAGCGCTTTGGCGCGGAGTACTGGGAACCGCCGACACTGCTGGCAACGCTTGCGAAGTCCGGCGGCAAATTTGCCGACTTCAAGGCCTGATACCGCGGATTAGCCTTCGAGCAGCTGCCAGCGATCATTGCTGACAGTCGCACGACCGTCGCTTTGCAGCTTCAGCAAATGCGCAAGTAAAGACCGCTCCGCGACCGGCAACAGGCGCTCATCCACGTCAGCGTAAACGACGTGCGTCAGTTCTTCACAGGTCTTTTGCGAATGCTGGCGCATCGCAGTGACGATCTTCTGCTCCCGTTCGAGCCGATGATTGATGATCCAGTCAATAACCTTAAACGGCTCTTCGAACACATCGCCGTGTCCCGGCGCGATGCGTTGCACAGGCTCTTTTTTCAAACGAGCCAGCGACGCCAGATAGTCATGCATGCTGCCATCCGGCGGATCGATGACGACGGTTGAGCCGTTGATAATGTGATCGCCGGTGAACAACAGGCCGTCTGCTTCGCGCAGGTAACAAAGATGGTTCGACGCGTGTCCGGGTGTATGCAGCACACGCAAGGTAACGTCACCAACGGCAAACACCGCGTTGTCGTCAAGAACCTGATCGGGCACAAACGTCTGGTCCTGGTGCCGTCCTTCGGGTGCCGCACGCCCGTACAAAGGCGCGCCGGTGAGTTTGGAAAGCCTCGCCGCCGCCGGCGAATGATCCGGATGCGTGTGCGTAACGAGAATCGCGCTGACTGCGCCGTCGCAGAGCTCAAGAATCGCATCGATATGCGCGGCGATGGGCGGGCCCGGGTCGATCACAACATTGCGTTGCGCGCCGAGCAGGTAAGTGTTGGTGCCCGGCCCGGTCATCATCGACGGGTTCGGCGCCAGCAAGCGGCAAACCTGTGGAGCAACGTCCACAACCCTGCCCGCGCTGTCGCGAACACTCATGCGAGCGCTCCACGATGATCACTGGGATAGTCGGGGCTGCCTGGCAAAATGATGCGTTGCTGGTTGCGCGGACCGAGCATCGCCGGCAGCGTGCATTCGACACCGGCCTGCTCGCACCGACGCGCCCAGTCGAGTGCATCAGAAACCGATGCAAAGCGGGTAAGCTCTTTCAGCGTCGCACGAGTTGGTGGCGGCAACGTCATTTCGTCGGCGGTGGCCGATGCGAGCGCGTCCACGGGCCGCATCCAGCAGCTGTCAGTAAGTTCGGCACCGTCGTGACAGGCGAGCTGCGTGCCGGGCAATGCAGCCATAAAAAAGCGCGTTGAGAAGCGCTTCTTGAATATGCGCGGCGTCACCCAGAAAGCGAAGTAATGCAGTGCCTCGCAGGCAGGCGACAACGCGTGTTCATCGAGAAAATCCTGCCAGCTCAATTCGCCGCTGTTGAGCATTTCGCGCTCTGCCTCGCAAGCATTGTCCATGACCTGCAGGAACGCATCGCCTGCACCGGCCCGGTGGGCGAGCAGGATGCCGGTTTCTTCGAACAATTCGCGAATCGCGGCGCTGTAGAAATCGAGTCCGCCAGCGCGCACGCCAAGCCGCTGGCTCGCGACCTCATCCGTCAGTCCGTGACACCGCGCATGTACCGCCGCGTCACTGTCTTCGTTGACGCCGCCGGGGAACACGTAACTCGCACCGAACGATGCGCGCTCGTGGCGCAGCACGAGCAGCACTTCGGGGCCGTTCGCGCTGTCGCGCAACAGAACAACGGTCGCAGAAGGTCGTGGCGCAGCGAAGGGTACTGAAGTCGTCATGGACTGCGGCCGCGCGCTACTGCACGCCCGGCGACGGAGTCACGAACGCCGCGAATCCTGCGAGCTGTTCTCCGAGAACGCCATCAACGGGCTCGGCCAGCACATCCAGTCCGCCGGCATAATAGCCACCAACGGCATAGCGCAGAGTGACGACAGAGTGCCCTTCGCTTGCAGCATCATCTTCGAACTCGAGTGTCATGTTGCCGGCAACGCCCATCAGTCCGAGCGGGCCCAGGCCGCCAGTCATGCGCAACATCACCGTCGGGTTTACGAACGTGACCTGCAGGTGCACGAGTCCGCCACTGTCGCCAAGCTTCTCGCAGAAGCAGCCGAGCGGCACCGCGTTGATGTAGAGGTTTGCCGCATCGCCGGATACGGTGTGATCACTGTTCCACCATTGGCCGACATGGTCGGTGAACGCTGTCCAGGCGGCAGCGCGGCTCACCGGAACGCTGACCCGGTGCTCGACAGTAAAACCGCCCTCCGCTGCGTCCAGTACCTCGGCAGAGGTCGTGGAAAATCCTAAAAATAATAATAAATACAATGACTTTTGAAGTCTCACGCCGGTCTCCAGATACGCCCGTTCCGCGGCAGTTTACGCGCAGCAGGGAAAGGCGTCACCCGCAGCCTTTACAGGGTCGGCAGCAGTGAGGCCAGTAGAAAAAGAGCGCAAAGAATTGCGAAGAGGAAATAGATTTTCCGGAAAGTGCCCATATGTCGTCGTATCAGCGTGCAACAGCCTTTGGTTTCCCAGCGGCCAGTTTCACGTATTCTCGATGAACGAATCCTGAATCAGGCGAGTGCATGCGACAACGATATACCGAGGAGCTGCAGGACTTTTTTGGCCGTCACGCGCGCATCGCTGTGCTGACAGGTGCCGGCTGCAGCACGGCATCCGGCATCCCTGAATACCGCGATGACGAAGGCGAATGGAAGCATGCGCGGCCCGTGCAATACGCGGACTTCCTGACATCGGCAGCGACCCGACAACGTTACTGGGCACGCAGCTACAGCGGCTGGCCACGCATCAGCAATGCAAATCCCAATGCAACGCACACGGCGTTGGCAGCGCTCGACAAGACCGGCCGCATCGCGGGCCTGATCACGCAGAACGTCGATAACCTGCACCGGCGCGCCGGCAGCCGCTCAGTCATCGATCTGCATGGCATCCTCGAGCGCGTGCGCTGCCTCTCCTGTGACGAGGTTTCGCGGCGCAGCGATTACCAGGACCGTCTGCAGCAGGCGAACCCGGAATGGGTTGCAGCAGGTGGCGGTGTACGCCCGGACGGCGATGTTGAACTGGGGCTGATCGCGACTCAAAACTTCAAGGTACCCGACTGCCAGGGTTGCGGCGGGATTCTGAAACCCGACGTGGTCTTTTTTGGTGAAACGGTGCCGCGCGAGCGGGTGCTTGAGTCGCAGACTGTCATAGCAGACAGCGATGCGCTGCTCGTCGTCGGTTCTTCGCTGATGGTGTTTTCCGGCTACCGCTTCGTGCGCCAGGCACGCGAGGCAGGCAAACCCATCGCGATACTGAATCGCGGCAAGACCCGGGCGGATGAACTGGCCGACCTGCGCATCAATGATGATTGCGGTGCACTGCTCGCGGCCTGCGCTGCAGAACCTGCAACCGCGACCGGCCATTACGCGTGACGCCTGACGGCTGGGCCGTACTGTTTGAAAGCAACGTGCAACGTGCCTGCTCCGATCGCATGCTGGTCCTGACCGCTGTCGAAATTCCGCACGAACTCGTTACCAACGGTGAGCGCTTCGCGTTGCTCGTGCCTGCACAGGATCTGCATCGCGCGCGGCACGAACTCTATCTTTACGACCAGGAAAATCAGCCGCCACCTTTACGCCGCATGGCTATGCTGCCGGCGCAGTACGACCCGTGGCCGGGCGTCGTCGTCTACATCGTCGTGCTACTCGTAGCCGCCTGGCTCGCCGGTGAAAACGCGTTTGGCAAGGACTGGCTCGGCGCCGGCCGCGTCGACGGCGCCCTGATTCGCGACGGCGAATGGTGGCGCGTATTCACCGCGCTGACACTTCACAAGGACATTGGCCACCTGCTCGGCAACCTGGGCTTCGGTGCATTCTTCGGTTTTCTTGCGGCGCGCGTAATCGGCCCCGGCGTGACCTGGCTAACCGTGGTACTCGCTGCCGGCCTGGCCAACAGTCTCAACACCTGGGCGCTAGTCGCGAGCCATCGCTCGATCGGTGCATCGACCGCGGTATTCGCCGCGCTCGGGCTCGTCGCGGGCTTCGTCTGGCGCGGTCGCCTGATGGCGCAGGATCGCTGGCCGTACCGGCTCGGTCCTGTCGTTGGCGGCATCGCCCTGCTTGCCTACACCGGCACCGGCGATGAATCGACGGATATCGGTGCACATCTTGCGGGCTTCGTGTGCGGCTTTGGTGCCGGAATCGTGCTGACGCACCTGGCCGCGCTGTTTCGTGACGGCCGCGTGCAATGGCTCAGCGGGCTGGCGGCGCCGCTCATACTCGCTGGCGCGTGGTGGCTCGCGCTGCGCTGAGACTGATACAGCCTGTTACTGGAGATCAGCAGCACAGTCCGTACAATGTGCGCGATCGCAAATCCGAATTAATAGAAAGGAAGTAACACATGGGCGATTTAAAAATCCCTGAATTCACAATCGACTGGCAAAGTCTGTATTCGACACTGCAGACAACCGGCGTCGAAGTTGGCAAGAACCTGATTGCCGCACTGCTGATATTTTTTGTCGGGCGCATCATCGCGCGGGCACTGATTCGCGGCCTGCGCAAGCTCATGCAGGCGCAGCAGGTCGACAAGATTCTCGAAACCTTTATTTGCAACCTGGCGTACTGGGCGTTGATGGCATTCATCATTATTGCCGCCATTACTGAAATCGGCGTCAAGACCACGTCATTTATCGCAGTGATCGGCGCAGCCGGCCTCGCTGTCGGACTGGCGCTGCAGGGCTCGCTGTCGAATTTTGCGGCGGGTGTGCTGATCGTGCTGTTTCGCCATTACAAGGTTGGCGATTTCATCGAGGCAGGCGGCGTGTCTGGCAGTGTCGTCAGCGTACAAATCCTGACAACAACCCTGAAGACCGGCGACAACAAGGCCGTCATCATCCCGAACGGCAATATCTTGAAAGGCACGATTACCAATTATTCGGCAAATGATACGCGGCGTATCGACATGGTGGTTGGCGTCGGCTACGACGACGATCTCGACAAGGTGCGCTCAACGATCAAGGAAATTGTTGAAGCCGACGAACGCGTGCTCAAAGACCCGGCCTGCGTCATCGCGGTTAACGAACTGGCGGATAGCAGCGTTAACTTCAACGTGCGCCCCTGGGTGAAAACGCCGGACTACTGGGCGACGCGCTGGGACCTGACCGAAGCCATCAAGAAGCGCTTCGACAAGGAAGGGATTTCCATCCCCTACCCGCAGCGCGACCTGCACATTATCAAGGAAGCCTGACAGCGGCGCCGCGACCGGCTGCCGCGAGGGTGGCCGGTCGCCTCAGTCCTCGTCGTCCGGCTCGATAAAGCACCAGCGAATCTTCGGCTCGCGCCGTTTCAGTTCTTTTTCCAGTGCGTTGATGCGATCGATTGCAGTAGCAAGGTCAATGCCGGGCACAAAGCGTATCTTCGCTGCCAGCATCGTATCCGGGCCGTATTGAATCGTAATCGTGTTGTAAATATGTTCGATCTCTGCAACTTCGTTGATGATGTCGGCAATAATTTTTTGCACCATCGGATCGGCTGAACGGCCGACGAGCAGCGAGCGCACGCGCATCGTCAGGAACACCGAGATGACGATCAGCACCACACCGATGCACATGGATCCCAGGGCATCGTAGGTCGGGTTGCCGGTAATCGCCGCGCTGGAAACGAAGAACAGTGCGAGCACGAGACCGAGCAGTGCGGCGGTATCCTCGCCGAGCACCACTACGAGTTCCGCATTGCGCGTGTGTTTGAGCCAGTCACGGAACGGGCGTGCGCCGCGTACCTTGCTGATCTCGCGCAGGCAGCCCAGCAGCGAGAAGCCCTCAAGCACGATGGCGACTGAAAGGACCAGGATGGCAACCCACTCCTGCGTCAGCGGTTCAGGCGAGTAATATTTGTGAATGCCCTCGTAGATCGAGAACAGGCCGCCCACGCTGAACAGCATCATTGCGACGATGAAACTCCAGAAATAGCTCATCTTGCCGTAGCCAAGCGGGTGCTCCGCGTCGGCCGGACGCTGCGACTGTTTGAGGCCGAGGTACAACAGCACCTGGTTTCCAGAGTCAGCGTAGCTATGGATCGCCTCGGCGAGCATGCTGCCGGAGCCCGTGAGCCAGGCCGCCCAGGACTTCGCAAGAGCGATGCCGAAATTGGCGATAAACGCGTACAGAATCGCGCGGGCGGTTGAAGCGTGGGTGGCTGAGGACATGAAATTCCTGTTTGGCTGTCAACCGCTGGCGGCCGGGCGCGTTATTCTAGCGTCAGCGTGCGTCCAAGTCCGGGCGACAGCGCCGGCATTTGCAGGCAGGAGTCAGAAATGGAAAAGGCGCTGATCATATTGGCCGTCGTAGCCACCACGGTATTCACGGGTTGCGCATCGCACCCGCAGCCGATCGTCGACATGCAGGGCGTGGACCCCGTCCGCTTTGCGCAGGACAGGAGCGAGTGCGAGGCCTACGCCGCCCAGGTGAAGCCGGCCAAAGGCGCCGCCAGGGGTGCCGTGGCAGGTGCCGCAGTGGGCGCCGCAACGGGCGCAATCAGCGGCAATGCGGATAGCGGCGCCGGCTACGGCGGGATCTACGGTGCCAGCCGCTCCGGCCTGCGCGGCGCCAACGAAAAAGAGAGGGTGTTCAAGCGCTGCCTCAGCGGCCGCGGCTACCGCGTCCTGAACTGAGCATTGACCGCCGCTGCGAGCCGACTTACTGTATGTTCATACAGTACTTTGGCGAGAGCGATGGCCACAAAAGCCCACAAGGGACGCGGCGCGACGGGGCAGCACCAGCACCGCTTCGAACAGCGCCCGGTCGAACTGACCGCAGAAGAAGCCTTTCTGCGCGACGAGATCTCGCCGCAGACCGTGCTGCGCCCGATGCATGCTCGCAGCATCATCAGTCACAACGATTCACCCGACATTCCTTTCGATCATTCCATTAACCCCTATGTCGGCTGCGAGCACGGCTGCGTGTACTGCTATGCGCGCCCGTCGCACAGTTATCTCGATCTGTCCCCCGGCCTCGATTTCGAAACGCAGATTTTCTACAAACCCAATGCCGTCGAACGCCTGCTCGCGGCCTGGGAAAAGCCCGGCTATCGCTGCGAGCCGATCACGATCGGCGCCAACACCGACCCCTACCAGCCGGCAGAGCGACGCTTGAAGATCACGCGCCAGTTACTGCAGGCGTTCCTGGCGCACCGCCACCCGGTGTCCTTGATCAGCAAAGGCACTGCGATGACGCGCGACCTCGACCTGCTGGGCGAGCTTGCCGGGGAAAACCTGTGCTCCGTCGCGATCAGTATTCCGACGATGGATGCAGCGCTGAAACGCAAACTGGAGCCGCGCGTGCCGGCGGCGAGCGCTCGCCTGAAACTGATGGCGCAACTGACCGACATTGGCGTGCCATGCTCAGTGCTGATTGCGCCCGTAATACCGGCCGTCAATGACACGGAGATAGAAAACATCCTCGAGCAGGCGGCCGCCCACGGGGCAAAGCGCGCCGCATGGATTCTGCTGCGCCTGCCTCACGAGGTTCGGGATAT
>JBATFU010000209.1:0-2400 GCA_049665065.1 Woeseia sp. | reverse complement strand
CTCGTGCGTCCTGCACGTCGCGCGCCAAATGATAAAGGGTCCCCTTTTGGGGGCCCTTTTTCGTTTGGAGTGTTCCGGATGCAGATGAGGACTCCAGTTCGACACAAATCGGCAGGATTGCCGATTTGGATCGCGCAGCGAGCCGAGCATAGCGAGGTCGAGTACCAGGGATGGTACGAGTCCAAACGCGCCAGCATTTTGATCCGGAGCGGCGTAGCCGCGAAGCCCGCAGGGTTGAAACAGCCCAAAGGCTGTTTCAAGTAATCTCTCCGGGCGCGCCAAAACCCGTCGGGGCTGCCAATTGCGGTAAGTCCCTATCCAATTGAATTGCCCGGAAGCGTAAGGTCTTGCCGACCGATCTGCAGGCGGCCTCCGTATGACGACGATTACCGAATTGGCGACCCGCACCAAGGTATCTGCTAACTATTTACTACGCTGTTCCCTTAAAAAACGCGCGGTCTGCACGGGGCGTTGGCGGCCAAGCTGATAAATCGAAAATATAGGACAGTACGACCTGATTATTCGGCAAACTAAATTATCAATATGCGGTTTAATGGCGCCCGTACCATTGCGTTTCTTAGCTCAGGGGAAGATAGACATGCGTAAACAGACATTACTCTTTCTTGCCGCTTTCGCGGTAACCATCTCACCCGCCGTGCCATCCAGTGATGCGCTCGCCCAGGGTGAGCCGAAATCAAACGAATTCTGGTGGCCGCAAAACTTAAACTTAAGTCCACTTCGCGATCATGGCGCGGAATCGAACCCGATGGGTGACGACTTCAACTATGCCGAGGCGTTTGCGAGTCTCGATCTCGATGCCGTTAAAAAAGATATCGCAACCTTGCTAAACACGTCGCAAGACTGGTGGCCTGCCGACTACGGCAACTACGGGCCCTTCTTTATTCGCATGGCGTGGCACAGCGCGGGCACCTATCGCGTCGCTGACGGTCGTGGTGGCGCCGGCGGCGGCCAACAACGTTTCGAGCCGCTGAACAGCTGGCCGGATAATGCCAACCTCGACAAGGCGCGTCGCTTGCTTTGGCCCATCAAGCAGAAATACGGCCGCAGCATTTCATGGGCCGATCTCATGGTCCTGACCGGCAACGTCTCGCTCGAATCCATGGGCTTCAAGACCTTCGGTTTTGCCGGTGGGCGTGAAGACGATTGGGAAGCGGATCTCGTTTACTGGGGTCCGGAGAACGAATTCCTCGCCGACGAACGTTACGAAGGCGACCGGCAGCTGAAGAAGCCGCTGGCCGCGGTACAGATGGGCCTGATCTACGTGAACCCGGAAGGACCGAACGGCAAGCCGGATCCATTGCTGGCTGCTCGCGACATTCGTGAAACCTTTGGTCGCATGGCAATGAACGACGAAGAGACCGTAGCTCTGATCGCCGGTGGGCATACGTTCGGTAAAGCGCATGGCGCTGCACCGCCGGGAGATTGCGTAGGCGTTGAGCCGGCTGCCGAGGCCATTGAGAAGCAGGGCATGGGCTGGGAAAACAAGTGCGGTTCCGGGAAAGGCGCTGACACCATTACCAGCGGCCTGGAAGGCGCGTGGTCCGCGACGCCGGTGCGCTGGTCGATGCAGTACCTCGACAACCTGTTTAACTTCGACTGGGTACAGACGAAAAGTCCGGCTGGCGCGATTCAGTGGATTCCTGCCGATGGCCAGGCCGCCAACCTGGTACCGGACGCACACGACGCAACGAAGCGCCACGCGCCGATCATGTTCACGACCGACCTGTCGCTGAAGTTTGATCCGAGCTACCGCAAGATCTCGGAGCGTTTCCGCAAGAACCCGGCCGAGTTCGAGCTCGCGTTCGCCAAGGCCTGGTTCAAGCTGACGCACCGCGACATGGGGCCACGCGCTCGCTACATCGGCTCCGAAGTGCCGGCTGAAGAGCTGCTCTGGCAGGACCCGATTCCCGCCGTTGAATACGCTTTAATCGACGACGCCGATATCGCGAACCTGAAAGCCGAGATCCTTGATTCAGGATTGACTGTTCCTGAGCTCGTCAGGACTGCCTGGGCATCGGCATCCACGTTCCGTGGTACCGACATGCGCGGTGGTGCCAATGGCGCACGGCTTCGTTTGACGCCGCAAAAAGACTGGGACGCCAACAATCCGAAGGAACTGGCCAAGGTGCTTGCGCGCCTCGAGCGAATCCAGAAAAACTTCAACCGCGCGCAGAAGGGCGGCAAGCAGGTATCTATGGCCGACCTGATCGTGCTGGGCGGTGCAGCCGCGATCGAGCAGGCTGCGAAGAACGCCGGACGTGACGTGCAGGTGCCGTTCACACCGGGCCGTGCAGATGCAACGCAGGAACAGACGGATGTGCCGTCGTTTGCTGCGCTGCGGCCCAATGCCGATGGCTTCCGCAACTACTTTGGCGAAGG
>JBATFU010000208.1:0-16762 GCA_049665065.1 Woeseia sp. | reverse complement strand
ATTTCGCCGCTTATCATGAAATCACCGCTGCCTTCGAGCTTGCCGGTAATTTTGCAGCCTTCGCTGATCAACGTAGCCGGACCACCGCTTGCATCGCGCAATCGGCGCTTTTTGGGTTCATTCATTCATGGACTCGATGGAATTAGCTGGTACTTGCAGGGCCAACAATACTACGCTGACAGACGGGCGCTGTGAATTGCCGCGCAATTCCAAGCAGCTTCCAACGCAATCGCCGAATATTTCGCCGACGTTGCGCATGCATTCTCGAAAACTTCGCGGACATGCAAGGCAGCTGCTGCTTGATTGGCAGCGTGTGGGGCCGCCTGTATAGTCGCCAGATTCTCCGTTCGGGGCACAGGCATTGAGCACGCTATTTCAGCAACGGCTTAAACGATTCATAAACGCCGGAGCGACCAGCAACTTGCAGGGCGGCTTCCGCGGCATAGAGAAAGAGTCGTTGCGCGTGACAGCTGACGGCTACCTGGCCCAGACCGATCATCCGGCCGGACTCGGCTCCGCCTTAACGAACCCGTTCATTACGACGGATTTCTCGGAGGCCCTGGTCGAATTCGTGACGCCCGCTGTCGGCAGCAACTGGCAGGCACTGCGCGATCTTTGCGACATTCACCAGTTTACCTATCCGCACCTTATTGATGAGTTGCTGTGGGTCACCAGCATGCCCTGCAAGATCCCGGCGGACGATGAGATTCCGCTCGCGCGTTATGGCAGCTCCAACGTCGCGAAGATGAAAAATATTTATCGTCGTGGCCTCGGCTATCGTTACGGTCGCGCGATGCAGACAATTGCCGGCCTGCACTTCAACTATTCCTTACCGGAAAAATTCTGGGACGTCTGGCAGGCGCTCGAAGGCAACAACGATTCGCTGCAGGATTTTCGCTCGGCATCCTACCTCGGGTTGATTCGCAACTTCCGCCGTTATGGCTGGCTCTTGCTGTACGTTACCGGCGCGTCACCGGCACTCTGCAAGTCTTTTGCAAAGGCGGCGCCCGCCGGCATGCCGGAGCTCGACGGTATGACCCTTTACCAACCGCATGCGACGTCGCTGCGTATGAGCGATCTCGGCTACAGCAACAAGACCCAGGCGCGCCTGAATATTTCATTAAACGATTTGCAGGACTACGTCGCCGATCTGAGTCGTGCCATTGAAACCGTAGAGCCGGCCTACGAGCGTATCGGCGTGAAAGTCGATGGCAAGTATCGACAGCTCAATGCAAACCATTTGCAGATTGAAAATGAGTACTACAGTCCGATCAGGCCGAAACGCGTCGCGCGGTCCGGGGAGCGCCCGACAGCAGCATTGCTGCGCGGTGGCATCGAGTACGTCGAAGTCCGGTCTATTGACCTGAACATTTTCGACCCTGTTGGCATAAATCAAAATGTCATGCGCTTCGTCGAAGCATTCCTGATCTATTGCCTGTTCGATGACAGCCCGTTTCTCGATGACACAGACTGGGACGATTTGCTCGCAAATCACACGCGTACTGCAAAAGAGGGGCGGGACCCGCAATTCCTGCTGCAGCGCAGAGGCAAGCAGTGCTCGCTGCAGAGTTGGGCGGAGGAGCTCCTGCCGGGCATTGAGGCGGTCGCTGAGTTGCTGGATGCCGGTGGTGAGCGAAGCGATTACGCCGATGCCGTGCGGGCCCATGCGGCCATGCTCCGGAATCCCGAATCGACGCCGTCAGCGCGGGTACTCGACGAGCTTGCGCGAAACGACGCCAGTTTTTTCGAATTCGCAATGGCTGCAGCGCGCGGCCACCGCGACTATTTCACCTCACTGGCGCCTTTGCCTGCCGACCGGCAGCAACTCTACGAAGACGCTGCGCGGGCCTCGATTGAGCAGCAGCAACGCATTGAAGCCAGCGACAAAATCAGCTTTGACGAGTATCTCGCCGCCTATTACGCCTCTTGTGCGCTTGGCTGAGCAGCACGTGATGTGCTGCAGGTCACATTTGACGTCACAAAAGGTGAGGTAGGGCAGAAACTTAACTAAACTCTGCCGCTTACGCAGGCTGCTGCACAAGACAGCCACGACCATTAAAAAGGATCATGCGCTTGTTCAAGGTTTTCTCGTTTGGCATCTTCTTGGGGCTGGTGCTCGCCGGGGTGGCGGCATATTTCGTGCCGGTTGCCGATCTGCATCGCGAAACGTCGCTGACAACCGTACGCCCGAATGGCGGCATCACGGAGTTATTTACGATTCGAATACCCGAAGATCGTGTCATGGCGGGAACCTCGGCAGCGACTGCCAAGGTTCCGGGCAACCTCAAGTGGCCACAGGAACTCAGCGATGCGGGCATTGAGCTCGAGCTTTTCAAACTGCGCAATCGCGATGGGGTCGTTGTAGGTGTTGCCAGCCGGCTGGCCGGTGGAGCCGCGCTGCAGGATTCCGCCGGCAGCAATTCCATTGAATGGGTCCTGAACCTGCCCGCGCGCGGCTCACTTTACTTTCCGATGGCTGTAGAGCCCGACAACAGTGGCAATCGCGTCGGCAGACTGCGCGGCGGCAGCCGCGAGTTTCGCGGGCATACAGGCACCATGCAGGAGCGCTTTGCAGAATCAGGCGCAGGCGGCGAGATCGCACTGGAACTTAACGTCGTCGGTCGCTCGACGGATGCAGAAGGAGCGGCGCAGTGAAATACCTGATAGCAATTTTGGCCGGGATAGCGACAGGCGCTGCGTTGTTCGCGCTCCTTTTATACTTCAATCCATTGATCAAGGTGCAGACCCTGTCGCCGATCGCGGTCAGCAACAACAACCAGTTCGAGCTGTCTTACGAGGCGACACCGCTGGAATCCATTTTGTGGACGGACAATGGCGAGACGAACGTGAGGCCGCGGCCCCCGCTCGTGAAAGAACTGGAAGAAGCAACGATCAGAAACACGCGCGTCATTGTGACGATGCTGCGTAGCAGCCGCGGCGGGCCCGCCGGAGTTGGCGTCAGGTTTGCGACGCCC
Source organism: Woeseia sp. (assembly GCA_049665065.1). Classification (GTDB taxonomy): domain Bacteria; phylum Pseudomonadota; class Gammaproteobacteria; order Steroidobacterales; family Woeseiaceae; genus Woeseia. Next base: position 13,787 of record JBATFU010000208.1, on the reverse strand, counting down.
GCAGAAGAAACCGGGCTGCTGAACGGCGTTTACCCGGTGAACAGCACCTGGCACATCTGGCTGCTGCAACGTGGCGGACTGATGATCGACCAGCGCGAAAACGTCTGGACTCTGCTGCGCGACGTTGTCCTGCCTGCACACATGAGTTCGGCAGACAGCTGGCGCGGCAGCTGGTACGGCATCCTGACCAGCGGGCCGAATGCAGATGGTACCGGAATCGTACTGGGCGGCAGCGGCAAGCTGGCCGGAGCAGATGGCGAGGCAGTAGAGGCGATGAACGCGAAAGCCTACTCTGCTGAAACGGGCCCCGCATCCATGCAGGGCCGGCTGACGCTGTCCATGACCCCAGCTGCGGCGGAGCCCAGTAACGCCGCCGACCTGGCTGTCACTACATCGCGCTGATGCCGCCGTCGATGCGAATTTCGCTGCCGGTGATAAACCCGGACTCATCTGACGCGAGAAACAGGACGGCGTAAGCAACGTCTGCCGTTTTCCCGACGCGTCCCAGCGGAATCTGCCGGCCTAGCTTTTTCAATGCGGCATCGCGATCTGAGCCGCGCGCCATTCCGTCCAGAATCGGCGTATCGATAAACACCGGGTGTACCGAATTGCAGCGCACATTGTTTTGCTCGCGCGCGCAATGCAATGCGACTGATTTACTCAGGTGGCGCACTGCCGCCTTTGCGGAGTTGTACGCAGCGAGGTTGTGACCGGCAATGATGCCGGAGATCGAGGAGATATTAACGATTGAACCGCCACCGCTGGCGCGCATGAGCGGCAACGCCATTTTGCAGCCAAGAAACACGCTGTCGAGGTCAACGGCATGCACGTGGCGCCAGTTTTCCAGCGTTTCTTCCTCGACATTACCGAGTGCGCCGATGCCCGCGTTGTTGACAAGGATGTGCAGGCCGCCAAACTCTTCTTCGACGATCTGGATGGCCTGTCGCCAGTCATCCTGCGATGTCACATCATGAGTGAATGAACGTGCGCGGCCGGCGTGCTTCTCGTTTATCGCATCTGCCTGCGCGTTGACGCCGTCGGTATTGATGTCGGTCAACAGCACCTCTGCGCCTTCGTCAGCGAGCATCATTGCCACGGCCGCGCCAATGCCCTGTGCAGCACCTGTAACGAGCGCGATCTTGTTATCAACACGATTCATCGGCTAACTGCCCTGTATTTGCCTGGACCTGCATTCTACGTTTGCCGACACAGGAGTGACAGCGCTGTAATGTCGCTTAAGTTTTGCCGATGCGTCGGCTATGCTGGCGCGGGTTCAACGAAAGGCGGCAACAAATGAAAGCAAAGGCAATTCGCATCGCAGAATACGGCGGGCCGGAGGTACTGAAGTTTGTCGAGATCGATGTGCCGGCGCCAGGACCCGGCGAGGCGCGCATTCGGCACACCGCCATTGGCCTTAACCTTATAGACACCTATCACCGCAGCGGTCTGTACCCGGGCACGCTGCCGGGCGGACTCGGCAGTGAAGCAGCCGGCATTGTCGAGGCGATCGGCCCCGGCGTTACCGACGTCAGTGTTGGCGATCGCGTTGCCTACACCGGCCGTCCGGCCGACAGCTATTCAGAACTACGCCTGTTTGCAGCCGACCGCCTCGTGCCGATTCCGGACAAGCTGTCAGATGACGATGCGGCAGCCGTGCTGCTGAAAGGACTGACCGCGTGGTACCTGTTGCATCGCAGCTATCCGGTCAAGGCGGGCGACGATGTGTTGCTGTATGCCGCCGCCGGCGGTGTTGGTTTGCTGGCCGCGCAATGGGCCAGGCATCTCGGAGTCCGCGTCATTGGTGTCGTCAGTACCGACGAAAAAGCATTGCTGGCCAGGCAGAACGGCTGCGCCGACATCGTGATGGCACATGACGACATCAGTGCCCGCGTACGCGAACTGACGGAAGGCAAGGGCGTTGCGGCAGTCTATGACTCGGTTGGCAAAGACACGTTTATGGCATCTCTTGACTGCCTCAAACCGCACGGCGTGATGGTCTCCTTTGGAAACGCTTCAGGACCGGTGGCGCCGTTTGCGCCTGCAGAACTGGCGAAGCGTCATTCGCTGTATGTGACGCGCCCGGTATTGTTCGACTTTGTTGAGACGCGCGCCGATTTGCTTGCCGCCTGCAAAGCGCTGTTTGGCGCGGTCGCGGCGGGCGTGGTGAAAATCACCATCAACCAGCGCTATGCGCTGAAGGATGCCGCGAGGGCGCACCGCGATATCGAGGCGCGCAAGACAACCGGTTCGACTGTGTTGCTGCCCTGACTGGAGCGGCGGCAGGCTAGAGTGGCTGCAGGGGCCAGAAGATGGGCACGAGGATCATTGTCGCCACGAAGACCACTAACGTGAGTGGAATCCCCACCCGCAGGTAATCGGCAAAACGGTAGCCGCCGGGACCCATTATCAAGATATTGGCCGGGTGCGAAATCGGGCTCATGAAGCTCGCCGCCGCCATTGCCATTGCCATCAGCGCGGTCTGCGGCTGCAGGCCAAACTCGGCCATTGCCGACATCGCAATGGGCGACATCAGCACCACGAGCGCGGCCGACGGAATGACGATCGTTGCGGCTGCCGTCAGCACGTAGAGGCCGGCGATGACCGGCCAGGGCCCTGCCTCACCGAGCAGGTTCATGACCTGCTGTGCCAGCCACGCCGCAGCGCCCGTGTCCTGCATCGCGTAGCCGAGCGGCAGCATGCCGGCAATCAGGAAGATTGCGCGCCATTCGATCGCGCGATACGCCTGCTCCATGCTCAGGCAGCCGGTCAACACCATGACGCTCCCGCCCATGACAGCGGCGATTGAAATGGGCAGGTAGCCGGCGAGCACAATGAGTACGACGCCGAGCATGATGGCCGCGGCCAGCGGTGCGCGACGCGTATCGGGCGGCGTTTGGCCGAGCGGTGTCAGTATCAGGAAGTCTGAGTCGTTGCTGAGCAGCTGCAGTTTGTCGCGCGGTCCGAGCAACAGCAACGCATCACCAATCCGCAATCGTTCATCGGCGAGATCCGCCGCGACGGCTGAGCCCTCGCGCCAGATGCCCGTCAACTCGATGCCGTAACGCTCGCGGAAATTCAGTTCGCCAACGGTTTTGCCTGCGAGCGCGCTGCGCGGATCAAGCGTGGCGTCAAGCAGTGTCAGGCGTTCCGAATCCAGCTTGCCGAGATGCGGCGCAACCTGTGATTCGATTTCGAGTTCCTGCAGGCCGCGCAGTACCTCGAGATCCTCCGGCTGGCCACCGATTAACAGCAGGTCGCCACCCATCAACGCCTCTTCGCCCTCCGGCATCAGGTTCAGCCTGCCGTCGCGAAATATCGCCAGCACGCGGAAATCGAAGACATCGGCCAGCCGGCTTTTCTCGAGTGTCGTGTCTGATAATTCGCTGTCTTTCGGCATCCGCAGAACGAACATGCGTTCGTCAGCCTTGTACACCTCTTCAAGCTCGTCGCCGGTCAGCACTTTCGTGCTGCTGAAATCTGCAAACTTGTGCAGTTCCTCCAGTGCGGACAGCTGACCCTGCACCAGCACCGAGTCGCCGGCACGCAGCGGCACATAGGCAAGATTGGTCACGCGATAACCCTGGCGCCGCTTGATGCCCACCGCGAGTACGTTGAAGCGCGTGCGAAAACCTGCGAGGCGCGTAAGTTCGCCAACGAGCGGTGAGCCTTCATCGATAATGACTTCGGCGTAGCCAATCTCCGGCGCCACCATCGATTTCAGAACCGGTGCCTCGCGTTCAATGACGAGATCGCTCCAGCGCTGCAGCTCGCGAAACTGGTCCTGGCGACCCTGCACCAGGATGCCGTCGCCGGCACGCAGCACGGTCTGCCGGTTTGGCAGCGATTCGCTGCGGCCAAACCGAACCAGCGACAGGATAACGAGTCCCGTCGACGTACCGATGCGGCTCTCGGCCAAAGTCTTGCCTACCAGCACCGAGTTGACCGGCACGCGCAGCATGAACGTCTGCTCCTGCAGCTTGTACCGTGCGCGCAGGCTGCGCTGGCTGCGGCCGCCGCTGCGCTGGGCGCGGGTTTTCGGCAACAGCAGTCGGCCGACCAATGCGACGAACAGGATGCCCGCCAGCACGACGCCGCCACCGACCGGCAGGAAATCGAACAATGCGAAGGGCTCGAAATTGCCGCCGACCAGCGCCTGGCTGATCAGCAGGTTCGGCGGTGTGCCGATCAGGGTCATCAGGCCACCGAGCAAGGATGCATTTGCCAGCGGCATCAACAGTCGCGAGACGGGAATGCGGGTGCGGCGCGCAACATCGACGACGACGGGCAGCATTAATGCGGCAACGCCAATGTTATTCATGAACGCGGACAGCACCGCCGCCGTGATCATGATGACAATGATCATCGGCACTTCGCGGCGACCGGCGACGCGAATGACCTGGCGGCCGATGACGTCGGCGATACCGGTGCGGGTCAGGCCCTCACTCAGGATAAACATCGCCCAGACGGTAACGACGGCGTTGTTGCTGAAACCGAGGAAGGCCTGGTCGGCGGGGACGAGGCCAGTAATCGCCAGCGTGCCGAGTACCAGCAGCGCCACGAGATCCATGCGAATGACTTCGCTGACAAACAGAATCAGCGCGGCTGCCAGGATGCCGAGAACCAGAGCAATCTCGAAGGTCATGCCACGTCGTGTGCGATTATTCTTTGGAAAGAAGAAGAGACTGCGACCTTTATACACGACACGCAGGCGCTTACGTAGTGCTTATCGGCGATTCGCACACTTCGCTATGATCAATTCTTTTTGCAGTACACGCAGCCGGGAGCCGCCGTTGTCACGGAATTCTGAATACCAAACGCGCGTTACGCGCCGCACAAGAAAGCTGGCGATTCGTGGCATGAACTATCAGATACAAGAATGGGGTGAGCCGCGCCAGCCGACACTGGTGATGCTGCACGGCTGGGGCGATTGTGGCGCAACCTTCCAGTTTCTTGTCGATGCCCTGCAAGCTGACTGGCACGTCATCGCGCCGGATTGGCGCGGATTCGGCGACTCCGGCCACAACGACGGCTCGTACTGGTTCCCCGACTACCTGGCCGACCTTGACGCGTTACTGACCGCACTTCTGGTGCCGGAGCCCTGCACGCTGATCGGCCACAGCATGGGCGGCAACGTCGCAGCGCTGTTTGCCGGTGTGTTCCCGGAGCGGGTCGCCAAGCTCATCAACGTGGAAGGATTCGGACTGCCTGACAGCAATCCGGCTGATGCGCCTCTGCGCTATCGTCAATGGCTTGAGGCGGTGCGAGGTCGCCGGCAGCATCCCGGCTACGAGAATCTTGCGCCGCTCGTTGCGCGCATCCGGCAAGCGAGCCCGCAGCTTGATGAAACACGGGCCAGCTACGTTGCCGGACTGTGGGCGCAGCGGACGGACGATACGCGCTGGCATCTCAAAGCGGACATCGCACACCGCTGGCCGAACCCGATTCTGTACCGGCGCGCCGAGGCGCAGGCCTGCTGGCAGCGCATAACGGCCAGGGTGTTGCTGGTCGCCGGTGCGAACACCGAGTACCGCGACGCGCTGGCTTTGTGGCAGTCGCCGGACGCGGGCGGCGACTACCCGGGGGCAACTTTAAAGACGATCGAAGATGCCGGCCACATGCTGCACTTCGAGCAACCGCAGGCGCTGGCGGCGACCATCGAGGCGTTCCTTCGCGTTTGAGCCCGTACTTGTAAATCCATACAGTACTGTATAAGAATACAGCTTTTGCGGGAGAGGCCCGTGGGCCACGCGGCAGAACTGCAGACGGACTACCTGGCCGGCCTCAACACCGCGCAGCGCCAGGCTGCCGCCTATGGCACGCGCCCGGCACAGGGCGGTTTCAGCGCCGGTCCGCTGCTGGTCATCGCGGGCGCCGGCACCGGCAAGACCATGACACTCGCGCATCGCGTCGCTCACCTGCTGGTGCAGGGGGTCGACCCGCAACGCCTGTTACTGCTGACCTTCACTCGCCGCGCCGCGCAGGAAATGACGCGCCGCGTGGAGCACATCGTGCGCAAGGCGTTCGGCGAAACCGGCCAGACGCAGTCCGCTCGCGGCACGCTGCCCTGGTCCGGCACTTTCCATGCGGTTGCAAACCGCCTGCTGCGACGTTACGCACAGGCCATTTCACTGGATCCCGCTTTTTCCGTGCTCGATCGTGGCGATGCGGCGGACCTTATCGACGTCATTCGCCACGAGCAGGGCTTAAGCAGCAAATCGCGCCGCTTTCCGAAAAAAGACACCTGCCTTGCCATCTATTCGCGTTGCGTGAATTCGCGCGAACCGCTGGCTGATGTACTGCTCGAGGTGTTTCCCTGGTGCGTTGACTGGGAGCCGGAGCTCGCCAGGCTGTTTCGCGCCTACACCGAGCGCAAGCAGCAAAACCAGTCGCTCGACTACGATGACCTGCTGCTGTACTGGAGTTACCTCGTCGCCGAACCTGAGTTCGCGAAGGAAATCGGCAGCTGGTTCGATCACGTGCTGGTCGATGAGTACCAGGATACCAACGTGCTGCAGGCCGAAATTCTGCGCGCCCTGAAGCCGGATGGCGCCGGGCTGACCGTGGTTGGAGACGATGCCCAGTCGATCTATTCGTTTCGTGCGGCTGAAGTGGAAAACATCCTGGGTTTTGCGGATCAGTACATACCAGCGGCACGCATCGTCACGCTTGAGGAGAATTATCGTTCGACGCCAAAAATTCTGGATATGGCGAATTGCCTGATCGCCGAGAGCGACCGGCAATACAAGAAGAACCTGTTCAGCAGGCTGCCGGGTGGTGCGCAACCTGTCTACGCGAGCGTCGAAGACACCGAGGCAGAGGCCGAGTTCGTGGTCGAGACCGTACTTGCGAATCGCGAGCAGGGCATGGCATTGAAGGACCAGGCCGTATTGTTCAGGAGTGCCCACCACAGCGACCAGCTCGAGCTCGAGCTCGTGCGACGCAATATCCCGTACGTGAAATACGGTGGTTTGAAGTTCCTCGAGGCGGCGCACGTCAAGGACTTTCTGTCCGTGCTGAAGTGGGCTGAAAATCCGCGCAATGAAGTGGCGGCATTTCGCGTATTGAAATTACTGCCGGGCATGGGCCCGGCCTATGCAGGTCGCTGCTTCGCCGCGTTGCAGCTCGCCGGTTACAGCTGGCAGGCGCTCGCTGACTTCCAGCCGCCCGCGGCTGCCAGGGAAGAATGGCAGGGCTTTTGCGCGCTGTTGTCGTCTCTCGGCGCAGCAGAGATCAGTGACCCGGAATGGCAGGGTCAGCTGACCGCCGTGCGCAACTGGTACCAGCCGCAGCTTGAGCGCATCTACGATCACGCGGAAACGCGTCAGGCTGATCTCGAACAACTCGAACAGGTCGCTTCACGCTATGCGACGCGCGAGCGCTTCCTGACTGAGCTGACGCTCGATCCGCCGTCAGCGTCCGGTGATCTGTCCGGCGCGCCGTCTCTCGATGAGGATTACCTGATCCTGTCCACCGTGCACAGCGCCAAGGGCCAGGAATGGGAGTCTGTATTCGTGCTGAATTTTTCCGATGGCAATTTCCCATCGGAATTCGCGACCGGCAAGCCGGAGGCGATCGAAGAAGAGCGGCGCTTGCTGTATGTGGCAATAACTCGCGCGAAACGCTCCCTGCATCTGCTGGCACCATTGCGCTACCACGTAACACAGCAACGCCGCGACGGCGATAAACACGTGTACGGAGCGCGCAGTCGCTTCATGACCGACCGCCTGATGGAAACCGTAGACGCAAGGTTTTTTGGTCGGCGTGATTCTGCGACGACTGCATTACGCCCGCAGTCCGATAAACGCATCGACGTTGCAGAGAAGCTGCGACAAATGTGGTAGCACGCAAAAGCGAGAAACGGAATCGAGCGTCTCGCCGGCAGCACCAGGATTTCTCGCGTAGTCAAAAATTGTAACGCAAAAATTTTGTGACTCAAGTCCGGCGACATAATCTCAAACTCATTTCATCGTGAACCTTGTCACAGCATTATTTGTCGTATTAAGTTATAGATTAGTCAACGTCTGCCGATAGTTTTAGCAGAGGTTTCGTGTGCGGTTAACTGCGTGTTTCGAATGCGCTGACGCACTTTACAGGGCGGCAACGCACTCAAACACGAAACCCGCAGTGGCCGCAGCGATTTCCTGTCGTAACGAGAGGATTGTGGTCATGAGTAGTGCCTATTCCGCAGACACTGTAGTCCCGGTCGTCGATCTTCGTGACTATTTCCGTGAGTCCGTCAGCGCGGCGATAGAGAACCAGCGTGTGCAGGTCGATGAGCATGCCACCCATTACGTCGTCAATCTCCTTACCCTGTTCTCCCGTTCCGAAGAGCTGTACGAAGACAGCGGCGAAGTCTACGGCCTGAAGCCGCTGGCCATGATGCTGCTCGATGCCACTGAAGCCGCAACCCCGGTCGAGCGCAGCGCCTCACTACAGCGTCTGGGTGACGTAGCCCTGTTCATCGCCGGATTTTTTGCGGACGGCCTCGCGCACAGGCTTGTTGATCTCGACTACTACATACGCATGGGCGGTACCGCCTACGGCTCGCTGTCCGATGAAATCCGCGGCACGACGCGGGGGCGCGCGCTGGCACACGTCTACAACGAACTGGCCTGCAAGTTTCCGGTCGTGGTCGACGTCCTCAATGAAGTGCGCGATGGCGCCCGGCAAAATTCTGATGTCGACATCCTGCGCACCTACGAGATCTGGCTGAAGACCGGCAGCGAACGCGCTGCAGCATTGCTGCGCGCAAACGGCGTGACGCCAATGCCGCAGGCCATCCGCCGGCACTGATTGATGCTTGCCGCACTGCAGGAGCAGCTCAGCGATCTGTACCAGCTCGATACCGGCTACCGTATCGAGGATTTCCTGATTACCGATAAAGAAGTGGCACGCGTTCTCGGCGCCGACTGCATGCTCGTCGACAATGCAGAGACCGTGTTGCTCAGCGAGGACGAAAACGGTGTTGCGTTGAGCGTGTTCCTCGACGCGGATCTCTTACAGCGCCTCGATAAAACGAAACCTCTCGACAGCCTGCAGCCCGGTCAGCTCGATGATTTCTGGACCGCGCTCGAAGGCGTCAGTCATTTCACCTACCTCGCCTACAGCGCGCAGCATGACAAGTCCGTGACCCTGCTTGAGCTGGAGATGCAGGCAGAGGTCGATAAATTCATCAGCGCCTGGCGTCTCGCGCTGGCACAGGAAGATCGCGAGCTCGCGACCCGGCTGCATGGCTTCTTATTTGACGAGGTAAGTTTTCACCCCGATCTTGACCGCGAACAGCGCGAGCGTTATCGGGCGGCGAACGATTATGCCGGGCGTTTCTGTCACAGGCTCAGCCGCCGGCTGCAGGATGGCAGCGAGGCCGGCATCGACGAATTGCGCCATTTTTATCGCCTGACACAATCTCACAAGATTGGCCATATCCACTCACAGGCCTGGGCAGCCTGAATCGCGGACAAAAAAAAGACGGTGGCAAAGCCACCGTCAATAAAACGAAACAAACCGCATAAGGGGATTTAGTTTGTTACGTGTACCTCTTTGCGAATAACCCGCACGTCGCCGACTTCTTCAGGAGACATCGGTGGCAACGGCGGGTGCATGCCGTGAGGACCGGGGCCCATCATTTCCGTGGTAATAAAGCGGACGTCACTCTGGCCCGCTGCGCTGAGCGCTCCGCTGATCGCGCTACGAGTTGCATCGTCCAGTGGTGTCGGGCTTATGATCGTGACGCCTTCCGGTTGCCCATCAGGCCCGTCATGCATGCTGCGCACGACATGTATTTCTTTATGGCGTACACCGGCATCGCCTTCGTGCATCAGCGGCATTGCGATCGTTCTGCCGTCGACGTCAAACGAATAACCTTCGGCAACGCGCGTGACGACGACCGGGCGTCCGTCCACTGTATTGACGGAACGGGTCTCGCCGATCTGCAGGTCGTGCAGGTTAAAGCCCTGCTCCTTGCTGTTGAATCTGATAACGACGTCATCCCCCTGGCCGTCATTAATCGCGAGCTCCATTTCACTCTCGGTTTCCTGTGCCAATACCGTGGCACCAAGAAACAGGCTGCAAATGGCCAGGCGGCCCAAATTGCTGATCAGCATTACCAGTCTCCCCAGGTGTGTTTACTGTACGTATTGGATGCGCGGGCGCCGGAAAAGGTTGCAGGCAAATAACGAAAGGTGATCGGCCGTTGCGCCCTGCTGCCGGCCAGTGTGGCCAGAACGCAGCGCCGGCGACTGATACTATTGCGAAAAACCGGGCTTAGGGAGCCACAAGCATGGGCAATACGGCGAAAAACCGCTCCGTCAGGGAGCAGGTCAGTGACGAGGAATGGCAGACGCGGGTGGACCTCGCAGCCTGCTACCGGCTTATCGCGATGCACGGCTGGGATGACCTCGTCTTTACCCATATCTCTGCCAGGGTCCCCGGTCCCCATGAGCATTTCCTGATCAACGCGTACGGCATGCTGTTCGAGGAGATGACAGCGAGCAGCCTCGTCAAGGTCGATCTCGACGGCGAGATTGTGCTGGACTCCCCGTATCCCGTGAATCCGGCTGGTTTCACCATTCACAGCGCCATTCATGCCGCACGTCCCGATGTCGCCTGCGTGTTGCACACCCATACGAAGGCCGGGGTGGCAGTGTCGGCGCAGGTAGACGGCCTGCGACCCCTGTCGCAGGGCTCACTGTTCCCGCTGATTTCGCTTGGCTATCACGACTACGAGGGTGTTGCGCTGAACGAAGACGAGAAGCCGCGCCTCGTCGCCGACCTTGGCATGAGTCGCAGCCTCATTCTGCGCAATCACGGTCTGCTGACCGTCGGCCAGAATATTCCCGATGCTTTCGTCGCCATGTATTTTCTGGAGACCGCCTGCCAGACGCAGCTGCTGGCGCAGTCATCGAATGCCGAGCTGATCGAGATTAATCCGCAGATTCTGCAGGGCATCGCGGCGCAGGCGGAGCAGGTGACGAAAGGTCTCGGCGGCATGCTGGCGTGGCCGGCGCTGCTGCGCAAACTGGATCGGCGCGACCCGTCGTTCCGCGACTGAAGCGTCAGTCGAGAAACATTCGATACGCAGGGTTGTCCGATTCGTCGCTGTGCGGGTAGCCCAGCTCCCGCAAATGCGTCTCGAGCTCTTCCAGGTCATCGTCTGCTACCTGGATACCGGCGAGGATGCGGCCGTGATCCGAGCCGTGGTTGCGGTAGTGAAACAGGCTGATGTTCCAGTGATTGCCGATGGCATTCAGGAAAGCAGCCAGCGCACCGGGCCTCTCGGGAAACTCAAACCGGAATAATCGCTCGTCGGCAAGGCCAGGACTGCGCCCGCCTACCATGTGGCGCACGTGCAGCTTGGCAAGTTCGTTGTCGCTCAGGTCCGCAACCGGATAGTGCAAGGCTTCGATGCTTGCGATGACTTCGCGACGCTCTGCATGGCCGCGCCGCAGTTCGACACCGACAAACACGCGCGCTTTCGCGGAGTCTGCATAGCGGTAATTGAACTCGGTAACGCTGCGTTTGCCGAGCGCATCGCAGAAACGCCGGAAGCTGCCGGGCTCTTCCGGAATCTCAACGGCCATCAGCATTTCGCGTTCTTCGCCGATCGCGGCGCGTTCCGCGATGTGTCGCAGGCGGTCAAAATTGACGTTGGCACCGCAGGCAATAGCGACGAAAGTCTCACCGCTTGTCGGGTGCAGCTGCAGATACTTCTTGATGCCGGCCACCGCCAGCGCGCCGGCGGGTTCGACGATGGATCGCGTGTCTTCGAAAATATCCTGGACCGCGGCACAGGTCTGGTCGGTGTCGACCGTCATTACTTCGTCAACCAGCTCGCGGCACAAGCGAAAAGACTCATCACCAACACGTCGCACCGCGACGCCGTCGGCAAAGATACCAACATGGTCCAGCGTCACCGGGTGCCCGGCTTGAAGAGCAGCCGCCATGCTTGCCGAATCCGCTGCCTCGACCCCGATCACGCGCACGCCCGCCGCGCGTGCTTTCAGGTAGCTGGCGATGCCGCCGATCAGGCCGCCGCCGCCGATGGGTACAAAGACGGCTGTCGGTGGTGCGGGCCATTGTTCGATCAGTTCGCGTGCAATCGTGCCCTGGCCCGCAATGACGTCCGGGTCATCGAACGGATGAATGAACGTCAGATTGCGTTCCCTGGCGATTGCGCAGGCGCGTTCATAGGCAGCGTCGTAGTTGTCGCCGTGCAGGATCGTTTCACCGCCCAGCCGGCGCACGGCTGCAACCTTGATGCTGGGCGTCGTTACCGGCATCACAATGACGGCTTGCACGTTCTTGCGACTCGCCGCGAGTGCAACGCCCTGCGCATGATTGCCCGCTGAGCTGCAGATAACGCCGTTGGCAAGCTGTTCCTTGCTGAGTCGATTCAGCTTGTTAAGCGCACCGCGCAGTTTGAAGGAAAAAATCGGCTGCAGGTCTTCGCGTTTCAGCAGGATCGTGTTGTCGAGACGGGCTGACAGCAGCAGGGCCGTTTCCAGTGGTGTCTTGCGCACGACGTCGTACAGGTCGGCGGCTTCGATCATGCTGGCGTAGTCGGGCGAGCTCACTGCTAAAAGCGCCTCGGTGCAAAAGGATCAGCGCAGAGTAACCGATCACGCGCGAGCCTGACAGGTCGCTCAAAAATACGGACAAAAAAATACCCCGCCGCGCACAGCACGACGGGGCATCTGCGATTGGTTTCGCTAGAGAGGATTGCCGTCGCTGTCCAATGCGGTGATCGGCCCGAATTCGAGCGAGCGAATCTGCTCTTCAATCTTGGCGCGATCGCCAACAACCACCCAGATCAGGTTATCAGGCTTGATGACTTGCTCCGCTGCTTCGTTGACGTCCTGCAAAGAAACGTTGCGAACACTTTTCGCATAGGTATCCCAATAGTTATCGGGCAGTTCGAGATCGACAATTTCGCCAATATCACGCAGCACGGCCGACGCGGTTTCCCAGCGACCGGGCAGGCTCAGCGTGTTGTTGTCCTTGGTCTTGGCAAGCTCCTCATCCGTCGCCGGATTATCGCCAAGATAATTGACAAGCTCATTGCGTATTTCGGACATCGACTCCATCGTCCGGTCGGTCTGCACCGGCGCGTAGGCGATGTAGGGACGCTGGCCACGCGTGTTCCAGATGAACGTGAACGCGCCGTAGGCCCAGCCCTTGTCCTCGCGCAGGTTCATGTTGACGCGTGAAGTAAACGAGCCGCCGATGATTTCATTCATCGTTTCGATCGCAATCTCGTTCTTACCCGGAGGCGGCGCGACGTTGCCGGCGAAAATGATCGACTGCTCCGCGCCCGGACGATCGATGATGTAAACGTGCTGCGCGTCGCGCAATGGCACTGTACCGATATTTTTCTGCGGCGTGTCGCCAGCCCGCCAGCCGGCGAACAGTTTTTCAAGGCGCGGCTTGATCTCCGCCATGGTCGTATCCCCGACGACGATCACCGTGGCGTTATTCGGCCTGAACCAGGTCTTGTGCCAGTCCACGAGCGTGTCCCGCGAGATGCGTTCGATCGATTCGGTCGTGCCGCTGCCGGTAAGTGGCATTGAATAGGCATGATCGTCACCGTAGAGCAGCGCCGGGAAGACACGCAGCGCGAGGCCGAGCGGCTGATTCTTTTCCTGCTGGATCCGCGCCAGCCATTGTTTGCGCAGGCGTTCCAGCTCCGCTGCCGGGAATTCAGGGTTCAGGATGATGTCGGCGTACAGGTTCAGCGAGGCGTCGAGATTCTCTTTCAAGGCACTCATGCTGACACTCGAGCTGTCGATACC
>JBATFU010000207.1:0-3028 GCA_049665065.1 Woeseia sp. | reverse complement strand
CCCATTGCCAGCCCTGCAGTACCGGGACAGCGACGATCGCGACGCCGGTCCACAGCAGGATTTCACCGAAATAGTTGGGGTGACGCGACCAGGCCCACAGGCCGGTGTGTATAAACTTTCCTGCGTTAGCCGGATCGTCCCGGAACTTCGACTTCTGCCGGTCCGCAACAATCTCGATGAGCATACCGAGAGCCCAGACGGCGATCCCTGCAATACCGACAACGCCGAGCGGTACCTGCACGCCGCCTGTGATGACTGCCAGCGCCGCCGCCGCCGTGAGCAGCACCCATAGTCCCTGCAGGGTCCACGCGAGCAGGAAGCGCGGCGGGCGGTTCTTAATGTCATCGAAGCGGCTGTCTTTGCCGGCGCGCGAAATGCGCAGGAACAAGAAGGACGCCAGGCGCAGCGACCAGGTCATGACCATCGCCGCGACCAGCGTGGCGCGCAGATCGAGTTCGCCGGACAGCAATACGGCGACGATCGTCACGCTGATGTAACTGACACCGCCGATCAGGTCGTAGTAGCGCTCCGTCTGCGTCAGCACCGCGGGAATAAACGCCAGCCAGTTGATAACAAACGCCAGCGTGCCACACAGCGCAAAAACCGCGATTGAGCCGACGCGAGCACCGCCATCGCTGCCGGCCCAGGACATCAGTACACCGAGCACGATGGCGATGGTGATACCGAAAAATATCTGCGAGTTACTGCGCTCAGCCACAGTGGCCTCCGATTGTGCGGTTGGGGAATTGGGGACAGTTTACCTATTCACTCGGGCGTGATGGTCCTTCGAAACGTTTCAGTTGCGAAATACGTTAACTGCACCCAATTTCCCAACACCTGTTGCTGAACGGGCTGATCCGTAATGAGCCGCTGAACATGCTGCGCGCGCCTGTATCGGCGTCAAGGGTTGCTGGGCTGAGAGCCCGCCTGGCGCGCTACGGATTCACCAGACCGGGAGATAAGCACAACTGGCACGATTGCGATCCTGCTACCGAAAAACTTTAGCGGTGCCGCGTTCGGCCATGCTGGCTACTCCTGACTCTGGTTGCGGATCATCGCCTCCAAGCAGTGCCGGAGAATGCAGTTTTGCAAATTAGGCTATCAGGATCGTTATCTTTCACGACCAGATCAAGCTGGAATTTGGCTAGAATCTAGCGGTACTTCGCCGGCAACTCGACGTGGCTTTTGGTCAGGTCTTCGATCGGCACAAAATCGAAATCAAAACCGAAACAGCGCGGCGCGACCACGGCCAATGCCTCTGGCTTGCGATAGAACGCCGGGCAACCAACGCCGTAAACCGTTACACGCTGACCGTATCGCAGGCGTTCCGCGTTAATCGGCGTAGAGGTTTCGTAGTCGAGAATGGTAATCAGGTCGGGCACGGATGCGACTACTTGTCCAGCAACGCGCGCAACCAGGTATTCGTTCTTGACGTTGATCCTGAGCGACGCCGCGTCGCCGTCAAAGGGCTCAAAAACGGCCTCGCCAATATCGAAACCGCCAATGAGCGAACTCGCGTAATCCACAACCTTGCCGGTATAGAGGTGAAACAGGTTGCCATAGATAGACTGCGCGAATGCATCGCGCAGGGGTTTGTAGATACGCTGGGCGTTACCACGATTCTCGCGCAGTATCCGGCCAATCTCGATCGAGAAGCTGATGGTGTCAGGCACTATCGATTCTTTGACCTGCCTGCCAGTCATCGGATGTTCCGCTGTAAGAATCATGCCGCCCATTGCCTGCGACATTGCCCGCACATGGCGTTCGTAAATTACCGTAGATTCCGTGTCGAAGGTAACGATGTTGCCGTTGTAATCGAGCCCGATGGCCGGCGTCGGCGCCACGCCCGCGATAGGGTAAGTCATCATTTGCGCCTCCGGCAGGGCCCGCCCCATGCCGTCGCCATTGACTACAGGCACGCCGCGACCGGCCGCGGCCATGATAGGGATGAGCGAGTTTCCGCCACCGACTTCGAACGACACCACCGCATCGACGCGCCGCCCGACGTGATTCTCGAATGCTTCGAGCGCGAGCACCGCATCGTCGACAGACGGCAGCAGTTCTAGGCTGACGGAAGGCGCGCCCACCGCGCCGATGGCTACGACGTACGCGTCGTCAGCGAGCTCATCGACGGAGATCAGCTCCACGGCCCCGTGCTCCGCAAGCACCTGCTGCGTTGCCAGGAACGACACGTAGGGATCGCCACCACCACCGGTAGCCAGGAACACTGCGCCGCTGGACAGGTCTTCGAGCATTTCCGCTGTAAGTTTCATCGGCCACCCCGCGTAGCACCAGCGAGACCGGCAATTTCGCCAACCACTTTGACACGCACGCGCGTCGTGTTGCCGGCCATGTACGACATACTGGTTTCCTCGACATCCGCCACGCGAATGGTTGCCGCGTCCGCGCCGGCTTTCAGTGCCGCTGCAGTGGCTTCAGCCGTTACGTTTTGTATGGCGTCTTCGCGTGCAATCTTGTCGTAGGAAATCAGCCGTTCTATTTCTCCGCCGATCTGCGCGATCGCAGCACCAATGGCATTGGCGACTCCGGCATGTTCAGGCCGCAGCATCTCGGACGCAGCCATGAGTTTTTCGGTTACCAGCACCGCGCCGCCGCCGACCAGAATGACCGGTAAGGGATCGCTGCTCGGTTTCATTTTCTCGATACCTAGATTGAGCAGGGCCGCAATTCGCTTGGTCGCCGCAACAACCGTAGCTGCATCAAGTCCGCTTAGCAGCGAGGCATCACCGATGTCTGCTTTGCCGCTCGCGACAACGATGTCAGTAGCCGTCAATGTCTTGCCGCCGAACACAAGACCCTCTTTGACCAGGCGATGACCGACCGACCGGGGGCCAACCTCCCGGCCGCCCTCAGTCACCAGGCTGCCGCCACCCAGACCAATCGCGAGGATGTCCGGCATGCGAAAGTTTGTGCGCACGCCGCCGACCTCGATGACAACGTTCGATTCGCGGGGAAAGCCATCCTGCAGAACGCCAATGTCGGAAGTCGTGCCGCCGATATCCACAAC
>JBATFU010000206.1:0-2055 GCA_049665065.1 Woeseia sp. | reverse complement strand
CTCTATAACATCGTGCGCCAGAACGTTGCGTTGTCGCGCTCGCCGGTCATCAGCGGAGAACTTGTACAGTCGTCGCTGGGGGAACATGCAGGTAAGCTTGCGTCATTCAGCGATGCGCGCGATGAATTCACCCGCAATTACCTGTCGCAGATTTTGCAGATTACGGGCGGAAATGTTAGCCAGGCTGCGCGACTGGCAAAGCGCAATCGAACGGACTTCTACAAACTGCTGGCACGCCACGACCTGAACCCGGACTCCTTCAAAGTCAGCTAGAGCGCGCATCGCACACCGACATGCTCCTCTAGTTTGATGCTTCATCGGCCCCGGCGTTGCTTTTCGAGTACGATTCTGCCGACAAGCCATATTTGCCTAGCAGGTCGTAAAGCGTCGGGCGGGTAATGCCTAATTGCTCCGCGGTGCGCGAAACATTACCGAAGTTGCGGGTGAGCACTTCGCGTATTGCCTTGGATTCCGCGAGCTGCCGGACTTCCTTCAGGTTTAACACTTCCTGCTTGCCGTCCTGGCTACCCAGTCCGAGATCGGCCGCTGTGAGCTGCCTGCCCTCCGCCATGATGACCGCGCTTTTGATCTTGTTTTCGAGTTCACGGACGTTGCCAGGCCAGGAATAGTCGTTGATCGCCTGAATCGCATCGTCGGTGAACCCGACAAAACGGCCGCCATGTTTTGCCGAAAATTTTTCAAGCAGCGTTCGCGCAAGTACCAAGCGCCCTTCTTCGCGCTCTCGCAACGGCGGGATATTGATCGTGATTTCCGCAACGCGGTAATAGAGATCTTCACGAAACAATTGTTGCTTGATGAGGTCAGCGGGATTCTGGTGCGTGGCGCAGATGACGCGCACGTCCACCGGAATTTCTTCGCGGCCGCCAACGCGTTCAACTACCCGCTCCTGCAGGAATCGCAGCATTTTTGATTGCAGCGGCATGGGCATGTCGCCGATTTCGTCGAGAAACAACGTGCCACCGTCTGCAAGTTCGACCTTGCCTAACGTTTGTTTGGCTGCTCCGGTAAAAGCGCCTTTCTCGTAACCGAATAATTCTGACTCGAGCAAATTCTCGGGAATCGCAGCGCAATTGATTGCGACAAAGCGCTTGTCGGCGCGTGGGCTCAGGCGGTGAATGGCGCGCGCCATCAGCTCTTTGCCGGTTCCCGATTCTCCCTGCAGGAATGTTGAGACATCAGCGGGCGCGACTTTCTCGATCATGCGGCATACCTGCAGCATCGCATCAGAGGCGGCGACGATGCCATCGAGTGGTGACGCGCCGGCCATTTGCTGCAGGCGCCGGTTCTCGGCTTCGAGCTCGGCGATGTTGAATGCGCGCTCGACGAGCAGTTGCAGCGTGTCGGTGTCGACCGGCTTTTGATAAAAATCGTAGGCGCCGAGGCCGACCGCGCGCAGTGCGTTCTGCTGGTCGCCGTGGCCGGTGACAACGATAACTTTCGTCAAAGGCGCGAGCCGCATGGTTTCCTGTAGCGTCGCCAGACCTTCCTCGACACCATCGGGTTTGGGTGGCAAGCCGAGATCCTGCAGAACAACCATGGGCTCGTGACGGCGCAGTTCGGCAATGGCCGACACACGGTCGCCTGCAGTGACGACGTCATAGCCTTCGAAACACCACTTGAGCTGGTTAAGGAGGCCCGGGTCGTCTTCGACGATCAGCAGTTTGCGGCTCAGAGAATTCAAATTTGTCCTTTACAGGTTCGGTCATTGGTGGCTGGTAATGGTGCCACGACCGGCGCCACGAATGTATTGCGTGCGTCACAGCGGCCAACGGACCGCGCGTCGGGGATCGCAAGTCAGCAGATTTGCGGGGCCCTTGCAGTTCGATTGAGGCCAGTGGCGAAAGCTTGGAGGCCTTAGCTGGGGTGTCTGATCGCGCGACAGTGCCGCCACCGCCGCCATCGCTTGCTCTGGCCCCGCAGCAAGCCTCTGGCCCTGCCGCATGCCTCTGGCACTGTTGCATGCCTCTGGCCCCGCAGCATGCCGCTGGCCCCGCAGCATGCCTCTGGCCCTGCTGCGTGCCTCTGGCCCTGCTG
>JBATFU010000205.1:0-5054 GCA_049665065.1 Woeseia sp. | reverse complement strand
AGCAGGAAGTGTTCAACCTGAAGGAAGTCCGGCAGCTGGCCGAGTCCAAGGCAATACGCGAAGTGCTCACCCGCAACTTCGGCAATGTCTCGCGCACCGCGGAGCAGCTAGGCATTACCCGTCCGACGCTCTACGACCTGCTAGGCAAATACGGATTGTCGGCAGAAGCGTATTCGAAAGGCAATGCCGCGGCTGAAGAAGCGTCAGACTAAACGCGCATGCGGCGCTTGGAACGCCGGCTAGTTCGTCTTGAACGAGTCCGGGTTCAGATCGTGCCGAGCCAGCAACTTGTAGAAGTCCGTTCGATTGCGTTTTGCCAGCCTGGCGGCCTGACTGACATTACCACCCGTAATCTGCAAGATCTGCGACAGGTAGTTGCGCGTAAATTCATCGCGCGCATCGCTGAACGATGCCAGCTTGCCCGCGTGTTCCCCCAGCGACGACTGTACAAGTTCTCCGCTGATGACCGGCGAGCGCGACAACGCAACGTTCTGGCGCACGATGTTATAGAGCTGGCGAATATTGCCCGGCCACTCGGCGGTAACGAGCAGTTCCACCGCTTCCGGTGCGTACACCTTGCGATCCTGCCCGCCTTCCCTGGCTATTTCCTGCAGGAAGTGCGAAACGAGTAATGGAATATCCTCGCGTCTATCATCCAGTGCCGGCAGCCGCATGTTGACAACGTTCAGTCGGTAATAAAGATCCTCACGGAATCGGCCCTCGCGCATCATGTCCTGCAGGTCACGGTGCGTTGCCGAAATAATGCGGACATCCACGGCAAGCGCTTCGGTACTGCCCACCGGTCGCACCTGGTTCTCTTGCAGCACGCGCAGCAGTTTCACCTGCAGTCGCATCGGCATATCGCCAATTTCATCGAGCAGCAGCGTGCCGCCGTTGGCCGCCTGGAACAGTCCCTTGTGCGATCGGGTTGCACCGGTAAATGCGCCTTTCTCATGACCAAACAGTTCTGACTCGAGCAGGTTCTCCGCCATTGCGCTGCAGTTGATGGCGACAAAGGGTTTGTCGTGACGCGGGCTCGCTTTGTGAATCGCGCGTGCCAGCAGTTCCTTGCCGGTGCCGGATTCGCCGTTAATCAAAACGCGTGCGTCCGTCGCGGCGACCATCTTCGCCTGGTTCAGCGTTTCCTTCAGTCGCGAGTTGCGCGTGATGATTTCCGACGCCCAGTCTTCGGCAACCTCCGCCGCAGGCGAGCCGGACACTCGCATCGCACGCTCTACAGTGCTCTTCAGCTCGTCCTTATCAATCGGTTTTGTCAGGAAGCCGAATGCGCCACCTTGCGTTGCCGTAACGGCGTCCGGGATTGTGCCGTGGGCTGTAATGATGACGACCCGTAAACCGGGTGAGCGGCTTTGCAGTTCTTTAAGTAATCCGATGCCGTCCATCTTGTCCATGCGCAGGTCGGTGATGACGAGGTCGGGATGAAAGCGGTGCAGTACGCTTAGCGCTCGCTCTGCGCTTGCCACGGCTTCAACTTCGTAGTCTTCCGCGCGCAGCCGGATACTAAGGAGGCGCAGCAAGCCGGGATCGTCGTCGACCAGCAGAATCTTGCCTTTGGTGTCTGAATGTTTGCCTGGCATCGCGTTGGCTTGTGTAACGAAAGGGTCGCCTATTATGGCGATTACCGAAGCATTTGTCCTACCGGGTTTGTGGTGTCGCCGGATGGTGACACTGGCGTGCCCTCCAGCCTGAAACAGTTATTGCGGTGTTTGGGCGTTGCCGGCCTGCTCGCGAATCGAACGCTCGATCGTCGTGATGGCCTCCAGCTTTTGCTCTGCTTCTGCAAGCGCTTGCCGCAGCTGCCGGTTCTCTTCCTCGGAACGCAGCAGCCGGCGCTCAACGGCGCGCCGTTCACTGCTGGCCAGCTGCACAGATTCTGCGCGCAGTCGTTCAGTTTCCCGTGCCAGCTGCAATCGCTGCTCAACTTCTCGCAGGTGAATAGTCGCCAGTGATATTTCGGTTGAGGTAAGTAGCTCGGACTGCGAGAGCAAATCACGAAAAAGATCTTGCGCCCGCTCGAGATCGCTTTGCGCATGCCCCGGCACGGAGAGGATGAGTGCCAGGCGCATCCGCGTTGCAGCACCCGGAGTCAGCGTCGCGGCCGCCTCAGCATCCGCATAAATTTCTGCCTGCGTCGCCGGATCGCCGGTTGCCAGTTGATACATTTCATCGAGGTACTGCTCAGGTGCCGGCGCGCCAAGGATAACGCCGCCCGCACCGCTGCCGCGGGAATCAAGTTGCATCCATTCCCTGACCTGTGCGCAGCCACTGCACAAACCGATGAACAGCAGGCCAGTGACGAGGCCGCGAAATTTTGTGTGCAGCGTCGTCTTATCCATTCACTGCCATCCTGGAGTCGAGCTCAATGCGTTGTTGCGGAATGACGATTCGAAAATGCGCTCCGGGAAATTCGCCGGAATTAACCAATTCGATCTGTCCATCGTGCGCCTGGATACACTCAAGCACTACCGACAAGCCGATTCCCGTCCCTGCAACCTGGCCGCCCTGTTTCTGTTTGCCCTGGAAGAATGCCTCGAATATGCGTGGCTGCTCTTCTTTGGGGATGCCCGGGCCGGAGTCTGCAACTTCCAGTACATAGCCGTCATCCAGTCGTTCGTCGCGCACGACAATGACACCATTCGCCGGCGTAAACTTGACGGCGTTTGACAGCAGGTTGTCCAGCGCGGTCCGCAGTTTGTCGCGATCCGCCGTGATTACATTGTCGCCTACCTCCAGTCTTAGCTGAATGCGCGCGGCCTGCAATGCGAGCCGCTGCGCTTTCGCGACAGACGTGATGAGCGCACGAATCGGGAACTCTGTGCGTGTCAGCACTTCATTGCGCGTCTGCCAGGCACTGAAGCTCAACAGGTTTTCTATAAGGTTTTGCAGCTTGAGCCCGTTATCGCGGAGGATGCCGGTAACCTCACGCTGCGGCTCGTCCAGCGTCCCGACTGTGCCGTCTAAAAGCAGATCAGTACCTTCACGAATATTCGCGAGCGGCGTTTTCAATTCATGCGACATGTGCCGCAGGAAACGGTTCTTCTCCTGCGCCAGTTCCAGCAGGCGCAGGCGCAGCCAGTCGAGCTGGTTGCCGAGTTTCTCCAGATCCCGCGGGCCGCTGACTTCGATGGGTTTCGAGAATCCGCTTTGCCCCAGCTGATCGATCGCGTGATCTATCTGCCGTATTGGCCGCGCCACCAGCAGGGTGAAAAACAACACCAGAACAATGGTGCCCGGTACCAGCAACGCCGTTTGCCATGCTGAAATCTGCTGCGCCCTTTGAATGTTGTCCTGCAGCTCGTTCAATTCCCGCTGTATCTGCGAAGACAGCACCCCCGTCAGACGCGTTACATCCTGGCGCAGAGGCCCGAAACGGGCGAGGGCACGTTCCATTTGCTGTGCATCGGCGTCGGCCGGCAGCAGTTCGCCAATGGCCTTGGCTGCCGTATTGGAAATATCTGCGGCAATTGCGAGTGCGCCAGACTGCACAATGAGTGGCGACATCGACTGCAACTGCTCGCGCAAACTGCCGAGGTCTTGCTCGAGCAGCTCCCGGCTGTCATCGCTTTGCAGCACGGCATGCTGGCGCGCGACGCGCTCGAGTGATCCGAGCTGTTCAACCAGCAAGCGATTCTGTTCGGCTGCTGTTACGCCGGTTGTCATCAGCGCTTCGCTTTGCTCGGCAAGTCGATCGAGGCTGTATAGCGCCCAGACCACGGCGAGCAGCAAAGGCGCTGCCACCAGCCCGAATCCGCCAAGGATCAGGCCGTTCAAGGTGCGTGGGCGAGGAAATTTCATGGCAGGGAATTGTAACACCCGGGCTGCTGCAGCCGCTTGCGCCAGGCGCGTTCAGGCAGGTAACTGACCGTAAAATTAGCTGACCACCCCCCGTCCAAAAACTAGTCAGCCCAATAGGCGCTGCTGTCGCGTGCAGCAATTTTTCGTTCCCAGTCGAGGCTGGTGCGAACAATCGTGTCGAGATCGTCATGCTTCGGCTCCCACCCCAGCACCTTGCGGATCTTGCCCACTTTTGCCACGAGTTCCGGGGGGTCGCCCAGTCGGCGCGCTTCTTCAACGATAGTCAGTGGCTTGCCGTTTGCACGTTCCACTGCCGCAAGTACTTCGCGCACGCTGTAGCCATGGCCATAGCCGCAGTTGAGGGTTGCGGGCTTGCCACCCTCACGCAGGTAGCGCAGCGATTCGATATGTGCCGCCGCAAGGTCCTCGACATGAATGTAATCCCGCAGGCCGGTACCGTCAGGCGTTGGATAATCCGTGCCAAATACGTAGACCTGTTCGCGCTTGCCAACGGCAGCTTCACAGGCGACCTTTACAAGCAGAGTCGCATTCGGTGTGGATTGGCCGATCGTACCGCCCGGTTCGCAGCCGGCAACATTGAAGTAGCGCAGCGCGACATAGCTCGGCCCGCCCGCGAGCGCCAGGTCGCGCAACATCCACTCGGTCATCAGCTTGGATGTGCCATAGGGATTAATCGGATGAGTGGGTGTGGTCTCGGACGCCTTGCCGTTCGGCGGCACCCCGTACACCGCTGCGGTTGACGAGAACACGACGTGCTTGACGCCGTTCTTGTGAGCGTGCTCGAGCAGGGTGCGGCTACTGGCCGTATTGTTGCCGTAATACTTCAATGGATCGGTGACCGATTCGGGCACTACCGTGTGCGCGGCAAAATGCATCACGGTGTCGATATCATTATTCTTAAAAATTTTGGCGAGCAGCGCGCCGTCACCGGTGTCGCCCAGCACCAGCTTGCCGTGTGTCACCGCTTTTGCGAAGCCGGTGGAAAGGTTGTCGAGGACAATAACGTCCTCACCGAGCTCGCCGAGCTGGCGTACCACATGGCTGCCGATGTAACCGGCGCCGCCAGTCACTAGAATGGATTTGTTGCTCATAATCGTCCCGTTCGGATATTTGGGCTGCGTGCTCAGGCTGCCGGTCAATAACCCGTCTGTCGAGCCGGCCACTGCGATGGAACTTAACTACCTCAGGAATTCTAACAATACTGGGGATCGAATCCG
>JBATFU010000204.1:0-14643 GCA_049665065.1 Woeseia sp. | reverse complement strand
TCGAACGATTCGGCAGCCTGCTCGACCAGCATGCCCCAGCCCATCAGCGAGCGCGCCGCACCCTGCCGGCTTGCCCACAGGCTGAACGGCGTTGGCGCTAAGCCGTACGACAGGTCATAGCAGACCGTTTTCGGCGACACAGCCGTTTCCGGGTAGGGCGGTGATTCGCCGCGCAGGCCAGCCGATGTCGCGTTGATGATGAGGTCAAACTCGATATTGCGCGGCACATTCTGAAACCGGCAGGCCTGCATTGGCACATGGTCAGAGAAATGCATGACCAGGGCCTCGGCTTTCGGCACCGTGCGATTCGCAATGATGATGCGCGCCGGATCGGCTGCCGTGAGCGGCCCCAGGATGCCGCGAGTTGCGCCACCGGCGCCGAGTATCAGGATGTTCGCGTCGCGCAGTTCGACTTCCTGGTTGACTTCGAGGTCCCGCACGAGGCCCGCGCCATCGGTGTTGTCGCCATAGAGCTCGTTACCGTTGACCAGGATTGTGTTGACGGCACCGGCAACACGAGCACGATCGCTCATCTCATCGACCAGCAACGCCGCGTCGCCTTTGTGCGGCGTCGTGATGTTCAGGCCCTTGCCACCTTCGCTTTGGAATTGCCGAACGGCGAGCTCCAGTTCGCCAGGCTGCACGGGAATCAGGTCGTACTGCAGTGCCTGCGCCGTCTGCAGCGCGAACAGGCGATGAATAACCGGCGAGCGACTGTGCGCAACCGGGTAGCCCATCACGCCGTAGCGATCAGTGGTCACGTGCCTGCTCCCGGTGGCCATGTAAAAAGTGCCTGACGATAATCATGTTGAGTCTTTTCGGCTAACGGCATGTAAGGCGCCATGCGTCCGCAGCGCGGCAAACGATAAGCCGGATACGCACAAAAGCACCATAGGTAAGACACCTCATGTGTCCTGCAGCCAGCGAGCCGCATCGAGAGCGAAGTAAGTCAGCACTGCGCTGGCCCCGGCACGCCGAATCGACAGCAAGGATTCCAGCACCGAAGCGCGTTCATCGAGCCAGCCGCTGGCTGCGGCGGCCTTGATCATCGCGTACTCGCCGCTGACCTGGTAGGCAAAGGTCGGTACCGCAAACTCATCGCGCACCCGCCGCACGATATCGAGATAGGGCAACGCCGGCTTCACCATCACGATGTCGGCGCCTTCAGCAATATCCAATGCGACTTCGCGCAGTGCCTCGTCGGAATTCGCCGCCGCCATTTGATAATTGTGTTTGTCGCTCTTGCCCAGATTCTTGGCGGAGCCCACCGCATCGCGAAACGGGCCGTAAAAACACGAGGCGTATTTCGCTGCGTACGACAGGATCACCGTGTTGACGTGACCGCTTGCTTCGAGTGCATTGCGAATACTGCCGATGCGACCGTCCATCATGTCCGACGGTGCGACGATATCGGCACCAGCGTCGGCATGTGACACCGCCTGCTTTGCCAGAATTTCCACGGTGCGGTCATTCAGCACGTAACCTGCATCGTCGATAACGCCGTCCTGGCCGTGCGTCGTGTAAGGGTCGAGTGCCACGTCCGTGATGACCGCCAGCGACGGCTGTGCCTGCTTTAATGCCCTGACGGTCGTTTGCACCAGCCCATCCGGATTCATCGCTTCAACACCTTCCGGTGATTTGCGCTTGTCATCGACCACCGGGAACAGCGCGAGGGCCGGCACGCCGAGCGCGACGGCTTCGGCAGCAATTTTCAGAATGCCGTCAACGCTGAGGCGATCGACGCCAGGCATCGACGCGATCGACTCATGCCGGCCGCTGCCCTCCAGCACGAATACGGGCAGGATCAGGTCGGCCGGGGAAAGGCTTGTTTCGGCAACGAGGCTCCTGAGTGCGGCAGTGCGGCGATTGCGGCGCAGGCGACTGGCCGGATAGGCGATGGTGGGGAAACGGCTCATACAGGGCTGCACTGACTGATAAGGCTTGGATTTTCGCCGTAATTCGGTAGGGTTTCCATGCCTTAGCCAAAAAAAGCCCTTACAAGGGTAATAAAACGCCTCCTAACCGGGTCCTCTCAGACAATGCCAAGCACTGCGTCCAGCACGCGCCAGCGTCGATTTGATGAGCTCGTCAGCGTCTGGCACAGCGACATGTATCGCTATGCATTGTGGTTATGTCGCGATCCGCTGCTGGCCGAGGATGTTGTGCAGGATGCGCTGATCAGGGCCTGGAAATCGCTCGATGCGCTGCGCGAGGCGACGGCGGCAAAACAATGGCTGCTGACGATAGTCCGGCGCGAGAATGCGCGACATTTTGCAAGGAAAAAGCTGCAGACGGTCGATATCGATACGCTGACGCCGGCACAGGCGGCCCTGCTGGGCGACGAGCAGGACACCGAACGCGACGACATCCGCGCAGCAATTTTCGAATTGCCGGACGACTACCGCGAGCCGCTGGTGCTGCAGGTGTTGATGGGCTACACGACCGATGAGATTGCGGAAACGATGAACATTACAGCCGGCGCCGTGCTGACACGACTGCACCGGGCACGGCACAAGTTAAAGGCGCGGCTCAGCAGGCCGTCTGCGCGGTAATTGACAAGACCCATGATGAATTGCGAACAATTCGAAAAAGCACTTGCGGCCGATCCCGGGCGCATGCCCGCTGGCGGTGACGAGCATGTCGCTGGCTGCGCCGACTGCCGCGCCCTGCGCGACGAGTATCGGCAACTGGAGCAGCGCATTGCCCATGCACTGGCGGTGCCGGTGCCCGCTCTGAGAATGCCGCAGCTCGAGGAGCCGGGCCGCGATCACGACAATATTGCGCTGCTGCCGGTGCGCCGCCGCCTGACTGCCCCGGCGTGGTTTGGCATCGCCGCAACGGTCGCGCTGGCGGCCTGGCTCGGGCTCCTGCTGCAGAAGCCGGACATCAGCCAACTGTCACTGGCGCAGCAGGTGATCGCCCACCTCGACCACGAGACATCATCAAGAGTTATAAGCACCGTGAGTGTGTCGGAACGGACGCTCGACAGCGTGGTCAGAAAAGAAGTGGCCGAGCTGGATCGGGGGATCGGCCTTATTTCCTATGCCAGAAGCTGCGTCATTAATGGCAAATCAGTGCCGCACCTCGTGGTGCAGGGGAAAAACGGTCCGATCACCTTGCTGCTGATGCCGGATGAGCCGGTTGCCGCAGCGACGCCGCTCGAGGGCCATGCCGTTAGTGGCGTCATCTTGCCCGTTGGTAATGGCAGCATTGCGATCATCGCCGAACGCGGCGAGCCCTTGCAGGAAATCGAACGAAAGATTGTCGACTCGATCAAGTGGAAGACCTGATAGGAAAACAGCAGTCGTACGAAACAATGAATGCCATGAACAGGCATTTACACGATGCCCGGCCCGGGCATGAAACCAGAGGTAGGAGATAAGCACATGTCAGACAAGAGAGTAACGAAACCCGTAGCGTTTGCCGTTGGCGCAGCACTTGCTGGCAGCTTCGCGATAGGCGGCACGGCAGCCGCCGACTCAGGTGCGAGCCCGTTTGCGATGCAGACCCTGGCGGCTGGCTACATGCTCGGCGCCGGCGAAGGCAGTTGTGGCGCTGACAAAGCAGCCAAAGGCGAAGAAGGCAAATGCGGTGAAGGCAAATGCGGCGCCGACAAGAAAGGTGCAGAAGGCAGTTGTGGTGAAGACAAGGCAGCTGAAGGCAAGTGCGGCGAAGGCAAATGCGGCGCCGACAAGAAGGGCGCTGAAGGCAGCTGTGGCGGCGACAAGGACGCCGAGGGCAAGTGCGGCGAAGGCAAGTGCGGCGCTGACAAGAAAGGTGCAGAAGGCAGCTGCGGTGGAGATAAAGACGCCGAAGGCAGCTGTGGCGGTGACAAGGCAGCGGAAGGCAAATGCGGAGGAGCTGCATAGCGCGCTTCCGCCAACCTGAAGATCAATTAAGCCCGCAACGCTGCGGGCTTTTTTTTGTCTGATCTGCGCAGCAGTGGTTGCGTATGGCTGCGACAGCCTGCAAGCGCGGGCTGTCGACCGGCAGCCCGCTACCCGGTAACAGGGTTGCCGAAACTGGCGTTAGCGGCGAGTTTTCCTGCTGCCGCATTGCTCGCGGTATTGCTAAGCTCGAGACCGAGACGCGCATTTGAGGTGAGACAATGGCGAAGAAATACTCACGCTGCCCCTGGTCCGAAGGTGTGAGCCTCGAGTACATCGAATACCACGACAAGGAGTGGGGCGTCCCGGTCCGGGATGACCGCACGCAGTTTGAGTTCCTGATCCTCGAAGGCGCACAGGCGGGCTTGAGCTGGTCCACCGTGCTGCACAAGCGCGCTGCGTATCGCAAGGCCTTCGCAGACTTTGATCCTGCCAAGGTTGCACGCTTTACTGACAAACGCATTGAAAAATTATTGCTGAATCCCGGCATTATTCGCAATCGGCTGAAAGTGAAATCCGCGGTCACGAACGCGCGTGCGTTTCTTGCCGTGCAGGAAGAATTCGACGGCTTCTCGAATTACATCTGGGATTTTGTGGGTGGCAAGCCGAAACAGAACCGGCTGAAAAAAGACGGCGATACGCCGGTATCGTCTGCAGAGTCCGATGCATTGAGCAAGGACATGAAAAAGCGCGGCTTCAAGTTTGTCGGCACGACCATCCTGTACGCCCACATGCAGGCGACGGGCCTCATCAACGATCACCTGGTGAGTTGCTTTCGCCACAAACATTGCGTGGCGCTCGCGAAGAAACTGTAGCGCGTCGGCGCTAAGCCGCAAGACCCGGCATCGCGAACTTCGCAGCCTTTAGTTCCTGTAACAGGTCTTCGCGCTGTGCATCGCCCAGTGCGGTGAGGGGTGGTCGCACCCGCGCCCAGTGCGGGTTGCCGCTGTAATGCGCAACAATTGCTTTTAGCGCGGCGATCATCGGCTGCTTTTGCACGATCGCGCGCAGCGCCG
Source organism: Woeseia sp. (assembly GCA_049665065.1). Classification (GTDB taxonomy): domain Bacteria; phylum Pseudomonadota; class Gammaproteobacteria; order Steroidobacterales; family Woeseiaceae; genus Woeseia. The sequence continues at coordinate 9,740 of JBATFU010000204.1, read as the reverse complement.
TTAAAGACTGCTGCGCTGCGTCGGCATCAGCCGCCTGCGAGTTCTCATACAGAGCGTGTATCGCAGCGGGATTTACGTTGGCCGTCGCAGAAATGCAGCCGGCACCGCCCGCTCGCATGTTTTGCAACAACAGGGTCTCGCTGCCGACAAATACCCTGAAATTGTCCCAGCCGCGTTCATGCAGCGATCTGGCGTATGACCAGTCGCCGGAGCTGTCCTTGATGCCGGCTATGGTCGTCGGGTATGCCTTGATCAGGCGTTCGATGAGTGCCGCACTAATGCCGACCTGCGCGATCGGTGGAATGTGGTACAGGTAAATGCAGAGGCGCTCGTCCGCGACACGCTCGATCACCTCCGCAAAATAGGCGAACAGCCCGTCATCCGTGACCGCCTTGTAATAGAAAGGCGGCAGCATCAGTACGCCTGCGCAGCCGAGTTTTACCGCAACGCGCGTCAGGGCGACCGTGTCCGGCAGCGCGCAGGCTCCGGTACCGGGCATCATTCGCGCTACGTCGATGCCGTCTTCTGCCAGCGCGATGAGTAATTTCATTTTCTCGTCGACCGACAGCGAATTGGCCTCGCTGTTCGTGCCAAACAAGGCGAGCCCGACGCCCTGCGATAACAGCCAGCGGCATTGCGCGCTTAACATCTTCGCATCAGGACTTAAGTCATCGTCGAACGGTGTGATCACCGGACACAGCACGCCGGACATGCGCGGATTTTTTGTCATCAGTTCTGAATGATCACGACGGTGATGCCAACCAGGCCTGCCGGCGTCGTGTGCGAAATGCCGCCGAGGTAAATCGTACCGGTGTCGAGGTTGGTCCAGTCGACAGTCAGTTCTTCGGTGGTGCCGGCAGTGACCGCCGCTGGCGCCGTGACGGTCATGTTCTGCTGATCATCGTCGAGGCCGAACTGCCATGCGGCGATATCGTAGACCGCGCCGGGTCCGCCATTGACATTGTCTGTCGCGAAGCCGTGCACGTAGACAACGTAGGTGCCGGCGCCGGGCAGCAGCACGCTGAACTGTTCGCGCGAGGTTTCGCCACCGCTCTCGCCAATTCGCGAACAGTTCACATTGTCCGGACAGTAGTAGATGTACATGTCGAGATCGTCATCACCGTCGGTAAGGCTGTCGAACAGTGCAAAGCGCAGGTAGGCCTGGTCAGCCGGCACGAGATAGGTATGCGCGGTTGCACCATTGCCCTCGTCACTCGTTGCAAAGATCTTGTCATTGTCCTGGTCGACCTGTCCGCGCACGACCAAAGGTTTGCGCAGGCCGTGCACTGCCGCGGTGTACGCACCGTCATAGCCGAACTCGACCGGGAAACCCAGCGAGCCGGCGGTGCCTGTGCCAGCGACTTCCGTTGGCGCAGTCAGCGAAACGGGGCGTGCGGCAAGCGGGCTGCGTACGCTGTGATCGTCGCTAACCCAGGTCAGCGAGCCAAACCGCCAGCTGTTCAGCGGACCGCTGGCATAGGTCATGGTCACTTCAAAGCTGGCGCTCTGGCCTGGCGCCAGCGACAGCGAGGCCGGCACAACAGCAACAGTGATGCCGGGAGGTGCGGCAACCTGTGCGGCATAGTTCTCGGTCGTATCACTGACGTTAGTCACGCGACGCGTCACGGTCTGCGAGTTTGCCAGACGTGCGATAGCAATTGACGGCTGGTTCAGGTCGCTGGGATCGAGCGACAGGCCCGCGGCAGTCAGGGCATCGCAGCGCGCCTGTGACACAGCCGGCGAACTGATGCCACAGGAAAACGCGTCGTAGTCGTCTTCACCGGCCTCGTAAACGAGACCCGGATCGTTGGCCGCATTGGGCGCGATGTGCCCTGCGCCGAAATCAAAAGCATTCGCCGGCGTCGTACCGTCCTGCTGGTTTACGTTCTGGTAGGCCGTCGTCATCAGTGCCGACTTCAACGCGGCCGGCGACCAGTCCGGGTGCGCCTGCTTCAGCAGTGCGGCAACCCCCGCCACGTGCGGTGTCGACATCGAGGTGCCGGTCAGGAACGCGAAGTCTTCGCCGCTCATGGAATTCGCTGCATCTTTTGTGAAGCCTGCAAGAATATTGATGCCTGGTGCGGTCACGTCCGGTTTCAGGATGTCCTGCACGGGTGCCGGACCGCGTGACGAAAAGCCGCCCATCACATTGCCCGTGTCCGCCACCGTCAGGAACAGCGACTTGTCGAGAACGAGCTTCACTGTTTCGCCGGCATTGAGTTCATCGAGAATCCTGTTGCCATCGGCCTGGCCGATCATGACCGCGGGGATAGTCGAGGTGTTCGTGCCGGTCATCACGGTTGCATCGCCGGCCACGTTGAACACGACGACGGCGCTCGCGCCCGCGTCTTCCGCATTGGCGACTTTCTGGTCGAAATTGCAGCCGCCGCGCTCGATGAAGGCGATCTTGCCGGTAACCTCGGATTCGTTGATCAGCGGCTCGCAGGCATCAAAGGTGGTGCCGCTGCTGCCGTCCGCGAGGGTGTCATCGCCATCATCAACGAGGATCAGTTCAGCGTCGATTGGTCCTTTTTCAGACAGCTCTGCGCTGAACGTCGCTTCCTTCACCGCGTAGCGACCGGCAAGCGATGAGGGTTGTGTGACTTCGAGAGCCTCCAGCGAATGCTGGCCGTCGCGACTGGAGGCACCTGTCGTCAGTACCCAGGGTGAGCCGGCAGGCGAGCCAATCGTCGCAAGGTTCGGTCCGTCATTGCCGCCGGCGACAACCGTCAGCACGCCGGCCTTCGCCGCCGCCAGCAGCGCGATGTCATCCGGCGCGTTGGTTTCGCGCATCGAGTTACCGACCGAGTAATTGATGATGTCCACGCCATCGGCAACGGCATCATCGATTGCAAGTGCAAGGTCAGAGGTATTGCAGCTGGAACGCGTCGCGTTCGGCCGCAGCCAGCAGGCCTTGTAGGCGGCGATCCGCGCGCGCGGCGCCATGCCCTCGATGCGGCCCATGAACGTGCCGTATATCGATGCGTCAACCTGGTTGCCGGCCGCGGTCGTTGCCGTGTGTGTGCCGTGACCGTCAACGTCCAGCGGCGAAAACACTTCGCCTGCGTCGAGCGCGCCGGAACTTTGTGCGCCTTCCAGGTAGAAGCGGGCACCGATCATCTTGTTGTTGCACTGGTCAGCCGCAAACTGCGGTCCGGCTTCACAGGTGCCGTTCCAGTCGTCCGGCGCCTCAAACAGTACGACGTCGGGCTGCCGCCGAAAACGGCGGCAGAGCCAGCGACCGAGAATGCTGCTCGTGCCCCAGGTGCTGCGGCACAGGCGCGGCTGCGGCGCTTCGCGCCTGTCGCGCAGCGACGGGTGATCGGTTGCGATGCCGCTGTCGATTATGCCGATGACAATGCCGTCGCCATCGAGCCCTTCGCTGCCGCGCAGTCCGCCGTCGCCATCGAACAGCTTCAGGAACTCGGGGCTGTAGTTCGTTGTGAGCGGACGGATCTCGTCTTCCCAGACGGCCGCCACGTCGGGCAGGTTCTCGAGTTTGTTTGCCTGCGCCGGTGTCATGCGCGCCGCGAAGCCGTTCAACGCATAACGATAGCTGTAGATTTGCTGCGTACCCGGGCCCGCCTGCGCCAATACGCGCTGTTGGGCGCTGGCAAGCTGCTGCGCATAGTTCTGGACGAGCGCGTTGTTCTTGTCGAAGCGCGGTGCCGCAGTCTTGCCCATGGCGCTGGCGGTGTTTGCTGCGTAGTAGGTCGCGGCGGCCGGCTCGGCCAGTTGCACAATGTAGACGCGGCTGCTGCTCGCGTCGGCGTCATCGAATTTGAACGCGCCAAGCGGCCCGCCGTCCCGCAACAGGCTCTCACTGGCGCCCGCAGCGGCCGTCGCGCAGGCGCCGCACAGAGCGATCAAAAAGATGGTGTAGCGTTTTGTATTCACGAAGAAAAATCCCGCGGGTCGCGGCCGGTTTTGCGAGCAAGTTACCACAGCGGCTGGAGCGCGAACAGAAGCGCTCAGCGCATGCGGGCCGGCGTATCGGGGAATCTGCTCTTAAAGCCAGTCGCGCGGCCGCAGGTAGTCACTGTAGAGCTTTGCTTCGGCGGAGCCTGTGGGCGGCGTCCAGTTGTATTCCCAGCGCACCCGCGGTGGCAGCGACATCAGAATCGACTCGGTCCGGCCACCGGACTGCAGGCCGAACAGCGTGCCGCGGTCGTAGATCAGGTTGAACTCGACGTAGCGGCCACGCCGGTACAGCTGGAACTCGCGTTCGCGTTCGCCGTAAGGGTGATCCTTGCGCTGCGTGACGATGGGCAGGTACGCCGGCAGGAACGCGTTCGCAATTGCCTGCGTGAAGCTGAAGGATTGTTCGAAGTCCGGCTCGTTCAGATCATCAAAGAACAAGCCGCCGACACCGCGCGTCTCGTTGCGATGCTTCAGGAAGAAGTACTCGTCGCACCAGTTTTTGAAACGCGGGTACAGCGAGTCGCCGAAGGCTGCGCAGGCATCGCGTGCGGTGCGATGCCAGTGCACCACGTCTTCGTGAAACGGATAGTACGGCGTCAGGTCGAAGCCGCCACCGAACCACCACAGCGGTTTGGCATCGTCGCCAACGGTTGAGAAGTAGCGAAAGTTCGCGTGCGTCGTCGGGACGTAAGGGTTGCGCGGATGCAGCACCAGTGACACACCCATCGCCGTAAACGCGCGTCCCGCAAGTTCCGGCCGGGTCTTGGTCGCGGACGGCGGCATCGTGTCGCCGAAAACGTGCGAGAAGCCGACGCCCGCCTGTTCGAATACCGCGCCATCTTTCAGGATGCGGCTTTCGCCACCACCACCGCCGGCACGCTCCCAGCGATCCGCGGTAAAAGCTGCGCCACCATCAGCCGTTGCCAGCTCGCTGCAAAGTTCCCGCTGGAGTCCACGCAGGAATGTCTCAACTTTGTCGGTTTCTGCTGTGTTATCCGTCATGACGCAGCCGGTCTCAGGGTTTTGCCGCTCGCAAGATCGCGTATCTCGGAAGGCCCACGCGCCGGACCGCAGCGGCCTGGCACGATGCAGTCTACCAAGTCGCGAAAATTGCGCCGCAGAACATACGCGCTGCGCGCCGGTGGCCTGCCGCTTTCGTTAGCGCTGGTTGACACAAGCGGCATGCCGGCTTCGCGGCACAGTGCCGCAGCAACCGGATGCGCGGTGATCCGTATGCCAACGCCTGCGTGGCGGCCACGAATCCACAGCGGTACGGCGGAGCTCGCCGGCACGATCCAGGTTATGGGCTGGTCGGGACGCGAAGAGAGATCCGGCGCGTCTTCCGGCAGTTCTATCCAGTCGGCCAGCTGTTCCCTGTCAGCCGCAATCAGCAGCACGCCGGCGAGCGGGTCGCGTTGCTTGATATCGATGATGCGCAACACCGCGGCTGCATCGTCGGGCCGACAGCCAAGGCCGTACACCCCTTCCGTGGGGTAGGCGATGACGCCGCCTGCCCGCACAATCTCGCCGGCGCGCCGGAGCGGGATCAAGGCGCGTCGGTCTCGCTATCGCTGCCCGTCTTCCTGCTGGCAGCTTTCTTCGCGGTCTTTTTCCCGGCTGCTTTTTTAGCAGCGGGTTTTTTCTTCGCGGTTTTCTTTTTCTTTTTCTTTTTGGCCTTTTTCTTCGCTTTCTTTTTCGCTTCCGTCTTCTTCGCGGCAGTTTCTGCGGCAGTCGTCTTTTTCTTCTTCTTGCCACGACGGCCACGTACCGGGGCAGCGGCAAGCAGTTCTTTGCATTCCTCGAGTGTCAGCGATTTCGGATCCCTTTCTTTTGGCACTCGCGCGTTCTTTTCCTTGTCAGTGATGTACGGGCCGTAGCGACCGTTCAGCACCTGGATTCCATCTTCTTCGAAATCCTGGATAAGGCGATTGGCATCCGCGAGTTTTTTCTCGGCAATCAGCTCGAGCGCGCGCGGCAGTTCGACGGTGTATGGATCGTCTTCTTTCATCGAGACGAACTTGTCGCCATAACGTATGTAGGGACCGAAGCGCCCGACGCTCGCGTAAACTTTTTTGGCATCGTCCGGCGTTACGCCAAGCAGCCGCGGCAGCTTGAACAGCTCCATCGCATCCGCAAGCTCGATGTCATTCATCTTCTGGCCGGGACGCAGCCCTGCGAACTTCGGCTTGTCTTCGTCGTCTTTCGTGCCGATCTGCACGAACGGCCCGTAGCGGCCCATGCGCACGGTAACCGGCTTGACGCTTTTCGGATCGGTCCCCAGCTCGCGCGCCATGGCCACCTGTTCGCGGGTGACGTTTTCTTCCTTGTGCACGCACAGCTCGGAAAACGGTTTCCAGAATTTTTTCAGCAATGGCACCCATTGCTTGTCGCCGAGTGACACGGCGTCGAGATCGTCTTCCAGCTTCGCGGTGAAGTCGTAATCAACGTACTTCGTGAAGTGTTCGGTCAGGAAGCTGATCACGATGCGCCCGATATCGGTAGGGATAAAGCGCTTGCCATCCATCTCGACGTATTCGCGGTTTTTCAGCGTCGCAATGATGCTCGCGTAGGTAGAAGGCCGGCCGATGCCGTACTCTTCCAGCGTCTTGACAAGGCTCGCTTCCGAGAAGCGCGGCGGTGGCTCGGTGAAGTGCTGTTCGGGGCGCAGCAGGTCGAGCGAAATTTTGTCGCCCTTGTGGATATCCGGCAGCAGCTTGTCGCCATCGTCAGTAGCACCGTCATCCTTGCCTTCCTGGTAAACGGCCATGAAGCCGGGCTCGACCAGGATAGAACCGTTCGCACGCATCAGGTGGCCGTCGTCGCTGTGCGGCCCGGCGGCGAGGTCAAGTGCGACCGTGTCGAAAACGGCCGGCACCATCTGGCAGGCGATCGTGCGTTGCCAGATCAGCGTATACAGCTTCAGCTGGTCCTTATCGAGCTTGCCCTTTAACGATTCTGGTGTGCGTAACGCGGAGGTCGGACGAATCGCTTCGTGAGCTTCCTGCGCGTTTTTGGATTTGGTTTTGAATTGACGCGGCTCGTCCGGGACGTTCTGCGGGCCGTATCGCTCACTGATGACTTCACGAATTTCGTCGACAGCCGATTGCGCCAGCGAGACAGAGTCAGTACGCATGTAGCTGATCAGGCCAACGTTGCCTTCGTCGCCGAGTTCGATACCTTCGTAAAGCTTCTGCGCGACGCGCATCGACCACTGCGTGTTGAAGCCGAGCTTGCGCGAGGCCTCCTGTTGCAATGTCGAGGTCGTGAACGGTGCCGACGGGTTGCGACGACGTTGTTTCTTGTCGACTTTTACCGTTGTGAGGTAGCCATTGGCGGCTTCCAGTAAAGTCTTCTCGACTTCGCGTGCGGCTGTTTCGTCGCCGAAGCTGAACTGCTCGACTTTTTCACCGCGGTAGCGAATCAGTCGCGCGGTGAACGGTTGCGCTTCTTTGCTGACGTCAGCTTCGATCGACCAGTATTCACGAGCCTTGAACGCTTCGATCTCGAGCTCACGCTCGACGATCATGCGTAACGCCGGACTCTGGACACGGCCAGCCGACAGGCCACGCTGTACTTTCTTCCAGAGCAGCGGCGACAGGTTGAAGCCAACGAGGTAGTCGAGTGCGCGGCGCGCCTGCTGCGCGGATACCAGCGGATCGGAAATATCGCGCGGGTTATCGATGGCTTCCTGCACCGCGCTCTTGGTAATTTCGTAGAACACGACGCGGCGTACCGGTTTGTCGCCGAGCGCCTTCTTTTCCTTCAGCAGCTCAACGAGATGCCAGGAAATCGCTTCACCCTCGCGATCCGGGTCAGTCGCGAGGTACAGGGCGTCGGCTTTCTTCAGCGCGCGGATGATCGCATTGACGTGTTTTTCGTTGCGCTCGATGACCTGGTACTTCATCGCGAAGCCGTCAGCCGGATCGACTGCGCCTTCTTTCGGCACCAGGTCCCGGACGTGGCCGTAGGACGCCAGCACTTCAAAGTCCTTGCCAAGGTATTTGCTGATCGTCTTTGCTTTCGCAGGCGATTCGACGATCACGAGGTTTCGCGACATGCTAATTCCGTATTTAAAGCCCAGAGAAACTACAGCCTGAAAGGAAATAACCGCAGACTGTGCGGCGGTTGAATACCCTGTGCTAAGGCAGTGTGTCAAGGATGAGGGCAGAACGCCCCCGTCGAATCAGGCGTAAATCGGGCGAATCAGTGGACCATTCCGGTGTTCTCTTCAAACACCAGATCTTCCATGCGGGCATAGGCCTGCTCTTGTCCCGGCTGGCTGAACAGCACCATCAGAACGACCCATTTAATCTGCTCTACATCAATATCGGGAGTTTCGAGTGCAAGCAGTCGTTCCACGAGGATTTCGCGCTGGGTTGGCGACAGAATACCGATCTGCTCCAGGTAGGAGATAAATCCGCGGCAGGACGTGTCGAGACGGGCTGCCTCGATTTCGTTGTAGATGCGGGTGCCGCGCGCGTCGTGCGGGCCGAATATCAGGCTGTCGTGGTTATCCGTGAGGCCGTCAAGCCAATCAAGAGCGCGGTCAATTTCCGTGCTGCCGAAACCTGCACGCGACAGCTCGCCGCGCAGCATGTTTTGATTGGGTTCAGGTTCCTCATCTGCATCGATGTAGGTCTCGAAGAGATACATCAATACATCGAGTACGTTTTCTTTCATGCCTGGAGGGGCTCCTTTATTATTCGAATCAACCCTTGTTTAGTCTCGAGTATCTTCCGCCCTGCAGCACTTCGATATCGCCCTCGAGCTCCAGTATCAGCAGCATGGAGGAAACCTGATCGATCGTCAATCCGGCTTCTGCAGCAATGTCATCCGCTGATGCCGGCTCAAAGCCGATTATGGAAAGCAGCTTCTGATAGTCAGGATCGCGCTCAACAGTCGCTGCATCCGCAGGATCTGCGCCGGTTTCAAGCGATTCGAGATGACCGACCAGCGGGCGTAATTCGTCAATAATATCGGCGGCACTTTCGATCAGTTTTGCGCCATCTTTAATCAGGCGATGACAACCGCGCGCAAGGGGATTATGTATTGAGCCGGGTATCGCAAAAACCTCCCTGCCTTGCTCCGACGCAAGCCGTGCAGTAATCAATGAGCCGCTGCGATACGCGGCTTCCACGACCAGCACGCCGAGACTCAGTCCGCTGATCAGTCGATTGCGTGCCGGGAAATTTTCACGCTTTGGGGGCGTGCCGAGCGGATACTCCGACAGCAACACGCCGTCATTGATGATCTCGTGTGCAAGTTCGCGATTGGCGGCAGGGTAAACCCGATCAATACCGTGCCCCAGCACTGCGATCGTTTTCGCTTTGCTGAGCAATGCGCCGCGATGTGCTGCGGTGTCGATGCCCTGCGCCAGTCCGCTGGTAATTACGAATCCGCATTTGCCAAGATGAGCTGCGAAGTTGCTGGCGTTGTCGATGCCGCCGCGTGTCGGGTTGCGGCTGCCCACGATTGCCAGCGCCGGCAGATGCAATGCATCGACATTGCCCTTCACGTACAGCAACAGCGGCGCGTCTTTTGTTTCGCGCAATAGCGGCGGGTAATTGTCGCTGTCGATCGCGATGAGATGATTGTGGTTTTCGCCGGCCCACGCCAATGCGGCTTGCACGGCATCGTCTTTTATTCGAGCAAGTGCTTCGAGTGCACGTTCGCTGACACCGAACTGCGCCAGTCGTTTGGATTTCTGGCGCAGGATAGTCGCCGCATCACCGAACTCGGCGAGCAGTGCTGTAGCCGGCGCGGCAGCGACACGGGCCAGCGCAAGCTTCAGCCACGCGCTTTGCTCATCGCTCATTGTT
>JBATFU010000203.1:0-14311 GCA_049665065.1 Woeseia sp. | reverse complement strand
ATCCGTGTGAATGCCGATAGTCTCCAGGGTACGTTCGAACGTCGGAAACATGCCGAATACGCCGATAGAACCGGTGATTGTCGACTCGGTCGCAAGAATGTGATCTGTCGACATCGCGATCCAGTAGCCACCTGATGCTGCGACACTGCCCATCGATGCCACGACGGGCTTGCCGGCATCCTGCAGTGCCAGGATTTCCTGGCGTATGACTTCGGACGCGAAGACGCTGCCGCCGGGACTGTCGATGCGTAACACCACAGCGCTGACCGATTCGTCTTTGCGCGCGCGCTCCAGCGGCTCAGTGGCGGATTCTCCGCCAACCGTGCCGGGCGGCTGGTAGCCGTCGAGGATTTCGCCGGACGCGACGATAATCGCAACATTTTTCTCTTTACCGGGATCGCCCGCGAGCAGGCGTTTATGCGCTACGTAATCGCCGAGTGACACTGCCGGATAGCCGAGCGGGCTGTCTTCATCTCGACCGGCGCGCGCTGCGATACGTTCACTCAATTGATGCCGGGTCAAAAGCTCGTCGACGAAATTAAACTCGACTGCAATGTCCGACGCATCCAAGTCATCTCGCTGCACACTGTCAGCAAACTCGCCGATCAGCCGGTCGATGCTGTCAGCCGGCATTTGCCGCGCGAGCGTGATGCTTTCCTGGTAGCTGCTCCACAGGCGCTCGATGATGCGACTTAAGGAACTGCGGTCTTCATCCGACATGTCATTGCGCAGGTAGGGCTCGACGGCCGATTTATAGGTTCCGGCGCGAAACACATTCCAGTCGATCTTCAGCGTGTCTATCGCATCCTTGTAGTAATTGCGATAGGCAGCAAAGCCCTGCAACAACAGCATGCCCTGCGGATGCATGTAGACTTCATCGGCATGCGCCGCCAGGAAATAGCCGCCCTGGCTGAAATAGTCACCGTGCGCAATGATGGCCTTTTCCGACTGACGAAACTCGACCATCGCCGCGGCAACGCGATGCAGCGAGCTCATGCCCGCACCACCGAAGCCACGCAGGTCGAGGACAACCGTAGTGATACTTTTATCGTCTGCGGCGAATCGCAGGCCATCGATCACATCCTGCACCAGCGTCTGCACCGGCGCTTCGCCCACAAGTTCGGCAAAACCTCGTTCGAACGGGTCGCCCTCCAGCTGCTCAACCAGCGCGCCCTGCGGCTGGATCAACAACGCAGCCGATTTCGGAATTTGCGGGGCGCTTGCGGAGAGCATGGCTATAACGATGCTGAATACGAACAACAGGACGAGAAGATGCAGCACCTTGCGCAAGCCATCCGCGGCACGCCAAAGCCCGTGAAACACTTTGCTTATCCAGCCTCGCTGAGACACCGGTAACTCCTTATTACAAAATTGCAGGCAACCCGATCGCGCTGCACACCAAAACAAACTTCCGGGCAACATGCCCGCAAGCGCCCTGCTTCGCCGGACTTAAAGCAACATCAGCGACAGCTCGGACCAGTATGTAATGATCAGTACGGATGCCATGAGAATCAGCAGGAACGGAAACGTCGCGACATAAACACGCATGATCGATTTATCGAATCGATAACTCGCTATAAACAGGTTCAGGCCCACCGGTGGCGTCAGGTAGCCAAGCTGCATGGCAGCAAGAAATACGATGCCGAGATGTACCTGATCGACGCCGTACTGCGCGGCAATCGGCAGTATCAGCGGCACGACCAGGACAATAGCCGAGAATATGTCGAGAATCGCCCCGAGCAGCAGCAGGAAAATCAGCAACAGCGCCAGGAAGCTTGCCTGGCTGGTTACGAGTTCCGCTACGTAAGCGAGCAGCTTTTGCGGCACGCCGGCGTCGATCATGTAATTCGTCGATGCGAGCGATACACCGAGAATAATCAGGATGCCGCCGACCAGCAGCATGGACTCACGCATGACGCTTGGCAGCTTGCGGAGACTGATCTCGCGCAGGATGAAGACTTCTACAACCAGTACGTAGAGTGCCGTAACCGCCGCCGCCTCTGATACGGCAAAGAAACCGGAGTAGATGCCGCCGAGCACGACAATGGGTAGCGGCAACTCCCACTTCGCTTCCCACAGCGCGCCGCCAACTTCTTTCATCGAGAACGACGCGAGCGGCTTGCGGTTGTGACGATTCACCCACAGGCTGTAGCCAGACAGCATGAACAGCATCAGCAAGCCCGGCAGCACGCCGGCACGAAACAGCGAATCAATCGACACTTCGGCGACGATGCCGTAAAGAATCAGCGGCAGCGAAGGCGCGAACAACAGGCCGAGACTGCCCGAAGTTGTAACGAGACCGAGGTTAAAGTTGTCCGGGTAGCCATCCTGCTTGAGCGCCGGGTACAAAATAGCGCCAAGCGCGATGATCGTGACGCCGGAGGCGCCGGTGAATGCCGTGAAGAACGCGCAGGCCGCAAGCGACACCAGCGCGAGCCCGCCGGGCATCCAGCCGAGCAATGCACCAGTGAGGCGCACCAGGCGTTTCGGCGCGTTGCTCTCGCTCAGCAGGTAGCCGGCAAACGTGAACAGCGGAATCGCGGAAAGGAATGGCATTCCCGCAATACCCAGCACCTCGACGGCGACGGCCATGAGATCGATGCCTTCGCGGTGGTAGCCGAGCATCGCACTGCCGGCGATCACGACGAACAGCGGCGCACCGACCAGTGCCAGCACGATGAGTAAGGTACTGAGCGCGATCACAGTGTCGAATCCGTACTCGGCGGCCAGATCAGCAGCCGCAGCTCATTGAAACCGGCAATCACGAACCGGTATGTCATCACCGCGAAAGAGAACGGCAAAATGCCGTAAATCATCCATGCCGGCGTATTGATCAGCAACGTATCCTGATCTTCGTACGTGATCTGCACGTAGCGAAATGACTGCCACGCAAGCACCGCGCATACCAGTGCGGCAAACAGATCTGCCAGCGTCTGCGGCAGGCGCGCCATGCGTGGCGGCATGAAGTGACTGAGAAGATCAATACGCAGGTGACGACCGTTGCGACTCGCGGCAATCGACGCGATCAGCGCGATCCACAACACCATCAGTTTGAGTAGTTCGTCGAGCCAGACGAAGCCGGAGCTGAAAAACAGCCGCATCGCAATCTGCGCCACGGCCAGTATCATCATCGCCCCGAGCAGTATGACCAGCGCAGCGTTTTCCGCCGCGGTTCCCCAGCGTTCGAGACGCGCCAGCAGGCCGCGAGCGCGTTCAACCATCAGCCGGTGCCGGCCTTGGCAGCTTTCTGCTCCGCTGTCTCGGTGGGTAACGGCGCATCGGCTTCTGCCTGCTTCAGCGCGCGATACTCACGCAACAACGCCTGCATTTCGTCGAGTAACTCGGTTGAGAACATGCCTTTCGCGGCCATCTCGCGATTCGTCCCGACCATGATGTCGCTGATCTTGTCAAATTCGCCGGCGCGCGGTTCCACATCCTGCAAGCCAATGTTCAGCAAGGCATCGACCGCGTTGGCCGTTTCTTTGGCACTCGCCGCGTTTACCTCGGCATAGATACGGCCCATGACATCACGCACGACCTGCTGGTCTTCAGCAGACACTTTGTTGAACGTGCGGTCGCTGATTGCCATGAAGCCCATCGCGTAAAGAACCGGCAGCTGCGTGACGTACTTGACCTTCGTGTGCCATTGTAACGCCAGCGCAACGACGGGCGGGATAGCAACAATATCGATAAGACCCGTCTGTAATCCGGTCAGCACGTCGGTCATCGGCAACGAGACGGGCGACAGCTGCAGCGACTTCATCGCTTCGTAGCTGATCAGGTCACCTTCGGGAAGCCAGACTTTCTTACCCTTCAGGTCTTCGTAGCTGCTGACCGGCACGTTGGACATGACGATAGCGAAGCCGCCGCTGGCAAATCCGAACGTGACGAAACCCAAATCGTCAAAGCCTGACAGCAGTTTTGGATCCAGGCGTTCACGCACGTAATTCACTTCGTCTTCGGAACGAAACATGAACGGCAGGCCGTAGATATTCAGGTCGGGAAAGCGCTTCTGAAAATCAGTGGGCGCAAACGTGCCGCCGTGCAGCTGCCCGATCTGGATCTTGCGCAACACTTTCGCTTCGTTGCCCTGCACGCCACCCGAATAAAACTTGAGTTGCACACGGCCGTCGGTGCGCTCGCGAACTTCTTTCGCACCCGCCCGAAACTCGCTCATCCATTGCGAGTTCTCCGGGGCCAGCGTCGCGATCTTGATTTGTGTCGTCTGCGCCGCCGCGCCGCCGCAATAAAGCGCGAACAACGCAACGATCAGTCTCGACTTCAAATTCTTCATCTGCTCTCTCCGTACCGGCAACTGCAAAACTGCCTGTTAGAAATATTCATCCGCGCTGGCCATCAAAGCCTCGGCATCGCGTTGCGCCAGCACGTTGGTCAACGTGTATCCGCTCACGCGCGGGTCTGCCGTCAACACTTCGCGCAACAGCTCGTCGTGCAGCTCGCGATCGTACATGAGCCGCGCATAGCCACGAGCGAACTCGACTTTCACGCTCAGATCGCGGCCTTCGGTCAGTGCGACGGCCTGCTCGAAGTAGGCCCGCCCCTCTTCGGGCTGCCCGCCAAGCGCCGGCGGCCGCAATGTCGCCAGGATGCCCAGGTAGGTATAGACAGCCCCGGCCTCCGAGCGTTCGCCGATCTCGAGGTAGCGTTTCAGTAACGCTTCCATGTGTGGCAGTTCAGCCAGCGCGTTCCAGTCGGCGCTGTGCGCCCGAATCCAGGCGAGCGATGCCACACCGTAGGCCAGGACATAATCTGCGTGTTTCTTTTTGAGGCCGGCCAGTGACGCCTCGTAGGCGTCGAAGGTGAGATCATCCCACTCACAGGATGCTTTATACGTGATGCACATCCCACGTTTGCTGTAGTCGCGGGCGCGATCCGTCAGGCGCTGCGCCCGCAGGGGATCGTCGGCGAAGATGGCGCCATACGATGCGTACAGCTGCGCCGCTGCTGCAAGAATATCGGGGTTCTCAGGATTGCCCTCGAGCAGGCTGTCGAGCAGCAACAGGTAGGCGGGGGCGCCGTCGCGCACCGTCGCCGGATCGTCCTGGTTCAGCACGGCGGCACCGAGATTGTCGGCGAAGCCACTCGCTGCGTTCGACACGAGTGACGCGCAGCCAGGCAGTGCAGCCAGCGCAATCAGCAGGAGTACTGCGCGGGACACGTTGCGCTTTGGAAAGGGGACGATGGGCTTCATGCCAGGCAAGACTCCTTTCAATCAGGATGGTTCAGGGAAAAGCGCCGCAGTCGTACCCGGAGTCAGGTGGACTGAGGCACCAGCCGGTGCCTCGCCCGTTGCAAATCCTGCAGAGTGAAGTCGGGCAATGTTTCGTGATGCGACAGTGACAAACACGCAAACCGGCTCTGATTCGATCGCAGGCAACCTACGCGCTTGCCTGCGATTCGACAAAGAGCTAAATCTTTTCCTTGATGCGTGCTGCCTTGCCGGTGCGACCGCGCAGGTAATACAGCTTGGCACGACGCACGTCACCACGACGCTTCACTTCAATTTCACTAACGACCGGGCTGTAGGTCTGGAAGACGCGCTCCACCCCTTCGCCGTGCGAAATCTTGCGTACCGTGAACGATGAATTCAGGCCGCGATTGCGCTTTGCAATTACGATGCCCTCGAAAGCCTGCAGGCGCTCGCGCTCACCTTCCTTAACGCGCACCTGAACAACGACCGTATCGCCGGGCGAAAAGTCCGGAATCGCCCGCGTGATCTGTTCGTTTTCCAATGCTTCGATTATTTTGCTCATCATTCTCTACCTGACGGACTCTCGCCGTGTAATGTTGCAGCAGTACTGGCAATCATTTCTTCGCCACGTCCTGCTGTCGTAAAAATTCATCGAGCAGCGCCCGCTGCTCGCTTGTCAAAGTCAGCCGCTCCAGTAAATCGGGGCGCCTCACATAACTCCTGCCCAAAGCCTCTTGCTGACGCCAGCGCGCAATGCGCGCGTGATCTCCGGATAACAGCGCCTCGGGCACGCGCCGGCCGTCGATCTCTTCCGGCCTCGTGTAGTGGGGGCAGTCGAGCAAGCCCTCCATGAACGAGTCCTCTGCCGCCGAGTTCTCGTCTCCGAGTACACCTGGCAGCAGCCGTGTCACGGCATCGATCACCGCCATCGCGGCGATCTCACCGCCGCTGAGCACAAAATCGCCCAGCGATAATTCCTCATCGACCTTCGCCTCGATCAGGCGTTCATCGATGCCCTCGTAACGTCCGGCCACCAGCGTAAGACCGGGCAATGCTGCGTAGCGCCGCGCCGTCGCCTGGTCAAATCGGCTGCCCTGCGGCGTCAGGCATATGACCGGACAGCCTGTGGGCAGCGCCGCCTGTGCGGCATCAATCGCAGCAGCAAGCGGTTCGTACTTCATTACCATGCCGGGGCCGCCGCCATAGGGCCGGTCGTCTACCGTGCGGTGCGCATCGAAAGCAAAGTCGCGCGGGTTCTGCACAGCCACCTGCAACAATTTGCGGTCCAGTGCACGAGCAACCACGCCAAAGTCGAGCACGGCATCCAGCATTTCCGGAAACAGGCTGACGATCTGCATCTGCATCGCTCAGTCCCATTCCCAGTCGACATCGATCAGGCCGTTTGCCAGATCGACACCAAGAATAAACTTGTCCATCACGAACGGAATAAGCACTTCCCGTTCACCCTGCACCACCAGCACGTCGTGCTGCCCGGTGGCCAGCAGGTAGGCCACTTTGCCCAGCTCGGTACCGTCTCGATGCCTTACAAGCAGGCCTTCGAGATCGGCCCAGTAGTAATGCCCGTCACCAGCATCCGGCAACTCATCGCGCGGCATACCGATATCTGCACCGCGCCATTCGATCGCTGCATCGCGATCATCCACTCCGCCAAGCTTGCCTACCAGCGACTTGCCCTGCGGGTGACTGGCTTCAAAACGCGCAGCAACCCACTCTTTGTCGCGCCGCAGGTAACACGCGGTGTAAGTCAAAAGCGCGTCGCGTGGCTCGGTGTACGACGTGAGCCTTACCCAGCCTCGTACGCCCCAGGGCGCACCGATCTTGCCAAGGACAATAAAGCCTTGCGGCGCAGCATTGCGGTGGTTGTCGGCCAATGGCTTGCGCCCGGCTCGCGGCAACCTGCCTAGCTGGCGGCCGCTGCCTTGCGGCTGGCCTTCAGCAAGCCGGCAACCCGTTCACTCGGCTGCGCGCCCTTGCTGATCCAGTAATCAATCCGTTCGACGTCGATGCGCAGGTTCTCTTCACGCTCGGTGCCTACCGGGTTAAAGAAGCCAACACGCTCGATATACCGGCCGTCCCGACGATTGCGACTGTCGGTGACCACCAGGTGATAAAAAGGCCGCTTTTTCGCGCCAGCGCGCGAAAGACGAATACTTACCATTGCATTTCCGTTAGTTATTCAAGACAGGCAGACACGCCCACGCCCGGACCGGGGCCCGAGTAAAGCGCGCATTGTACGCATTTCGCGGTAAATGTGAAGCAATCCGGCGACTTATCGGCGGCCCTCAGGCGTTCAGGCCGGGTGCCTCTGGCGCGCCGCGCATCCACAGAAAATTCTCTTTTTTATCAGCGCCTTACTGGCGGCCCGGCCCCATACCTGGCGGCAGGCCGCCGCCGCCCATGCCACGCAGCATGTTTTTCATACCGCCGCGGGACATCTTTTTCATCATCCGTTCCATCTGCTGATGCTGTTTGAGGAGCCGATTGATGTCCTGGACCTGCAGGCCGCTACCGGAGGCGATGCGGCGCTTGCGGGAGCCGTTGATCGTCTTCGGAAAGCGCCGCTCCTGGGGCGTCATCGAATTGATAATGGCGACCTGCCTTTTCAGCTGCTTCTCGTTCGCGCCCCCTTTCAGGGCTGCCGCATTGACGTTACCGGGCAACGGCAGCTTCTCGAGCATCGCCGCCATGCCGCCCATGTTCATCATCTGCTCAAGCTGGTCGCGCAGATCGGCAAGATCGAAACCGCGGCCCTTCTTCAGCTTGCCTGCGAGTTTTTCGGCTTTCTGTTTGTTGACCTTGCCTTCGATCTCTTCAACGAGCGACAGGACGTCGCCCATCCCAAGAATCCGCGAGGCCATTCGGTCCGGGTGAAAGACTTCCAAAGCATCGGTTTTTTCGCCGACACCCATGAATCGGATCGGCTTGCCGGTCACTTCACTGACGCTCAGTGCAACGCCGCCTTTGGCATCGCCATCCGCTTTCGTCAGGATTACACCGGTTAACGGCAATCGCGAATCGAACGCCCGCGCGGCGTTTACCGCATCCTGTCCGGCCATGCTGTCGATTACGAAAAAAGTTTCGTGTGGCTTTGCGCGCGCATGCACGTCGACCACTTCGTTCATCATCTCGTCGTCGACGTGCAAACGGCCTGCCGTGTCGACGATGAGCACCTCGAAATGACCGCGGCGACTTTCATCCAATGCGCGATCTACAATCCTGCGCGGATCTTCCTTGCTGTCGCTTTCAATAAACGTTGCACCGACTTCAGCAGCCAGTGTCTGCAACTGCAGAATCGCTGCGGGACGGTGCACATCGACGCTCACCATCGCAACGCGCTTCTTTTCTTTTTCGATGATGCGGCGTGCGAGTTTCGCCGCGGTAGTGGTTTTACCGGCACCCTGCAGGCCGGCAAGGAACACGACGACCGGCGGCTGCGCCCGCAGGTCCAGCGGTGCCGTCTCGTTGCCCAGCAACGTAACCAGTTCCGCGTGAATAATTTTCACGAGTGCCTGACCGGGCGTCAGGCTGCGACCCACGTCTTCGCCGATCGCCCGCTCGCGAATACGATCGATAAACGACTTCACGACAGGCAACGCTACGTCGGCTTCCAGCAGCGCGAGCCGCACCTGGCGCAGGGTATCCTTGATGTTGGCGTCAGTAAGGCGGCCCTTGCCGGTCAGGCTGCGGGCGGCTTCGGACAGGCGTCCTGAAAGGTTGTCAAACATGGTCGGCGTTACTCGAATTCAGCGCAAAATCGTGGCCGCAGAAGGCGCGGCAGCGCTGCAGTGTAACGCGATTCAAGGGTCACTCACCACGGCCGGATCAGCCGCGTGGTCAGCTGCCGATCAGACGCTGATGGTCACGCCGCGTGAGAGCATGTTGATGCGTCGATCCGGCAGGCATTCGCGAACCTGGCGAAAAATCGTGTCTTCCTCGCCAGGCTTCATGCCGGTCAGCCAGATGTCCGGCTCGTGCGCAAGTTTGGCGAGGTCGCTGACGAGCGTCGCCGGGCAGTAGTGTCCGGAAACATCGGCGAGCTCACGCAGCTCATCGGGAAATGACACTTCGATAACGAGTGCACGAAGATCATCGGACGCATTGAGAACGGGCCACAGCGTTTGGTTCGTGCGCGTGTCGCCGCTGACCGCGAATGTCCCGCCACCGTTCTGGACGGTGTAACCCTGCGACGGCACAGTATGCGAAACGTCAACTGCTTTGAATTTGCGCGACGTGACCTGGACTGAATCGCCGGGGCTGCAGACGCGGTATTGCAACACCGGTCTTGCGGCGTTCGGCAGTTCGCCAAAGTCCGGCCAGATTACGTTGTTAAAAATATGGTCGCGCAGCGCCTGGATTGTTTCGGGACGCGCATACACCACCAGCGGTTCCGCAAGATCGTCTTCGTAAATCGCGTCAATCAACAATGGCAAGCCGGCTATGTGATCGAGATGTGCGTGCGTCAGGAATACATGACGAATTTTTTTGAGATCGACAAGCGCGAGATCACCGATGCCGGTGCCGGCGTCAATCAGCACATCGTCATCGATCAACATTGCCGAAGTGCGCGTCGCCCCGCCGATGCCGCCGCTGCAACCTAGAACTCTGATCTGCATAGTGGGTCCCGATCCTTGCATCCCGCCACCTTAATAGCTGCCTGCCTGAACCTGCACCGGAATACAGGGGTCCTTAAGGGCCGCACAGATTGTGGTTCTAATGCACGTCACCGTATGGGATGATTCTCCGACTCAAACTAGGTCATAGCCTTTACGGATTCTGTGTTTCAAATCACAATTCCTCTGTTGTACGCGGGCGCTGGCGTTGCCCTGGCGATGTCGCGGCTGCCGCGATTCTCGGGAATCGCGTCGCCACTGGTTCTGGCTGGCCTCGCGACGCTTGCTGGCAGCATCCTGTGGCATGCGACAACGCTGATCGGCCTGATCCTCGTGCCGCAGGGATTGCAACTCTCGCTGGCCAACAGCGCGTCGTTCGTTGGGCTGCAGCTCGCGCTGATCGCCTTGCTCGGAAATTATGACGCCCGCCTGCGCGGCCTGACCGCTGGATTGCTGTTGCTGGCGGCCGTTGCGGTAATGCCGACCGGCGCGCATCCATCAGACGACGCTGTTGCCACGAGCTGGCAGTTGCAGGCGCACATCCTGATTTCGCTGTTCGCCTACGGCCTGCTGGCGGTTGGCGCTATCGTGGCTGCCTTCGCGCTCGCGCAGGAGCGGCGCCTGCGCGCCCGTCAACTCAATTCGATTAATGCATTGTTTGCACCGCTCGAAACGACGGAGCGCATGCTGTTCGGCATTACGACGGGCGGCTTTCTGTCCTTGCTTCTGGCGGTGCTGTCCGGCTTCCTGTTTGTCGAGAATCTGTTTGCCCAGCACCTCGTTCACAAAACCGTTTTATCGATCATCGCACTGCTGATATTTGGCGTTTTGCTTGCGGGCCGGGCTTTTTATGGCTGGCGCGGGCGGCGCGCAGTATCGCTATACCTCTGGGGTTTCGTCATACTGTGCCTGGCTTACTTCGGAAGTCGCTTTGTCCTCGAGATTTTGCTGCATCGTAACTGGGGTTGAGCGACTGGCAGTCGACCTGCGCGATGATGTAAACGCGCATCCTGCCGTATTTTTAACCAGACAAGAGGTGCTCATTCTTTGAGCGATGAATTTTCATTAGGCGTTCTGTTCGGATTACTGGTCGTGCTGCTGATGCTGTCGGCGTTTTTCTCCGGATCGGAAACTGCGCTGATGAGCCTGAATCGCTATCGGTTGCGCCATCGCGCGCGCAGCGGACACCGTGGCGCGCAGCTTGCTGAACAGTTGTTGCAGCGGCCGGACCGGCTGATTGGCTTGATCCTGCTCGGCAACAATCTCGTCAACTTCACGGCCGTAGCGCTCGTTACGCTGATTGCCTTGAAAATTGGTGGCGAACCCGCGGTGGCCATCGGCACGCTGATTTTGACGGTTGTCGTGCTTATCTTCTCGGAAGCCGCACCGAAAACCCTCGCGGCACTGCGTCCGGAGCGCCTTGCTTATCCGGCCGCCTACGTTTACTACCCGCTGCTGTTTATTACCTGGCCGATCGTGTGGCTGGTTAACATTGCATCGAATAGCGTGCTTTGGCTTCTCGGGGTGCGTTCGTCGGACACCAAGATGCATTCGCTGTCGAGCGAGGAGCTGCGCACAATTGTGTTCGAGGCGGGGTCGCTGATCTCGCGCAAGTACCGCAACATGCTGATCAATATTCTTGATCTCGAAAAAGTTTCTGTCGACGATGTCATGGTGCCGCACAACGAGATTGTCGGCATCGACCTCGACAAGAACATGGAAGAAATCGCGGAAGTTATTCGCAACAGCGAACACACACGCCTGCCGGTTTATCGCGACAACATCGACAAGGTCGTCGGGCTGCTGCACCTGCGCCACCTGGCCAAGCTTGCAGCCGCGTCATCGTTCTCGAAATCGGATATCGAATCGATGGTCGTTGAGCCGTATTTTGTGCCGGAAGGCACGCCACTCAGCACTCAGTTAGTGCAATTTCAGCGCAGCAAGCAGCGCTTCGCCCTCGTGGTCGATGAATACGGCGACATCCAGGGGATCGTCACTCTCGAAGACATCCTGGAAGAAATCGTCGGTGAGTTTACGACGGACCCGGCAGCGAGTGCCGACGAGCATATCGTTCGCGAGTCGGCAACCTCCTACCTCGTCAATGGCGCAGCGAATATTCGCGACATGAACCGCGTGATGGACTGGAATTTACCTACAGACGGTCCGAAAACACTGAACGGGCTCATCATCGAGACCCTGGAGACGATTCCCGAGCCTGGAGCTGACCTGACCATTGCCGGCTATCCGATTGAAATTGTCAGCTCGGATGAAAACCGCGTGCAGACCGCGCGCGTTCACGAGCCGCGCACAGACAACACTGTTCCGCAGGCTGCGCCGAACACCTAGTCGAAGCCAGCCTCAAGTGCCTCGTTGATTCTGGATATGCCGATTACCTCGATGCCCTTTGGCAGCTCTTTTGGCACATTCGCGCGCGGGACGATGGCACGCCGATAACCTTGCTTGGCAGCCTCGGCAAGTCGTTCGGTGCCGAAACGTACCGGCCGGACTTCGCCCGCCAGCCCGATCTCCCCAAACGTAACGAGTCGCTGGCTGCAGGGACGATCACGCAGGCTTGAGACAATCGCCAGCATCATCGGCAGGTCGGCCGCCGTTTCACTGATGCGCAGACCGCCAACGACATTGATGAATACGTCATCATTGGCCAAAGAGATACCGGCATGGCGTTGCAAGACGGCGACCATCAACGCGAGTCGACTCTGGTCAACGCCTTGCGCGATGCGCTTCGGGTAGTTGCCGCTGCCATCGGCCACGAGCGACTGGATCTCAACCAGCAGCGGCCGACTGCCCTCCCACGCGACCGATACGATGCTGCCTGGATTGCGTTCTGCGTCGCCGGTCAGGAATATCGCGGAAGGATTTCGGACTTCCCGGAAGCCGGCTTCCGTCATCGCAAATACGCCCATCTCGCTGCTGGCACCAAAGCGATTTTTCACAGCGCGTACGATCGTGAACCGACTCGCCGGGTCATTTTCGAAATACAGAACCGTGTCTACCATGTGTTCGACGACGCGCGGCCCGGCGATCGCGCCCTCTTTCGTCACGTGCCCAATCAGGAACACGGCGATCTCACGCTGCTTGGCGAACTGCACGACGCGCCCGACGCATTCGCGCAGTTGTGCGACGGAGCCCGGCGCGGAACTCAGATCTTCGTTCACCATGGTTTGAATCGAATCAATGACGAGGACCCGCGCACCGGACGACGCGAGCTCCAGGATGTTGTCCAATGACGTGTCGGCCAGCAGACCCATGTTTGACGCACCCAGTCCCAGCCGCCGCGCCCGCTCTGCAATCTGCCGCAGCGACTCCTCCCCGCTGGCATAGCAAACGCCAAGTTCCGCCGGCAAACGCGCCGCCACCTGTTGCAACAGCGTCGATTTACCAACACCCGGGTCGCCGCCCAGCAGCACGACCGACCCTGGCACGAGCCCGCCGCCGAGGACCCGGTCGAATTCGCTGAAGCCGGTGGCATAGCGTTGTTCGGGCTCCGTTGTCAGCTGTCTGACGCTGGCCACTTCAACGGAGCCCTTGCGCCGCTCCTTGCCGCTGCCCGCCATAGTCATTGGAGTGAGCGTGTTCCATGCATCGCAATCCGGGCACTGGCCCTGCCATTTCACGCTGTGCGCGCCGCAGGCGCCGCACACATAAGCTTTTTTCACCTTGGCCATAGGGCTCCAGATTCAGGTAGATGCTGCCGATAACCGCCAAGCGTAATCGAATTTTGCGAACAGATTGGCATCTGTTGCCGGGATTTAGCCGATTTTCGGGTACCGTAGCGGCCCTGGCCAGGTACCCTCGGCACGCTGAAGTGTCAGAAAAATGCTAACCCTATCTCATTAATAACGCTTGCGATTTTCTATACTGCCCGGAGTTTCACGAGACATAAGACTTGGACACGACCCGCAAAGACAACCGCGATCGACTGCTTGCCCTCGGCTGCGTCAGCATTCTGCTGATCGTCGTCTATGGCCTCGCGGCCGGCTTTTTCGTGTCGGTCGACCGGTTTGCCTACGACCAGATTGCGGGTCATTTTGTCGCGCAGTCGGTGCCCGATGGTGTGATCGTTACGGTTAACCCGGACGCGAAATCAGACGCCGAAGTCACTGAAGAATACAGCCAGATACTGGCCCGACTGCGTACTCACGAGTCGCGCCGTATCATTTTGACGCGGCCGCCGGGGCCCATGGACGGTGCAGCGTCCGCCGAAATTGCCGCCGCCATGCGCGACGGCCCGCCGGTATTCGTACCCAGTCGTCATCCACTGGCAGGCATCAGCACCGGTGCCGGCTATCTCGACATTCGGCCGGACGCAGACGGAGTGTTGCGTCGCTCAAACTTGTGGTACCTGAATGGCGGGCAAATGTCCCCATCACTGCCGCTTTCGATTGCCCTCGCGAATCGTGAGGGGCTGCCGGCTGCCAATGTTGCACGCAATGACGCGGTCATGTAC
>JBATFU010000202.1:0-2776 GCA_049665065.1 Woeseia sp. | reverse complement strand
AGCAGTGCCGTTGCCAGGATACCGGCAGCAAACGCAATGCCAGCGGCGGCAATTGGCCGTCCTTTGACAAACGTTTCGAGTTTCGCGAGCGACTTCTCTACCTTGGCGGTTGCCGCATCCTGAGATTTGTCGAACTTCGCGCCAGCCTTGGCAGCTCCGCTGCGCAGATGCACTTCAAGTTCTTCGGCCCTGGCAGCCGCGTGATCAATAGTCTCGTGCGCCGAGCTGGCAACCCGTTCGGTAACGGACCGATGGGCCTCGCCGTCCGGTTTTACAGAGCTGGCAATGACCGTATTCGAGTCGGCGGGCTGTTTGGATTCTTGCGTTTTCATGGTTTTTCCTTGGTGTATTGCAATGCGTGCGAACTGGCACGCGTGTGTACTTCGTTGTTGCCGCTGTGAGACGCGGGCTGCGCTGCGAACTGCCTGCACAGTTGCGTAACTGTGGGCGTTATTCGATGACAGGCTTGCCGTTTTCGATCGGGATGCGTCTGCCCGGGTCTTTGCTCATCCGGACCGTGTGCTCCTGCCCATTTTGCAGGTAAGTCACGTCATAACCGGCCGCTTGCTGACTGCTGGTCTGCGTCGGCTCGCATACCCGCTCGTTGACCTGGTCGACATTCCTGTCCTGCATACCTTCCTGGATCTTCTTCCCGGCGTAGCCACCGGCTACCGCGCCACCGACCGTCGCGACTTTCTTGCCGTCTCCATCGCCGACCTGGTTACCAGCCAGCCCGCCGATAATCGCACCAGCTACCGTTCCGGTAATCTGCTGGGGATCCTGAGTTGGTTGCTTCACGGAAACGACCTGGTCACGACATTCCTCGCCGGTCGTCGATACGGTTTCCATCGCTGGCTTTACATTCACCACGTCCGCGTAATTGTCCGCATCCAGCATTCGGTATCCCGCCGTGGCACCCAGCGCGGTAACGGCGATGGCGCCTGCGATGCCGCCGATCAAAAGGTTCTTGTTAATCATTTTGTGCTCCGTACAGCGTATTGTTCAGGTGGTTGATGCCGTGGCTGCTGTTGCAGGCGGATTCGTGATAATGACTTCGACACGACGATTCTGCTGGCGGCCGCTATCTGACAGGTTGTCAGCAATGGGCTGGGTTTCGCCCAGGCCGATGGCGGTGAGTCGGCCGGACTTGATTCCGTGCTGCATCAGGTAGGTTCGAACTGCATCCGCACGGTGCATCGACAGAGTCTGGTTCATGTCGAGACTTCCGACGTCATCGGTGTGACCTTCAACCTCGACGGTGCGATCCGGATAGTCGTTTAAGAACACGACCAGCTTGTCGAGACTTGCGGTCTGGCCCTGCTTCAGGTCGGATCGGCCTGTTGCAAACAACGTATTGCCAAGCGTGAGCACGAGGCCACGTTCGGTCGCCTCAGCCTTCAGTTCATCAATCTGCTTTTGCAGTTTTTCTGCATTGCGCGCAGCTTCGGCTGTCGCGGCTGCCGATCTCGCGCGCTCAGCGCTGGCATCGTTACGGGCCATGCTGGCCTGGCGGTGTGCTTTATCCGCTTCGCTGGTGCGGGCTGCCAGGCGAGCATCGTCCCGCGCCTGACTGAGTTCATCTCTTTGCGCTTCTGCGTTGCGTGTCTCCGCCTTGGCCATAGCGATGCCGACCTTTCGATCTGCCAGGTAAACGCGATACTCGCCGAGGGCACGGTCTTTGCCGACCGGCTGTTCTGCGAGGCGAACCGCGGCTTCAGCTTCTCTGATCTCGACCGACGCACGGTCGGCAAGCGTTGGATTTGCCTGCAGACGGGTCAGCTTATTGCGTGCGTCTGCGGCGCCCGCCGGGCTGGCAGGCGCCGTGGCGCAGCCGACGAACAGCATTGAGGCTGTCATCACTGCAAGCAGAGTCCCGGCGATACGAGCGGTGGTTCGGGTAGCGTTGTTCATTGCTGATCTCCAGTGCGCTGCATTTCTTCAATCAGGGCTTTGGCACCCCGGTTCAATTCCTCATTCACTGCCAGCGCCTTCGCGGCTTCGGTGTTCGCCGCCGCCAGTTCAGCCACTACCTTTGCCTGCTTCGCAAAACGGTCGGCCATAACCATGTTCTTGGCCGCGACGGCCTTGTTGGCGTCGTCGAGTTTCTGGCGAGCTTCATCGAGTTCAGCAGGCGCGTGTTGACCAGCGTCAACCCGCTCTGCAATCTCGATTGCATTTTTTGCTTCATCCATTGCCATTGTCGGCGCTGGCGGGGCGGAGGCGCAGGCGGTAATCAGCAACATCACTACCGCGATGGCTGTGGCGCTGAATACTCGTGTTGTTTGGCTGGTACCTTGCATGTGAGTTCTCCTCTGATGACGGTCATCGAAGGGCAGTATCGGTTAGCGCCGGGCGTGCGTCTGTGCGCTGCCGTACTTTGAGAAACTGGCCCAGCCCGTAACCATACGATCTGTACGCTGCCGCACAGACGCCTTGCCAAACTGACAATAAGCTCCGCGAGTCACTCCCATTCGGATCGCCGGATGGTTGAGTTGTCGTAGAAGTTTTTCTATCAACTGGAGTCAGGAATGAACAAACGAAATTTTATAATCGCGGCATTCATGGGGATCGTACTGATTGGTTGCGCAAGCACCAGGACTCAGGAAAGTACCGGCGAATACATCGATGACACGACCATAACCACCAAGGTTAAAAGCCAGTTGTTGCTTTCCAAGGACACGACCGGCACGGCGATCAGCGTCGAAACCTTCAAGGGCATTGTTCAGCTTGGTGGCTTTGTCAAAACAACTGAGGAAAAGATGCGGGCCGGCGAAAT
>JBATFU010000201.1:0-6934 GCA_049665065.1 Woeseia sp. | reverse complement strand
GCACCGGTCTTAATCTGGCCGGCATTCGTGGCCACGACCAGATGGGAAATAAACGAGTCCTCGGTCTCACCTGAGCGATGGCTCACCATCTGGCGATACCCGTTGCGCTCCGCCATTGCCATGGTGTGGAGGGTTTCAGAGAGCGACCCGATCTGGTTCACCTTGATGAGGATGGCGTTGGCGACACCTTCGTCGATTCCTCGACGAAGCACCTCCTCGTTGGTGACGAACAGGTCATCGCCAACGAGCTGCACACGCTTGCCGAGTCGCTCGGTCAGCAGCGCCCAGCCGTCCCAGTCGCCTTCATCCATGCCGTCTTCGATGGAAATGATCGGGTAGTTATCGGCGAGGCCGGCCAGGTAATCGGTGAATCCGGCTGCGTCGAACTCGCGCCCTTCGCTGGCGAGGTTGTAACGACCGTCCTTGTAGAACTCAGAGCTCGCGACGTCGAGACCGAGGAAGATGTCACTGCCGAGCTTAAAGCCCGCTTTCTCGATGGCCGTCACAATGGTATCGAGCGCGGCCTGGTTGGAGGGCAAGTCGGGCGCGAAGCCACCTTCATCGCCAACTGCCGTGTTCAGGCCCTTCGCGGCCAGCACGCTTTTCAGCGCATGAAACACCTCGGTGCCGTAGCGCAAGGCTTCCGAAAAGGTCGGTGCGCCAACCGGCAGGATCATGAATTCCTGGATGTCTACGTTGTTGTCCGCGTGCGCACCACCGTTGATGATGTTCATCATTGGTACCGGCATGACCTTGCTGTCACCGAGGAAACGATAGAGCGGCTTGCCCTGCGAGCGCGCCGTGGCGTGGGCGGTGGCGAGGGAGATTGCGAGCAGCGCGTTGGCGCCCAGCTTGCCTTTGTTGTCGGTCCCATCGAGGTCGCGCATACACTGGTCAAGCGCGCGCATGTCCGCAAACTCTTTCTTCAGCAAAGCATCGCGCAACACGCCGTTAACGTTTGCCACTGCTTTGCGTACGCCCTTGCCGAGATAACGCGATTTGTCTCCATCACGCAGTTCAACCGCTTCGCGCGTGCCTGTTGATGCACCGGACGGGACCGCCGCGCGTGCCTCTGTGCCGTCGGCGAGCGTGACTTCTGCTTCAACCGTCGGGTTACCACGCGAATCCAGAATCTCGCGCCCGTGAATACTGGCGATCTTGATCATTGCCGGGTTGCTTCCTTTTTTAGTTAGAGAGACTAAACGCCGAGACCGAACTCGGCTTCCTGGAATCCGCGCTGTTTCACACAGCGATCAATTTCCTGCAAAGTTTCGAGCAGCTCGCGCATCATGCCAAGCGGCCAGGCATTCGGACCGTCCGACAGCGCGACGCTCGGATCCGGATGAGTTTCCATGAAGAGCCCGGCGACACCCGCAGCTGTCGCAGCGCGCGCCAGAACCGGCACGAACTCGCGCTGGCCACCGGAGGCGCTGCCCTTGCCGCCCGGCAGCTGCACCGAATGGGTGGCATCGAATACCACGGGTGCGCCGCTGCCGCGCATTACAGCAAGGCCGCGCATGTCGGAAATCAGATTGTTATAGCCGAACGAGAAGCCGCGTTCACAAACCATGATGTGTTCGTTGCCGGTTGAGCGCGCCTTGTCGACAACGTTTTGCATTTCCCATGGCGACAGGAACTGGCCTTTCTTGATATTGACGGGTTTGCCCGCATTCGCCACGCGCAGTATGAAATTGGTTTGCCGACACAGAAACGCGGGCGTCTGCAGCACGTCAACGACGTCCGCCACTTCGTCCATCGGCGTATCTTCGTGCACGTCCGTCAGAATCGGCAGACCCAGCTGGCGCTTAACTTCGGAAAGAACCCGCAGGCCCTCCTCCATGCCCGGCCCGCGAAAACTTTTGCTCGAGCTGCGATTCGCCTTGTCGAACGACGATTTGTAGATCAGTGGAATATTTAGTGCGCTCGTTATTTCCTTGAGCGTGCCGGCGGTATCGATCGACATCGCCTCGCTTTCCACCACGCAGGTTCCGGCAATCAGGAAAAACGGATGTTGCGGACCAACCTCGAAACCGCACAGCTTCACGCTTCAGCCGCCTTTGGCAGTTCACCGCTCTTGTGCTGCCTTGCAGCGCTGATAAAGCTTGTGAACAACGGATGACCGTCGCGCGGGTTCGAGGTGAACTCCGGGTGAAACTGGCTGGCCATGAACCAGGGATGATCCGGCAGCTCGATCATTTCAACGAGGTCATCAACTGACAGCCCCGAGAAACGCATGCCCGCCTGTTCGAGACGATCGCGGTAGTGATTGTTCACTTCGTAGCGATGCCGGTGACGCTCGTAAACCTCGGCCTTGCCGTAGACGCCGGCGGCATGTGATCCGGCTGTCAGCGCAATTTTCTGGGCACCGAGCCGCATGGTGCCGCCGAAGTCGGAACTTTCGCTGCGTTCTTCGAGCTTGCCCGTTGCGGTCTGCCATTCGGTGATGAGCGCGACGACGGGATGCGGCGTTTTCCGGTTGAACTCCGTACTGTGAGCGCCGTCGAGGCCGGCCAGGTTGCGCGCCGCTTCGATCACCGCGACCTGCATGCCAAGACAGATCCCGAGGTACGGCACGCGCCGCTCGCGCGCGTACTGCACCGCGGCGATCTTGCCCTCCACGCCGCGATCACCGAATCCACCCGGCACGACAATGCCATCCATCGCAGCGAGGCAGTCGGCGCCGTCGTCTTCTATCTGCTGCGACTCGAAGTAATGGATATTGACCCGGGTTCGCGTATGAATACCGCCGTGCAACAGTGCTTCCGTCAACGAGATGTACGCATCGCGCAGGTCGACGTACTTGCCAACCATCGCGATGTTGACTTCGTCTTCCGGGTTCAGCTTCGCTTTGACGATTTTCGCCCACTCGCTGAGATCGGCATCAGGAAGCTCAAGATGAAACTGCCGCGCGACGATTTCGTCGAGGCCCTGGGCCTGCATCAACGCGGGAATCTTGTAGAGATCGTCAACGTCAACGGCAGAAATAACCGCGTTCTCGGCCACGTTAGTGAAGAGCGCGATCTTGCGGCGCTGTTCCGCCGGCAACATCTGCTCTGACCGACACACGAGAATGTCCGGCTGAATACCGATCGAGCGCAATTCCTTCACCGAGTGCTGGGTTGGCTTGGTTTTAATTTCGGAGGCGGTTGCGATGTAGGGCACGAGCGTCAAATGCACGTAGGCTACTTTTTCGCGGCCGAGCTCGACCCCCATCTGGCGAATAGCTTCAAGGAACGGCAGGGATTCAATGTCACCGACCGTGCCACCAATCTCGACAAGGCAGATATCGGCAGTGCCGGCGCCGCGTTTGACGCTTTGCTTGATCTCGTCGGTGATGTGCGGGATCACCTGTACCGTGGCGCCGAGGTAGTCGCCCCTGCGCTCCTTGCCGATCACCGTTTCGTAAATGCGCCCGGTCGTGAAATTGCTGTTGCGGCCGCAGGTGGTGCGGACGAAGCGTTCGTAGTGGCCGAGATCCAGGTCGGTTTCGGTGCCGTCTTCCGTGACAAACACTTCGCCGTGCTGAAACGGGCTCATCGTTCCCGGATCCACATTGATGTAGGGATCCAGCTTGATCATGCTGATGGAAAGACCGCGTGATTCCAGTATCGCCCCGAGGCATGCCGACGTGATGCCTTTGCCCAGGGAAGACACCACGCCGCCTGTGATGAATACGTACGCTGTCATGCATGAACCCGTTTGGTTAAATAGTCGGGAAATAATAAAGGGCCGGACCAATACACCCTGCACGATGCGCGCTCCGGTGTGTTGCTCCAACCCTGACGGTGCCCCGATTCGGGGCCCTTAAATTATCGTCCCGTCGATTGATTAAAGACGGTGTTGCAAGGTATCAGAACGACGCTGGCATAACAACGAAGACGCGGCTGCAGGCGTCGATTAATCGGCATCGCGGCCTAAGTAAGAACCGGCTTGTTTTTCCAGACAATGCCGTACCCGGCCGCCGCCGAAAAATCCTCGGCCACCCACAAATCGCCGATGGCGACAAGCGCGTCACCGCCGTAGACCAAAGGCACGCGCCCGCGCAGCCACGGCACCACCTGCGCCTCCTGTAACAGCTGCTTGAGCGATTTGCCGACGCCGCGACCTGCAGGCTTTATTGCTTCGCCGCCCTGGCGGAATCGCACTGACAGCCCTGCCTGTGCGACGACCGGCGAGATGCCACCCGCGACGTCGGCGCGCAGCTCAAGCTCGCCCAAACCTGCAGCGAGCGCCAGCGGGTGTCCGGCACGCAGCAGGCCTACCGGCGCGGCCGGCTCCGCTGCCAGCGCCGGCATCAGGTAAAGATGGTCACGGTAGCGGCGCGCTTCCGCACCCTGCCATTGCACGAGCGGCACGGCATCTGCCCGAGCCGGCAGCAGCTCCGTTCGCAGAGCCTCTAGCTGGCGATGCGGCGGCACTGGCAGTGCCTGCGCTTTGCAGGCGTAGCGCAGCAGATTGGCCTGCCGCGGCTGCTCGAGCCCCGATAACGCAGCAACGGAAAGCCTGTGCGCCGTGCCGCAGCGGGCAAGGTCCGCACGCGCCAGGTCATCGAGCAGGTCGGAGGCTTCCCCCGCCAGTCGGGCACTGCGCGCGAGCTGCCGCGTTGCCGCAGGCCAGCGCGTGGCCAGCAACGGCAGCACCCCGGCACGCAGGAAATTGCGATCAAACGACGTATCGTCATTGCTGGGGTCGTCGATCCACTCGAGATTCTCCGCGTGCGCGTACGCTGCAATATCCGCGCTACTGCAGGCCAGCAGCGGACGCAGCAGCAAACCCCGGCCAAGCGGTCGGCATGGCGCGATGCCACGCAGGCCCGCGACGCCGCTGCCACGCAATAAATTCAACAACAGGGTTTCCGCCTGATCATCTTCATGGTGGCCCGTCAGCAGCCAGTCGCCGTCGGCCAGCATTGCCGCCAGCGCAGCATAGCGCCCTGCACGCGCGTTGCCTTCGGGACCGGCATTACCACGTTCGTTAACGTCGATCCTGACCGACTGAAACTCGACACCGAGTCGCGCCGCCTGCCGTTCGCAATGCGCCTGCCACGCATCTGCCTGCGGTTGCAGCTGATGATTGACGTACACGGCGCGCAGTTGGGTATCGAGGGCCGCACGGATCCCGGCAAGCAGCGACAGCAGCACCGTGGAATCAATGCCGCCGCTAAACGCCACGATGCAGTGCGGAGGCTTGCCATGCTCACGGGCCCTGGCTTGCAGGAAATTCAGCAGAAACTCAGAGTCGAGCGGCATCGGCACCGCCTCGGCGTTCAGCCGTCTTTGAAATCACCGAAGCCCGCGATGCGTTGGCGACGCTTGTCGAGCAGCGTGTCGAGGTCCATGCCCTCGAGATCTGCCAGGTGCTTGATGAGCGCATTGCGAATGACTTCCGCCATCGCTTCCGGGTTGCGATGCGCGGCGCCGAGGGGCTCGGGCAACACCTCATCGACAAGGCCAAAGCCATTGAGGTCCTTCGCCGTGATGCGCATGGCTTCAGCGGCTTCCTCGGCTTTTTCCGCGCTTTTCCACAGGATCGACGCGCAACCCTCGGGCGAAATGACCGAATAAATACTGTATTCCAGCATCAGCAGGCGATCGCCAACACCGATCGCGAGCGCACCGCCCGAACCGCCCTCGCCAATAACCACGCTGATGATCGGCGTCCGCAGTTTCGCCATCAGGTACAGGCTGTAGGCAATCGCTTCACTCTGGCCGCGCTCTTCGGCGCCGATGCCAGGGTAGGCGCCAGGCGTGTCGATGAAGGTCACGACAGGCAATGCGAAGCGCTCAGCGAGCCGCATCAGGCGCTGCGCCTTGCGATAGCCTTCCGGTTTCGGCATGCCGTAGTTGCGGCGCACGCGCTCTTTGGTGTCGCGTCCTTTCTGGTGACCGATAAACACAACGGGCCGCCCGTCGAGGCGGCCTACGCCACCGATAATCGCCGGATCGTCGGCGTACATGCGATCACCGTGCAGCTCCTGGAAATCGGGTGCAACCAGCTGCAGGTAGTCTGCGGTGTAGGGGCGCATCGGGTGGCGTGCAAGCTGCGCGATCTGCCAGGCACTGAGTTTCGAGAAAATGCTCTTGGTAAGCGTTGCGCTTTTGCTTTTTAGCCGCGCGACTTCTTCATTGATGTTGATTTCGGAATCGTCGCCAACGTAGCGCAGCTCGTCGATCTTCGCTTCCAGTTCGGCGATCGGCTGTTCGAATTCCAGAAATTTCAGATCCATGTTTCACTCGTTGACAGGCCGCAAAAATCGGCCGTGAAATCGACAATCGCGACTCTACATCATTTCCCGGCCGGGTGCGTAGAGCAGCCTGACTGCGTTCTGGCCCAGCAGTGCCGCAAGCTTGTCACGCAGCTCGCGACTCGGGCGAACGCTCCATTCCGGGCCCAGTTTCAGACGCGCCGACGCCTCGCTGCCCGTATATTGCACAGCCACGTCACATTGCCCCTTGCGGTACGGCAACAGCACGTCGTGCAGTTTCGCAAGCAGCTCACGCCCCTGGCCATTCGGCTCAACCTGCAAAATCATGCTGCGTGCGCGCTGCTCGATTACGCGATCGATCGGCAAAATGGTTTTCGCGTTCACCTGCCAGCTCGCCATGAAATCGTCGTAGCGCAAACCGCCGAAGACGACAATGATTTCATCCTTGCTGAGCAAATGCCGGAACTCCTGAAACGCCTCGCTGAACAAGCTGACGTCAATGCGTCCGCTGTCATCATCCAGCGTCACTGTCACGCGGTTACCGCGCTTGCGAATGTCCATAACGAGGCCGGCAACCGTCACAAGGCGGCTGACCTTTGCGTAGTTGCGCTCACCGTTGGACTGCGGCGGCTGCTCGGAGCTTATTGCACCGAGTCTGCCGTCCACGAAACAGGCCGCATCCTGGCGCACCGCATCGAACGGATGCCCGGTCAGGTATAAGCCGAGCGC
>JBATFU010000200.1:0-3349 GCA_049665065.1 Woeseia sp. | reverse complement strand
ATAAACATCGTGCCAATGTTTGGCGTGTTCACGAAGTGCACGGCGTTCAAACCGGGAAACGCGACGGTTGATGCAACGCCAGGTGTCGCAAGCGCAAGGTCGGTCATCTTGCGCAGCATTTCATCGGTGCGCTGGATCGTGGCGCCTTCCGGCAGCAGAGCGACGCCGAACAGGTACTGTTTGTCCTGCGTAGGAATAAAACCGCCGGGCACCGCGCGGAAGCCCATTACCGCAATGCCGATAAGCAAAGCATAGATTAACGTTAGCCGTCCGCCCCGGCCGATGTTGCGTTGCGTAGAGTGTGAATAACTTTTGGCGCCGCGATCAAACACCCGGTTGAACGGACGGAAGATCCAGCCGAACAGGAACTCTATAACGCGTCCCGTTGTGTTCAGCGGCGTTCCCTTGGGCTTTAGCAGCACCGCAGCCATTGCCGGCGACAAGGTCAGCGAGTTGAATGCGGAGATCAATACGGCGGCTGAAATGCTGACTGCGAACTGCCGGTAGAACTCCCCGGTCACGCCGCCCAGGAACGCAAGCGGCACGAACACCGCGGCGAGCACCAGCGAGATCGCGACAATCGGTCCGGAGACTTCCTCCATCGCTTTGCGCGCAGCATCGCGTGGCGACTCGCCAAGCTCGATATGCCGCTCGACGTTCTCGACAACCACGATTGCGTCGTCGACCACGATACCGATGGCCAGCACCAGGCCAAACAGAGTCAACACGTTGATGGAGAAGCCGAGCAGCAACATCACCGCGAACGTACCGATGATGGATACCGGAACAGCAAGCAATGGAATAATCGACGCGCGCCACGTCTGCAGGAAGATCACGACCACGAGAACGACGAGCATCACTGCTTCAAGTAACGTGGTAATGACCGACTTGATGGACTCGCGCACGAATACGGTCGGGTCGTATGCAACCGCCCAGCTCAGACCCGGTGGAAAGCGTTCGGCAAGTTCTGCCATCTTGGCGCGTACAGAATCTGACAGCTCTATCGAGTTGGCACCCGGACTCTGGAATATCGGGATTGCCGCAGCCTGCTGGTTGTTCAGCGTTGAGCGCAGCGAATAGGATTCAGCGCCGAGTTCGATACGCGCAACGTCGCCGAGCGTAGTGACAGCGCCCGGCGCACCCGTTTTCAAAACAATTGCCGCAAATTCCTCGACCGTTTCGAGCCGGCCGCTGGCACTCAGGGAGTACTGCACAAAGCCGCTGTCGGGTTGCGGCGGCCCGCCAATCGTGCCAGCCGATACCTGGATATTTTGCTCGCGTATTGCGCCGATGATGTCGCCAACGGTCAATTCACGTGACGCCACTTTCTCCGGGTCGAGCCAGATGCGCATCGAATAATCGCCCGCGCCAAACACCAGGGCCTGACCAACGCCGGGCAATCGCGCGAGTTCGTCCTTGATGTTCAGCGTGACGTAGTTGGAAAGATAGAAGCCGTCGTACTCGCCCGTCGGCGACGTGACGTGCACAACCATCGTCAGGTTCGGCGATGACTTCGCCGTGGCGACGCCCAAAGCGCGCACCGCTTCCGGCAAACGCGGCAGCGCGGTCGCCACGCGGTTCTGCACCTGCACGGCAGCGAGATCGATATCGGTACCGCCGGCGAACGTCACCTGCAGCGACAGCTGGCCATCCGAACTGCCGACCGACTTCATGTAAATCATGTTCTCGACGCCGTTGATCGCTTCTTCAAGCGGTGCGGCGACGGTCTCGGACAAGGTCTTCGGATTAGCGCCCGGATACACAGCCGTGACCTGCACGGTCGGCGGCACCACCTCCGGGTATTCGCTGATCGGCAGGTTCGGAATTGAGATTAGCCCCGAGATCAGGATGAATATCGACAGCACGCCGGCCAGGATCGGCCGGTCGACAAACACACGCGACAAGTTCATCGATCAGGCTCCGGGCGCTGTGGCGTTTCCGGGCGCCGGCTGTTGCGGGTCGGTCATCGGCACTACGTTTGGCGCAACAGGTGCGCCTGAGAAAAAGATTTTTCTAACGCCATCGACAACGACGCGCTCGCCCGCGTTCAAACCATCGGTGACGACGCGCAGGCCGTCAATGCTGCGACCGACGACAACGTCGCGCCGTATCGCCGAGTTATCCGCGCCGACGACATAAACGTACTTGCGATCCTGATCGGTGAGGATTGCCGCATCGTGTATCAGCAGCGCGTCGTATTCGCCGCTGCCCAGCAGGCGCACTCGCGCGAACAGGCCGGGAATCAAATAGCCATCCGGATTCGGAATCAGGGCGCGTCCTTCAATAGTGCCGGTTGTCGGATCGACCTGGTTGTCGACGAAATCCATCTCACCCCGATAAGGAAAACCTTCATCCGAGGCGAGACCCACCTGCACCGGGTTGCGCACATCGCGCGAACTCGGGCGCTCGCCGGTACGGGCCTTTGCCTGATATTTCAGATAGATGCGTTCGTCGCCTTCGAAAACGACGTGTATCGGATCAATCGACACGATTGTCGTGAGCACCGATGCAGTCGGTGTCACAAGATTGCCGGGCTTGATCAGCGCTTCGCCGACTCGCCCGCCAATGGGTGCGGTAACGCGCGTGAAGTCAAGATTCAACGCCGCGGATTCCAGATTGGCGCGACTGCTGCGCAGGTCAGCTTCCGCCTGCTGCAATTCGCCGCGACGTTGCTCGAGCTCTTCTGCAGACACGGCGCGCGCGGCCGCCAGTTTTTCGGCACGCGCAAGATCCTGCTTCGCCAGTTCCACGCGCGTACTCGCTCGTTGCACGTCAGCACGACGCGATGACACCACGGCCTGGTATTCGCGATCATCAATCGTAAACAGCAGGTCGCCCTTCGCGACGATCTCGCCTTCGGTGAAATGAATCGCGTCGAGGTAACCGGTAATCCGCGGCTGCAACGCGACGCTGTCAACGGCCTGGATGCGGCCGGTGAAGTCATCCCACTCGATGATCGGCTTAACAACAACCTCTGCAACGTTTACGTTGGCTGGCGGGGGGCCGCCGCCTTGTTCGTTGCCGCCGCTGTCTCCGCAAGCGACGAGGGTTAGGGCCAACAACAGGCTGGCGATCAAGTGCCGGCATCGTGCCAGCGAATCAGCGAGGTTCTTCATAACTTAGCGTTCCTGAACTCTTTGTTTCGTGTTTTTTGAATGCTGGTCGCTCGCAGACCACTCAATGGCAAGTTGCTCCAGCAGCTTGACGAGGCGCACGCGCACGTTGGCGGGTATCGGCGGGCAATCGAACAGGTCTGACCAGAAAATCCCGATCGACGACATCCGCAGCAAATATTGCTTGATGGCCGCGTCGGTCCATTCGACATCCGCCAGTCGACTCTTCTCGTAGT
>JBATFU010000199.1:0-14887 GCA_049665065.1 Woeseia sp. | reverse complement strand
GCCGAGGCCTACATCCAGACAGTGCGCGGCGCCGGCTACCGTTTTTCGACCCAGGTCGCGTGATGCCTGCAGCATGGCGCAAATTTCTGTTGGGCCTCAGCTCGTTGCTGCTGGCCGGGCTTGCCATCGGCGCTATCTACGCTGCGCCTCTTATCGGACTGTTGATTGCCACGCTGCTGGCACTCGCTTACCAGGTACGCCAGGTGCTGCGTTTCGATCGTGCGCTGTCGAATGACGCGCTCGATGACCTGTCGTTTGGCGAGGGAATCTGGGCGGCACTGGCGGCCCGGATCAGCTACCTGCGCCAGCGCGTTCGCAAGAACAAACGCCGCTACCGGCGCTTGCTGAAGGAAGTTCGCGAGTCAACCAACGCAATGCCGGACGGCGCCATTGTCCTGAATTCGGCCTATGAAATTCTGCTTAGCAACAAGGCTGCCGAAGAACTGGCCGGCGTTCGGTCAGTCCAGGATCGCGGTCAGCGCATCGACAATATCCTGCGCGACCCGGTTTTCGTTGCGCATCTGCAGGCAGATGATTTTGACAGCGCCGTAGAGATTCCATCGCCTCTTGCAGATGAACGATGGCTGTCCTGCCGGTTGGTGCCGTTCGGTGCCGAGCAGTACCTGTTGTTCCTGCGTGATGTCACAGAGACCGTACTGATTGACAAGATGCGGCGCGATTTCGTTGCCAATGCATCCCATGAATTGCGTTCGCCGTTGACCGTTATCTCCGGGTACCTGGACGTTTTGGTCAGCGACAACAGGGTGCCGGAAGAATGGCATAAACCGCTCGAGCAAATGCATGCGCAGGCCGAGCGCATGAATCGCATTGTTGCCGAGCTGCTGGAACTGTCACGACTGGAGAACCCGCAGGCCGAGCGCACGGATGAGGAAGTGGACATCGCTGCACTGCTGGCTGGCGCCCGGCGCGCGTACGAAGGTGAATCCGGTGTTCCGACTATCGTGACGGATGCGGCACTGAAGTCGCGACTGCTGGGCAGTTCTGCGGAAATAGAATCTGTCATCAATAATCTTTTGACGAATGCGATTCGCCACACCCCGGCTGATGGCACGATCGAGCTAAGCTGGCGCGCTGCCGAGGGCGGTGAAGCGGTGCTGACGGTCAGCGACACGGGCGAGGGCATTGATCCCGAGCACATTCCGCGCCTTACCGAGCGTTTTTTTCGCGCGGACCCGGGGCGCAGCAGGGACTCGGGTGGCGTAGGCCTTGGCCTTGCGATCGTCAAGCACGCCTTGATTCTGCACGATGCCCGCCTCGAGATTTTGAGCGAACGTCGTGTCGGCAGCCGCTTTTCCTGCTATTTCCCTGCCAGCCGGCTCGTTACCTGAGAGCCGTCTCCTGCAGGCTACAAGGGAGTATGTCGAAATCCCGCGCCTGTAACGTAGCTGTAACATTCCTGATTTTTAATCGCGCTCCAACAACCCCTACTCAGCCTTTTACGGGCCACTACCCGGTAGATAACAAAATGAAGTCAATGACCAAGATTGCAGTCGCGCTACTTGTTGCAATGATCGTTGCGGCGCCAGAGGCACTGGCCCAGGCAAGCTGGACTGAGACCATAAAGCTCAGCGGCGATACGCGCGTCCGGTACGAATCGATTGATGCCGAAGGCAGCGCGAATCGCGATCGCAGCCGCTTCCGGGCGCGCTTCGGCCTTGAAGCAAAAGCCGCCGACGACATAAAGCTCGTGTTTCGCCTGGCAACCGGCGACGGCAGCCCGGTGTCCACGAACCTGACGATGGACGACGGGTTTTCTGCAAAACAGATCCTGGTTGACCGTGCCTATGTCGACTGGCGCCTGAACGACCAGTGGAACGTCATGGCCGGCAAAATGAAAACTCCGTGGTTTCGCGCGGGTGGCACGCCGCTGCTTTGGGACGGCGACCTGAACCCGGAAGGCATCGCGCTGCTTGGCGATAACGGAAACTTCTTCGGCTCACTGTCTGCGATGTCCGTCGAAGAGCGTTCGTCCAGCGATGATTCCCTGTTGCTCGCGGCGCAGGGCGGCTGGAAAGGCAAGCTTGGCGACAGCGGCAGCCTCACCGCCGGACTGGGCTATTTCAATTACACGGATACCAAAGGGCAGTCGCCATTTTATGACGGCGACGCGAACGGCAATACCGTGGATCTCGCTGGCAACTACGTGTTTGATTATGAGCTTGTAGAAGTGTTCGCCGAGTACAAGACAAAGTTCAACGATCTGCCATTGACCGTGTATGCGGATGTCGTGCAAAACTCGGGCGCGAACAACGGCCAGGACCTCGGCTGGACGTTCGGCGCGACCGTGGGCAAGGCAAGTGCTCCGGGCACGACCCAGTTCGGCTATGCCTGGCTCGATACGGAAGCGGACGCCGTCATCGGAACCTTCAATGACTCCGACTTTGCCGGTGGCGTAACTGACGCGCGTGGCCATTTAATACAGGCGAAATACGCGATACGCGACAATGTGGCTCTCGGCGGCACCCTGATCCTCACCGAGCGCGGCGAGTTTGCAGGGCCTGCGCAGGACTACAATCGGCTGATGCTCGATATCGAGTTCAGCTTCAAGTAGAGCTTATCGGCAGGGGCGAATCAGCGCATGGCGCGCAGGCAGATTGATTTCTGCGCGCCGGCCTTGCCTTCACAGCAGCTTTCCTTCATCTTCCCGGTTTTCACGCAGGACAGGATCCATGATGCGTACCTCTGATGTCACTGGCCACATTTCACAGCGCTTTAACAAGGATCTCGAAGAGCTCCGCAACAGCGTATTGAAAATGGGCGGCCTCGTTGAGACGCAGCTTTCTCTGGCCATCACGGCGGTGGTTACGGGCGACAGCGAGCTCGGCCTGCAGGTCGCAAAAGACGACTACAAGGTTAACAACCTCGAAGTACAAATAGACGAGGAATGCAGTCGGGTGCTGGCGACGCGCGCGCCTGCAGCAGGCGACCTGCGGCTGATCGTTGCAATTATCAAAACCATTACGGACCTCGAGCGGGTCGGTGATGAGGCCGAAAAAATTGGCTACCTGGCCTCCAAGCTGGCAGAAATGGATCGTCCGCCTGATTCCTATCGCGAGCTGAAAAACCTCGGCAATCATGTGCTGCAGATGCTGCGCGATGCGATGAACGCGTTTGCGCGACTCGACGTAGCGGCGAGTATCGAGGTTGTGCGGGAAGATGAGCAGGTCGATGACGAGTACGATGCGATCACTCGTCAATGCATAACGTTCATGATGGAAGATCCGCGCACGATCAAGCGCGTGCTGAACGTGACCTGGGCGGCCCGGGCGCTTGAGCGCATCGGCGATCATGCCAAGAACATTTGTGAGTACGTTATCTACATGGTGGAAGGCCGCGATGTGCGCCACACCGAGATGACGAAATCCGGTAAATAGTCTTGCCCGCGCTTAATCCACGACTGCTCAACTTCTCAGGCTTTCTGGCTTGCGTGATGATGATGGCGTACGCGCTGTACGCCGAATATGGTCTGCTGCTGGAACCTTGCCCGCTGTGCATATTCCAGCGCGTTGCAACAATTTCACTCGGCGTTGTGTTTCTGCTGGCGGCACTGCACAACCCGAGCGGCGTCGGGCGCCGCGTCTACGCCGTTTTGTGTTTGCTCGCGGCGGGCGGCGGTCTGGCCGTTGCGGGGCGCCACATCTGGTTGCAGAACCTGCCCGCCGATGAAGTCCCCGCCTGCGGTCCCGGTCTGGACTACATTATCGACGCTTTCCCGTTAAGTGATGCTTTGAAAATGATTTTCACAGGCTCCGGCGAATGCGCGACGATTGACTGGCACTTTCTGGGGCTGACGATGCCGGCATGGGTTGCGATCAGCTTCACGGTGCTGTTGGCGCTCGGCATGTACGCCAACCTGAAGCCGCAGCGCACCTAGCAACCGGCGCTTACACGAGCAGCAACTCGAGTACGCGTCGGTACATGCTAGTCAGGCGCGGCAGATCCCTGACGGCCACGCATTCGTTGACTTTGTGAATGCTGGCATTCACCACGCCGAGTTCAACAACATCGGCACCGGATGGCGCGATGAATCGCCCGTCGGAGGTACCGCCGCCCGTTGAGAATTCCGGCTCCAGATCCGCAATTTCCCGCACGGCTTGCGCTACGGCTTCCGTCAACTTGCCCGGCGTGGTCAGGAACGGTTCGCCTGAAAGATGCCAGCGCAGATCGTAGTCGATATCAAAAGTGTCAAAAATGGTCTCCACTTTTTTCTGCAGTTGCGGATAGGTCCATTCGGTGGAATAGCGGAAGTTGAAGCGCGCGTGCAGCGATGCGGGCGTGACATTCGGCGCGCCACCCGAGCTTTGCAACTCGACCACCTGGAAACTGGTCGGCGGAAAATGCTCATTGCCCTCATCCCAGCAAACCTCGTGCAGCGCGGCAAGCACTGGCGCAAAGCGGCGAATCGGGTTGTCGGCGAGCTGCGGGTAGGCAACGTGCCCCTGCACACCGTTGATCGTCAAAATTCCGCTAAGGCTGCCACGCCGGCCGATGCGCACAATGTCGCCGAGCCGGTCCTTGCTGGAGGGCTCTCCGACAATGCACCAGTCGATCTTCTCGCCGCGTTGCGTCAGCGTCTCGATGACTTTCAGCGTGCCATCGCGCGCCCGGCCTTCCTCGTCACTCGTGATCAGCAGCGCGATGCTGCCTGGGTGGTCCGGGTGCTCGGCAAGGAATTCTTCAATAGCGACGACCATGGCGGCAAGACCCGATTTCATGTCGGCTGCGCCGCGCCCGTACAGCAGCTCGCCGCGCAGCGTCGGCTCAAACGGATCGGATTGCCACTCGGCCAGCTCGCCGGACGGCACGACGTCGGTGTGCCCGGCGAAGCATAGCAATGGGGCAGTAGTGCCGCGCCTCGCCCACAGGTTGCTTACCTCGCCAAACGGCAGGGATTCGCAGTTGAAACCCAATGCCTCAAGACGCGCTGTCAGAATTTGCTGGCAGCCGGCGTCGGCCGGTGTGACGGACGGCAGGCGCAGCAGCTCGCACACGAGGCGGGTGGTCGCGTCCGTCAGTAACAAAGCCTCGGCGGCACTATCCGGCATTAG
Organism: Woeseia sp.; assembly: GCA_049665065.1. Classification (GTDB taxonomy): domain Bacteria; phylum Pseudomonadota; class Gammaproteobacteria; order Steroidobacterales; family Woeseiaceae; genus Woeseia. The sequence goes on along the minus strand of JBATFU010000199.1, from coordinate 9,818 downwards.
AAGGAGCGTATCCTGTGTGCAGTAAAAATAATAAAAACAATGGCTTATAAATATCTACCGGAATATCGCAGCACGCGTGTCGCTGCAATAATTCCGTAACATTGAGCGACTAAGCTGTGCGCCATCCTGTTAGCTCATCGGAGTACGTAAAGATGGCAAAGAAAAGCACAGCCCTGGCATTGCTGGCAAGCGCGTTGATCGGTGCTGCCCTCATGCCTGATGCAAACGCGCAGGCCGGGCGTGACTATATCTACATCGTAGGTTCGAGCACGGTTTACCCGTTCTCGACAGTGGTTGCCGAACGTTTCGGGCGAGGCGCCAGTTTCAAGACGCCGAAAGTCGAATCGACCGGCACCGGTGGTGGCATGAAGCTGTTTTGTGACGGCGTTGGCGTCGACTACCCCGATATAGCGAACGCATCGCGTGCCATCAAGCAGTCGGAAATCGACAACTGCGCGAAGAATGGTGTCTCCGAGATCATCGAAGTCAAAATCGGCTACGACGGCATTGTCGTCGCCAATTCAGTGGACACCGATCCGGTAACGCTGACGCGCCGCGATATTTTTATGGCGCTCGCCAAGGAAGTGCCGGGTGACAAAGATGGCGAGCTGATCGCCAATCCTTACCAGAAATGGAACGAGGTCAACCCGGCGCTGCCCGCCGCCGATATCGAAGTGCTCGGCCCGCCGCCGACTTCCGGCACGCGCGACGCGTTCCTGGAACTGGCAATGGAAGGCGGCTGCACAACGGTGCCGTGGATCAAGGCGCTGAAAAATACCGACGGTGATCGCTACAAAGCGATTTGCCATACGATTCGCGAAGACGGCGGCTACGTTGAAGCGGGCGAGAACGACAACCTGATCGTACAGAAACTGCAGGCGAATCCAGCCGCGTTCGGCATCTTCGGGTTCAGCTTCCTCGACCAGAACGCCGAGAAGGTGCAGGGCGCACTCGTAGACGGGGTTGAGCCAACCTTCGAGGCTATTGCAGACGGGTCCTACCCGGTATCACGGCCGTTGTACTTCTACGCGAAGAAAGCGCACATGGATGTCATACCGGGCCTGCGTGGATTCCTGCGCGAATTTACGAGCGAGCGCGCCTGGGGTGAGGACGGCTACCTTTCCTACCGCGGCCTGATCCCGATGCCGGAAGAAGAGCGGCTGGCAATGTCGGCAGCGGTAAACTCGCTGACACCGCTCGCAGTTTCGCAACGTTAGCGCAGGTTTATTACGAAGCTATCCTGGATAGCGAGAAAAGCAGTAATGCGGGCGCGCCGGCGGTAAGATGACGGCGCGCCTGCTTGCTGGTTTACGGCTATAAGAAAAACACTCGGCGGATTAACTCCTGATGCAGATGACAACCCTGATGCTCGTGTTGCTGGCAGTGACGCTAATCGCGTTCAGCGCCGGTCGCCAACGCGCGTTGCAGTCTGTCGGCGGCGCCAGTCGCATCATCAACCTGCATTCGCTGCCCGGTTACTACGGTTATTTCGTGGCGCTGTGCTGCCTGTTGCCCGCGCTCGGCGTGATCCTGGCCTGGCAATTTATCGAGCCGCGCCTGATCACAGCGCTGCTCGTCGACAGTTTGCCGCCGGCGCAGCGCGAACTGACGCCGGGTCAGCTGAACCTGTTCGTCAACAACATTCGAAATCTGGCGGTTGGCGACGCGGTTGCCGGCGACGTGGATTCGGTGCTAAGCACTGCGGCCGCACTTTTTAATGTCTACACCGAACAAAGTCGCTTGTGGCTGTCGGTCACGACGCTGGGTCTCGGCATACTGGGCGGCACGCTTGCACTGACTCGCATCAAGCCTACGTTCCGCGCAAGAAACCGCGTTGAAGCCGTCATGCTCGGCGCCCTGATCGCCGCATCCAGTATCGCGATCCTGACAACCGTCGGCATTGTTTTGTCGGTCCTGTTCGAATCCCTGCGCTTTTTTGGCGAGGTGCCGATTACCGACTTCCTGTTCGGCCTGAACTGGAGTCCGCAAACGGCGATCCGCGCGGACCAGGTCGGCTCATCCGGCAGTTTCGGTGCGGTGCCCCTGTTCGTCGGCACCCTTCTGATTACAACCATTGCGATGACCGTGGCGGTGCCGATCGGCTTGATGACCGCTGTTTACCTGGCCGAGTATGCGAGCAGTCGGGTGCGCACGGTTGCCAAGCCCCTGCTGGAAGTGCTTGCCGGTATCCCGACGGTTGTCTATGGATTTTTCGCCGCGCTCACCGTGGCCCCGACAATACGCGGGCTGGGTGAGAGCATCGGACTCGATGTGGCATCCGAAAGCGCGCTGGCGGCGGGCCTTGTAATGGGCATCATGATTATTCCGCTTGTGTCGTCGCTGTCGGACGATGCGATCAATGCGGTGCCGCGCGCGATGCGTGATGGTGCGCTGGCACTTGGCGCGACTCGCGCAGAAACGATGACACAGGTGATATTGCCCGCGGCATTGCCGGGTATCGTCGGCGGCATCCTGCTGGCAGTTTCCCGGGCTATCGGTGAAACGATGATCGTCGTGATGGCGGCGGGCCTTGCGGCCAACCTGACTGCAAACCCGTTTGAGGCCGTCACCACCGTGACCGTGCAGATCGTCACGCTGCTCGTCGGTGACCAGGAATTTGACAGTGCGAAGACGCTGGCGGCCTTCGCGCTGGGCCTGATGCTGTTCGTTGTCACCCTGTGCCTCAACATCATCGGACTGCGCGTAGTCAGAAAGTACCGGGAGCAGTACGACTGATGTCTGCCACAAGCGAAACACGTCGCCGCGTAGAAGCCGGCTTGCAACGGCGCTACCGCCGGGAAAAGCTGCTGAAATTTGCCGGACTCGGCGCGACGCTGCTTGGACTCGCATTTCTGTTTGTGTTTTTCGCGTCTTTGGTGGCGCAGGGCACCTCGGCATTTCAGCAAACTTATGTCGCGCTGGACGTGGAATTTTCGACGGAGCTGCTGGCGCCTGAGGGTGAACCTGATCTCGCAAATGCGGATTTCGATGCCGTGGTACGCAACTCACTCCGCGAGCGTTTTCCGGACGTGCGGGACAGGCGCGCACGCCGTGACCTGAACCGCCTTGTCAGCGTCGGTGCCGCCTACCAGCTGCGTGATCTCGTCGTTGCAAATCCCGCCCTCATCGGGTCTCGCCAGACGGTGTGGGTTCCTGCCTCTGCGAACGTCGATATGGTCATCAAAGGCAACATTGCGCGGGACGGTGACGAAGCAACGCGGCCCGTATCGGATCAGCAGTTGCAATGGATAGACTCGTTGCTGGCAGAAGATCGCCTGGAGAAAAGATTCAATTCCGCGCTGTTTGAGAACGGTGATTCGCGCGAACCAGAGCTTGCCGGCATCAAGGGTGCGCTGATGGGATCGTTCTACATGCTTGTCGTTACGATTGCGCTCGCCTTTCCAATTGGCGTCGCGGCGGCGATTTACCTTGAGGAATTTGCGCCGCGCAATCGCTGGTCGGATTTGATCGAGGTGAATATCAACAATCTCGCAGCGGTGCCGTCCATCGTATTTGGCCTGCTCGGTCTGGCCGTTTTTATCAATTGGTTGTCGTTGCCGCGATCAGCGCCACTCGTCGGTGGCCTGGTACTCGCATTGCTGACGCTGCCCGTCATCATTATCGCCTCGCGCGCGGCCATCAAAGCCGTGCCGCCGTCGATTCGCGAGGCCGCGTTCGGTCTTGGCGCTTCGCGCATGCAGGTAGTGATGCACCACGTGTTGCCACTCGCGCTTCCCGGCATGTTGACGGGCGCAATTATCGGCATGGGCAGGGCGCTCGGCGAAACCGCGCCATTACTAATGATTGGTATGGTTGCGTTCATCGTGGACGTACCGGCCGGCTTCACGGATCCAGCCACGGCGCTTCCGGTGCAGATCTACTTGTGGGCTGACAGTCCGGAGCGCGCATTTGCAGAGCGGACCTCTGCAGCGATCATCGTCCTGCTGGCATTTTTACTGTTAATGAATCTCGCGGCGGTTATCATGCGCAAGCGCGTGGAGCGGCAGTGGTAATCCTACGGCTACAGCAGGGCTGACATGCGCATGGCTATTTCAGAGTTCAAGGTTTTTAACGAACAGCGGACGGAAGCAGTGTCGTCACAAAATAAAGAACCGCAAAAAAAGGCGACCAGGCACGAGTTTGCCAAGCCTGATGCGCAGACCGTTGGCAATGTGCGTGCAGCGGATCCGCGCATGATCGCCCGGGAGGTCAACGTCTGGTACGGCGAGAACCATGCGATCAAGAACATCACGCTGGAAATCGGCAGCAACGAAGTAATCGCGCTGATCGGGCCTTCCGGTTGCGGCAAGTCGACCTTTCTGCGTTGCCTGAATCGCATGAACGATTCGATCGAGTCAGCGCGGGTAACGGGCGAGATCAGCCTGGATGGCCAGGATATTTACAGTAAGGAACTGGATCCCGTGGCGTTGCGCGCCCGGGTCGGCATGGTTTTTCAGAAGCCGAATCCGTTCCCGAAAAGCATCTACGACAACGTTGCTTATGGTCCGCGCATTCACGGGCTGGCCGCCAATCGCTCCGAGCTGGATGACATCGTGCACAGCAGCCTCGATCGCGCAGGCCTGTTGAAGGAAGTGCGCGATCGACTCGATGAGCCCGGCACCGGTCTGTCGGGTGGGCAGCAGCAGCGCCTGTGCATTGCGCGGACGATCGCCGTTAATCCTGAAGTCATCCTGATGGACGAGCCCTGTTCGGCGCTTGACCCGATTGCGACAGCGCGCATCGAAGATCTTATCGATGAGCTGTCGCAGAACTACGCCATCGTCATCGTGACGCACTCGATGCAACAGGCTGCACGCGTTTCGCAGCGGGTCGCCTATTTTCATCTCGGTGATTTGATCGAAGTGGATGAGACGAACCGGATCTTTACCAACCCGCGTCACAAGCTGACGGAAGACTATATTACCGGTCGTTTCGGCTAGCGCCGTCGCGGGGATTTGGCGAACCCTGCGCCACCGTGTGCAAAAAAAATCGCGGCGGATTCGAGTATTTGCCTCTACCGGGGGAACAACGCTTCGTAGGCGTCCGGTGAAAACCCTGCGTGGACTGTTGCCTCGTGCTCAAGGATTGGTCGCTTGATCAGCGTCGGGTTTTCCAGCATCAGGTGTATTGCTTTTGCCGCGTTCAGATTATGGCGATCTGCTTCAGGTACGCGCCGCCACGTCAGGCTGCGCTTGTTGAGTAGTGCTTCCCAGCCAAGCGCCTTGTCCCAGCGTTTCAACATGGCCGCGTCATGGCCGTCTGCACGGAAATCATGGAACGTCGCGTCGATGTCCCTGGCACGCAGCCATTGCAATGCGGCCCGGCAGCTATCGCAGCTCTTGATACCAAACAGTTTTGCCATTCAGGACTCCTCATTCGCGTTGCGCAGCAATTCATTCAGACTCGTGCGCGCTCGTGTTTTTGCATCGACCTGCTTCACGATAACGGCGCAATAAAGAGAATGAGAGCCATCTGCGGCGGGAAGGTTCCCGGCCACTACGACCGAGCCGGCGGGTATGCGTCCGTAGCTGATTGCACCGCTGCGGCGATCGTAAATGCGGGTGCTCTGGCCAAGGTACACGCCCATTGAAATAACCGAGCCCTGTTCGACGACGACGCCTTCAACCACTTCCGAGCGCGCGCCGATGAAGCAATCGTCCTCGATAATGGTGGGCGCAGCCTGCAGGGGCTCGAGCACTCCGCCAATTCCTACGCCGCCGGACAAATGCACATTGCGGCCGATCTGCGCGCAGCTGCCCACGGTGGCCCAGGTATCGACCATCGTGCCGCTGTCGATATAGGCACCGATGTTTACGTAGCTTGGCATCAGGACGACGTCGGGCGCTACGTAGGCGCCATGCCTTACCTGTGCATTCGGCACGACGCGCACGCCGGCATCCTTGAACTGCTGCTCCGTGAAATCCGTGAACTTCAATGGCACTTTGTCGTAGTACTGGCTCGCACCGCCCGCCATAACTCTGTTGCTGTTCAAGCGGAAGCTGAGCAGCACGGCTTTTTTCAACCAGTCGTTGACGCGCCATTGTCCGTTCGCTTTCTCTGCGACCCGCGCCCGACCGGAGTCCAGCAAGCGCAGCGCCTCGTCGACGGCGCGACGCACCTCAGCATCAGCAAAGCCCGCTTCGTTGCGCCGTTCGAAAGCGGCTTCGATTTGTTCCTGTAATGCGGTGTCGTTCATCTTTGCCGGGTTCCTGTCATGACTGTGCGCTAAGTTTCTCGAGCAGATGGGCGCGCAGTCTGTCACAGGTCGCGGCAGTAAGCGGCTTGCCGCTTTCATCGACCAGGTAGAAAACGTCTTCTGCGCGCTCGCCGATCGTCAATACCTTGGCCGTATCGATGTCGATGCCGAATTCGATAAACGCCTGGCCTATTGTGCTAAGCAGGCCAGGGCGATCCGGTGCGACAATCTCGAGGATGGTGCGCCGGTTTGCGATGTCTTCATCAAATTGCAGCACGATCTGTGTCGAGAACATCCGCACTCGTCGCGAAGCGAGACGCGTCACCGGTTTCGCGTGGTCATCTTCGGTGGTCAGGACCTGCTGCAATACGTTCCGGATGCGCCGCAGGCGTGCATCGTCGACCTCTGTGCGCGAATCCAGCTCCATGAAAACGAAAGTGTCGAGGCTGAAGCCGTTTTTCAAGGGCACGATACGCGCATCAACAATGGTCATGCCGATTTCGGCCAGCAATGAGGTCGTTTGCGCAAACGTGCGTTTCAATCGCGGTGTGTACAGCAGTGCTTCGATCCCGTCCCCGTGCGGTTGGCGACGAACATCAAGAAAGCCTTTTTCGGAATCAAGCTTTGCTTGTAGCAGGACGCTGGTATGCCAGGCAATTTCGCTGCCGCGGTAGCGCAGGAAATAGTCTTCGGTCATTAACGTGTCCCACAGTTGATCTGCGGCAGCTTCGCTAACGCCAATCTCACTGAGGGCCGCGTGTGCCGTGTCCTGTTTGTCCCGCGCCATCTCGGCCCGATCGACCGGGTTCTCGAGGCCATTACGCAATGCGCGAGTGGTGTGGTTATAAAGGTCACGAAACAGCGTTGCCTTCCAGGAGTTCCACAGTTTCGGATTGGTGCCGCGCACGTCGGCTACGGTCAGCAGGTACAGGTAGTTCAGGCGCGCTTTGTCGCGCACCTCCGCCGCAAACTCGTTAATGACATCCGGGTCGCCAATGTCTTTTTTCTGCGCAGTCATTGACAGCAGCAGGTGGCTGCGCACCAGCCACGCAACGGTTTTCGCGTCGTAATCGCTCATCCCGTGTTCGAGACAAAAAGCCTGCGCGTCAATTGCACCGAGTTCCGAATGATCGCCGCCGCGGCCCTTGGCAATGTCATGGAACAGTCCGGCCAGGTAGATGACTTCCGGCTTGTCGAGTGACTGCATGATCTGGCTGCAATGCGGAAACTCATGATCGAATCGTGGCAGCGCAAAACGCCGCAGGTTGCTGACAACGAACAGCGTATGTTCATCGACTGTGTAGGCATGAAACAGGTCGTACTGCATGCGGCCGACGATGCGTCCGAACGCGGGGATATACAGACCCAGCACGCCGTAGCGGTTCATGCGACGCAGCTGGTGGGTAACGCCTTCCGGTGCATGCAGGATATTCAGGAACAGGCGGTGATTGCGCGGGTCCTGCCGAAACGTTTCGTCGATCATGTAAAGGTGGCGCTTGATCAGGCCGACCGTGAGCGCGCTAACCCCGCGGATCTCGGGGTTTTGCTGCAGCAGCAGGAATACTTCGAGCAGCGCTGAGGGTTCGCGGCTGAAGACGTCATCGTCTTTGGTCTGCAAATAGCCGTTCTTGACTTCAAAGCGTTCGTTGAGCGGCTGCGGCACTGCATCCGGATCGAGCAGGATCGCTTCTTCGAATAGCTGCAGCAGCATTTCATTCAGGCGGCTGAGTTCCATAACCGTGCGGTAGTAGCGCTGCATCATTTGCTCGACCGCGAGCGTGTAGGCGGCATCTTCGAAGCCGAGCAGCCTGGCGAGGTTCGTCTGGTGATCAAACAGCAGCCGATCCTCGCGGCGGCCGGTCAGCAGATGCAGCGCAAAGCGTACCCGCCACAGAAACGCCTGGCCGGCCATCAGGCGGCCGAGCTGTTCGTCGGTCAGGAAGCCGTGAGCAACGAGTTCGCGCAGCGTGGTGGCACCGAAATGGCGCTTGGCCACCCAGCCGATCATCTGGATGTCGCGCAGGCCGCCGGGGCTGCCTTTGACGTTGGGTTCGAGTTTGTAGGCGGTATCGTCGTAGCGATGATGACGTTGTTGCTGTTCCTCAACTTTGGCAGCAAAGAATTTGTCGGATGGCCAGACGTCAGGAGGCGCAACGGCGGCGGTCATCTGTTCGAACAACGCAGGCGGTCCGCTCAGGCGCCGGGCTTCCATCAGCGTGGTAGCAACCGTGATGTCTGCGAGCGCTTCGCTGCGACACTGCTTGACGGTACGCACGCTTTGGCCGAGTTCGATGCCGGCGTCCCACAGGTCCGTCACGAATGCGCTGATCTTTTGTTGCTGTGCATCGTCAGGCCGCTTGTCGACCAGCAGCAGCAGGTCGACGTCGGAGCAGGGGTGGAGCTCGCCGCGCCCGTAGCCGCCCACGGCGACCAGCGCAATCTGCTCGTCCAGTCCCTGCAGCCGCCACAGGCTGACAATGAGTTCATCAAGGAGCGCGGCGCGCAGGCGCACCAGCCTGGCGGTGTCCTCGCCGTCGCGAAACCGCTGCTCCAGCGCCTGCCCCAGCTGTTGCAGGGCCGTGCGTGCTTTGGCGGCATTGCAGTGGCTGCCAAGCTCGCTGCGCAGCGCCGTCAGTAAAGGGTCCGTCGCGGGAGCCGGGGCCGCAGCCCGGGCGGTGCTCATCGCTGCCGCACGTTAGTGGCTGGCACGGTCTGCCGCGCTCAGCGTCAGCACTTCGTAACCGTCTGCGGTGATCAGTACCGTATGTTCCCACTGCGCGGACAGCTTGTGGTCGCGGGTGACGACGGTCCAGCCGTCCGGTAACAGCCGCACGTGCCGTTTGCCGGCGTTCACCATGGGCTCGACGGTGAGCGTCATGCCGGCCTGCAGCGTCATGCCGGTGCCGCGTTCGCCGTAGTGCAGTACCTGCGGGTCCTCGTGGAAGACCCGCCCAATGCCGTGCCCGCAGTACTCGCGTACTACAGAAAATCGTTGTGCTTCAACGAATTGCTGAATCGCCGCACCGACATCCCCCAGTGTTTTGCCCGGTGCCAGCTCCTCGATCCCGAGCCACATCGCGTCGAAGGCGACTTTCGACAGGCGCTCGGCCTGCACGCCGGCCTTGCCCACGGCAAACATGCGGCTCGTGTCACCGTGGTAGCCGTCCTTGATGACGGTCACGTCGATATTGACGACGTCCCCGGATTTCAGCGCGCGATCCCCGGGAATCCCGTGACATACCACGTGGTTGACCGAGGTGCAGACCGATTTCGGGAAGCCGCGGTAATTCAGCGGTGCCGGAATCGCGTTTTGCGTCTCGGTGATATAGCGATGGCAGATCTGGTCGATTTCGCCTGTCGTGATGCCGGGACGGACGTGCTCGCCGATCATATCGAGGACATCGGCAGCCAGGCGGCCGGCGATGCGCATTTTGGCCTGTTCTTCAGGTGTTTTGATGGTAACGGTCATGACGGGGCTGGTCGCGGAGAGCGGCCGGAAATTCCTTGTAAATCTGCGTTGTTGGGCAAAGCCGGGTATGGTATAAAGCGCGCGCCCTTGAGGCAATTAATCCACACGTATATCGACACATCCTGCTGGGTGCCCTACCAAAAAAGGGGTTGC
>JBATFU010000198.1:0-3807 GCA_049665065.1 Woeseia sp. | reverse complement strand
TCGAGCGCGGCATTGTGCGTGGCGTTGACGGCCGCCCTGCGACCGGAGCTCGATGCCAACAGCGTTGCCGCACTGGCCGGCAGGGCGCATCGCGAGTTTCAGGGCGCGGGCAGCGGCGTCGATATTGCCTGCGCCGTTGCCGGCGGCTTTATCGACTACCGACAGACTCCTGCATTCGTCTGCAATGTGGCGGTCCCGCTAAATCTGCATTTTGCAATCCTGTGGAGCGGTCGAGCGGCCAGCACTGTGGCGAAGATCCAGTCGCTGCAGGCAAGCTTGCAGGGCCGGCGACAGCGTGCAACGCTGCAAGCCCTGCAGGAGCAGTCCGATGCGCTGGCATCAGACTGGCATGGCGGGGATACCGCGCGCGTTTTCCGACGATTCGACGATTACATTACGGCGTTGCGCGCGTTCGATGCAGATTTGCAGCTGGATATTTTCGGCGCAGGACACGCTGCACTCACCGATGCCGCACGGGACTGCGGCATGCTCTACAAACCCTGCGGGGCAGGAGGCGGCGATGTCGGAGTCGCTATCGCCCGGGACCTGATGGCTCTTACAGAGTTCATTGCGCGGGCCCCGGAGTTTGGCTTCGCTGCACTCGATATTAAAGCGGGCGTGGACGGACTGCAGCGGGACGGGAATCGGCATGACAGCTAACTCGCAATATCCGGGGTTCTACAGGCTGAGCATCGAGGAGCGACTCGAGCAGCTCGTGGCGAACGGTGTTCTGCAGCCAGACGATGCCGTAAAGCTGCAGAACGGCGAATTGCTGCTGCAGACCTCCCGCGCTGACAAGATGATCGAGAACGTCATTGGCGTATTTGGCTTGCCACTCGCAATCGCGCCGGGATTTCTCGTCAACGGTCAGGAGCACCTCGTGCCGATGGTTGTTGAGGAACCCTCAATCGTTGCCGGCCTGAGTAGCGCTGCGAAGCTGATGCGCGATGGCGGCGGCTTTGACGTGCAAATGCCTGAGTCATTGCTGATCGGCCAGCTGCAACTTGTCGATGTGGCGGACGCCGACAAGACCGCCCGCGCGCTGCATGAACACGACGCTGAATTAAAACGTCTTGCCAATGTCATTCACCCGAAACTGCTTGCACGTGGCGGCGGCGTACGCGAGATCGAGTATTTCAAGTACCGTTTGCCTGACGGTCGCTGGACTGTCGTGCTGCACCTGCTCGTCGACACCTGTGATGCGATGGGCGCGAACCTTGTGAACACCATCTGTGAAGGTCTCGCACCTCGCGTTGCGGCAATTGCCGGCGCGCGAGTCTCGCTGAAGATTCTGTCCAATTTCGCCGATCGCTCGCTTGTTACTGCCCGCGTGCGCATTCCGCTTGGCAAACTTGGCCAGGCGACATTTAGCTCCGAGTTTGTGCGCGACGAGATCGTACAGGCGACGCAGTTCGCACACGTGGATCCCTATCGTGCGGCAACCCACAACAAGGGCATCATGAACGGCATCGATGCAGTTGCAATCGCTACCGGCAACGACTGGCGCGCAATCGAGGCCGGCGCGCACGCATTTGCTGCACGCAAGGGCCAATACCGTGCGCTGAGTCGCTGGAGCATCGACGATGCCGGCGATCTGAGCGGCGAACTGACGCTGCCACTCAAGGTTGGCATTGTCGGCGGGTCCCTGAAGAGCAACCCGGCCGTATCGCTCGCACTCAAAATCGCCGGCGTTGATTCGTCCAGGCAACTCGCGGGACTCATGGCGGCAGTCGGTCTCGCCCAGAATTTCGCTGCGCTGCGAGCGCTGGTAACGCATGGCATTCAGAAGGGGCACATGAGCCTGCACGCGCGCAGCGTCGCCGCGAGCGCCGGCGCACCGCCGGCCCTGTTCGAGCGGGTGGTTAATGGCCTGATCGAAAGCGGTGAAGTCAAAACCTGGAAAGCCGATGAGCTCATCAGTGAGTACCTCGCTACACCGGCAGCCGCGACCGGCACTACCGCGCCTGCCGCCAATGCGCCGAGCGGGACGGCCTGCGCGAAGGTTATCCTGCTTGGCGAACATGCCGCCGTATACGACAAACACGTACTCGCGGTGCCGCTGCCCAATGCGCTTACTGCTTACGTTCGCAAAGCCACTGCGACGCCTCGCATAACGATTCCGGCGTGGGGAATTGAGCAGGCAATAACGCTGGACAATCCGCGGCCGGGCGCTGCTGCGGTTGTTGCACTCATCATGCGACAGCTGCAGTTGCCGGAAAACCTTTTCAGCATCGACGTTGTCGCAAGGATTCCCGCTGCGATGGGCCTTGGCGGATCCGCGGCACTCGCCGTTGCGATCATTCGTGCTTTCGATGCCCTGCTCAAACTCAATATGGCCAATCGCGACATCGATGGACTTGCGTTTGAATGCGAGAAACTGGCCCACGGCACACCATCCGGGATTGATAACAACCTGGCGACCTACGGCGAAACGGTTTTGTATTCGAAATCGACCGCGTCGCGCACGCGGCCGCTCAAGCTCGTCGAGTCGCCGCCACTCGTTATCGCGGCAAGCGGCCAGCGCGGCATCACGAAAGACATGGTTAGCGGTGTGCGCAGGCGCCATGAGAAGAACGAGGCGCTTTACGACACGATATTCCAGGAGATCGACGAACTCAGCATTGCAGGAGCAGTCGCCCTGCGTGAGCGGGATTACGCTGCGCTCGGCGCAATGATGAACGTATGCCAGGGCTTTCTGAATGCGATCGAAGTATCGACGCCCGAGCTTGAAAAGATGATTTACATTGCACGCGGCAATGGCGCCATCGGCGCGAAACTGACCGGCTCCGGCGGCGGCGGCTCGATCGTCGCGCTATGCCCGGAACGCAGTGATGACGTCAGTCGCGCGTTGCAGCGCGCAGGTTATCGCATCATTCGCACCAGCGACGTCTGACTCGAATAAGGAAATGTTATCCATGGCCAATCGTGACTCTGTCGTCTCGTCTGATAGCGAGGAACTCATTCTCGTTGATCGCGATGATAATGAAGTCGGTCACCTGAGCAAGGCGCAATGCCATGACGGCGACGGCATTTTGCATCGCGCGTTCTCGGTATTTCTTTTCAATGACAAAGGCGAGCTTTTGTTACAGCAGCGCGCCGGGAGCAAGCGCCTGTGGCCGCTGTTCTGGTCGAACAGCTGCTGCAGTCATCCGCGCCGGGGCGAAAGCATGGGCGAAGCGACAGTTCGTCGAGTCCAGCAGGAACTTGGTATCGAGGTAACAGTCGAGTTTGTCTACAAGTTCAGCTACCAGGCGCGATTCGCTGAGTTGGGGTCCGAGCATGAGCTGTGCTGGGTCTTCCTCGGCCGCAGTAGCGAAAAGGCGCAGCCAAACAGCAACGAGATCGCGGCATTGCGCTACATGGATACCGCAGCGCTGAGCGCCGAGCTGGCAGCAAACAGCGACGTGTTTACACCGTGGTTCAAACTGGAGTGGCAGCGCCTGCAGGAAGAGTTCGGCGCGCGGCTGGACGAATACGCTTCACCCGTAAAATAACGGGCTAACTGACGTAGCGGTAGTACTCAATGCCGAGGTCCTGGAACTGCCGCTCGGCGGACGTACCCACCTTGTCGATAACAAACTCTTCGCGCGGAAAGATGTCGAGCCCGCGCACGGCGCGACCGTCATGCAACGCGGCATATTGTTCGCTGTTCAGATCAATGGTGGTTTCCATTGCATTGGCGAAGCGAATGTTAGCGGTGGCTTCACGCCAGCCGTCGGCGATGATGATTGGAATGACTTCCGCGGCGTCACCGCTGCCGTAACCCAGCGTCAGAATTTCCTTGCCGGCCAGGTCAATGTTTTCAGC
>JBATFU010000197.1:0-2361 GCA_049665065.1 Woeseia sp. | reverse complement strand
TTTCAATACTTTCTGGGGGCAGAACGAAATCTATCTTTTCATGAAGGCCGCCGGGCTGCGTTCCGCAAACACCGAGGGCCTGCCTTCTTACCCGAGCAGATCGCCGCGCAAGGAACTCGATTTCATTCTGTACCAGGACGGCATCGACGTGACTCATTTTGAGATTCCGCCCGTTCGCTATTCGGATCACCTGCCGCTCATCTGCGATTTTGAAACGAGATAATCTGGTGGTGCCCGCAGCGGGCATCGAGAGACCTGAAGGAAGCCAACACACCATGAATGCTGCAACCACGGCTGACGCCGCACACTGGCACCGCGAGCAGGACGATGAAGGAATCGTCTGGCTGCAAATCAACAAGGCCGACGGCAGTGCCAACGTACTGTCGGGCCCGGTGCTGCGTGAGCTTGACACCCACCTCGACACGTTGCGGCAAAGCTTGCCGCGTGGCGTCGTCGTGCATTCCGGCAAATCCAACGGCTTTGTCATGGGCGCTGACATCAACGAGTTCACCAAAATTCGTAATGCCCAGGAAGGTTACGAGCTGATACGCCTTGGCCAGCAGGTGCTGGACAAGCTCGAACAGCTCGGCTGCCCCACCGTTGCGATCATCAACGGCTTTGCACTGGGCGGTGGACTGGAACTGGCAATGGCCTGCCATTACCGCGTGGCACTGCAAAACGACAAGCCAATTATTGGCCTGCCCGAAGTACAACTTGGTATACACCCGGGTTTCGGCGGTACGGTTCGGGCCGTGCGAATCGCTGGCGTGCGTGCCGCGATGGCGCTGATGTTGACGGGAAAACCGATCACCGCAAGCAAGGCACTGCGCCAGCGACTCATCGATCGCATCGTAGCGCCCGAGGACTGGCAATCGGCCGCGCGCGAGATCATTGCCGCGCGGCCAGCGCAGGCGAGTGCCCCGCTCATCGACAAACTCCTGAACCTCATGCCATTGCGACCTTTGCTAGCACGCATCTTGCGCAAGCAGGTTGCCGGCAAGGCGCGCGCGGACCACTACCCCGCTCCTTACGCAATTATCGAACTTTGGCGCAAGCACGGCGCGTCGCCGCGTACAGGGTACGAGGCGGAAGCGCGTTCAATTGCGGAGCTCATGTGCGGTACGACGTCGCGAAATCTGGTTCGCGTGTTCTTTTTGCAAAACAGGCTAAAGGGCCAGGGAAGCAAGGCTGCCCCGCCGGTTCGCAAAGTGCATGTCGTTGGCGCGGGCGTTATGGGTGGGGACATCGCCGCCTGGTGCGCGTTGCGTGGTCTCGAGGTGACCCTGCAGGACCGCGAAGAACAATACATTCAGCCTGCGATGCAGCGCGCCGAAAAACTGTTCGCCAAGAAAACCTATACCAGCATCGATCGCACGCAGGCCCAGCAGCGATTGCGCGCCGATGTAAAAGGCCATGGTGCGCGCGACGCAGACCTGATCATCGAAGCAATTTACGAAAACCTCGACGCCAAGAAAACGCTGTACGCGAAGCTGGAAGCAAGCATGAAGGAAGGCGCGATTCTTGCGACTAACACGTCGAGCATCCCGCTCGAGGAATTACGCGTCGATTTGCGCGCACCAGAACGATTCATCGGCTTGCACTTCTTCAACCCCGTTGCGCAGTTGCCGCTGATTGAAATCGTGCATTGCGAAGACACGGCGGACGAGGTCATGGATTTAGGTTTTGCCTTTGCCAAGGGGATCAGTAAATTGCCGCTCGCCTGCCGCAGCGCACCGGGCTTCGTTGTCAATCGCCTGTTGACGCCATACATGGGCGAGGCGATGTACCTGGCCGAGGACGGCATGGCGCTTGCCGACATCGACCGTGTCGCCGTGAAGTTCGGCATGCCGATGGGCCCGGTTGAATTAGTGGACAGCGTCGGCATCGACGTGGCCCTGAACGTTTCCAAAGTGCTCGGCAAGGCATTCAACCGCCCGGTTCCCGACAGGCTTGCTGAAATGGTTGAGGCCGGCCAGCTGGGCCGCAAGAGCGGCCAGGGTTTTTATCGCTGGGAGAACGGCAAAGCGATAAAGCCTGCCGGCAGCAACAGGCCATTGCCTGAGGATGCGGAAGATCGGCTGCTTCTGCCGATGATTAACGAAGCGGTTGCATGCCTCAGCGAGCGCGTGGTCGGCGATGCCGATCTGCTCGACGCGGGCGTCATTTTCGGCACCGGCTTCGCGCCCTTCCGCGGTGGACCGCTGCAATATGCCCGCGACCGCGGCATAGATTCGGTCGTAGCGCGCCTCGAATCGCTGGCCGCCAACCACGGTCCGCGCTTTGCGCCATACCCCGGCTGGCAGATTCTGCGTGACTTGCAGCAGAAAGATGGCTGACGACGGAGATTACGATGGTAAACTG
>JBATFU010000196.1:0-1989 GCA_049665065.1 Woeseia sp. | reverse complement strand
ATTTCGCGGCCTTAGCAACGGCGCCGTGCTGCAATACCTGCGCGCGCTCGGCATTACCGCCGTCGAACTGATGCCAGTACACGAATTCATCGACGAACATTTTCTCGTTGCGCGCGGCCTGCGCAACTTCTGGGGCTACAACACATTAAACTTCTTCACGCCTGCGTCTCGCTACGCGGGCGCCGATCCGCGTGCCGAATTCATTGAGATGGTTAACGCGATCCACGATGCCGGTCTTGAGGTGATTCTGGATGTCGTTTACAACCACACGGCCGAAGGCGATCACCGTGGGCCAACCCTGAGCTTTCGCGGTTTTGACAATGCTGCTTATTATCGACTGACCCACGACAAGCAGCACTACCTCAACGACACCGGCTGCGGCAACACGATCAACGCCGATTCCAGCGTCGTCCAGGACCTCGTCGTCGACAGCCTGCGCTATTGGGCCGGCGATCTCGGCGCAGACGGGTTTCGCTTCGACCTCGCGCCGATCCTCGGCCGGCGCGCGCTGGGTTTTGATAGCAACCATCCATTGTTGCAAAGAATCGAGAACGATCCGCTACTGAAAGAACGCAAGCTTATCGCGGAACCCTGGGATGCCGGCCCGGGCGGTTACCAGCTTGGTGCGTTTGCAGCGCCGTGGGCGGAGTTAAACGATCGCTACCGTGACACCGTGCGCCGCTGGTGGCGCGGCGATGCCGAAGTGGCTCCCGAATTCGCGCGGCGACTGCACGGGTCGTCAGATCTGTTCGAGCACAGCGGCCGGCCGCCGCACGCGAGCGTCAACTTCATCAGTAATCACGACGGCTTCACGCTGGCCGATACCGTCAGCTTCGTCGAGCGACATAACGAGGCCAACGGCGAGCAGAATCGCGACGGCCACGGCCACAACTTCAGCGCCAATTACGGCGTTGAAGGACCGACCGACGATGCCGCGATCACTACGCTGCGTCGCCGCCAGCGCGTGAACATGCTGGCAACTCTGCTGCTTTCCCAGGGAATGCCGCTGCTGCTCGCCGGCGATGAATTTGGCAATACGCAGGGTGGCAACAACAATGCCTACGCGCAGGACAACGAAACGGCCTGGCTGGACTGGGGCCTCGTCGATACACCGGATTCCCTGCTGCAGGAGGTTCGCGAACTGCTTCTGCTGCGGCGTGACGAGCCGCTGTTACAGCTGGACCGCTACCTGCACGGCGGGGACGAATTGCGACCGGGCTGGCAGGATATTGAGTGGCTGACGCCGTCCGGCCAGGCGATGGCCGATCACGACTGGCCTACGGCCAAGGCGCTGACGCTGCTGCTCGCTGCCAAGGTAGACGGTCCGCGCGCCTTTGCGCTGTTGTTGAATAACAGCGATGCACCGCTCGACTTCAGCCTCGGCGCATTTTCTGTCGGCGCAGAATTCACGCAGCGCTTTGCCAGCGGCACGGTGGCTGAGACCAACGGCAGCTGGACTTTATCGGCGCATTGCCTGCTTTGCCTGCAGGGTCGTTTTTCTGACAACAACGCCTGAGCCGCTGAGTTGCTGCGGCTAACGTTTTTGCCGCTTTACGAATCCTTTGGCGTGCTGGCGAACACGCGCGAGAAATAGTCACCCAATTCCGCAATCAGCGCCTGCTGCGCTGCCTTGTCGATCCCCGCGAGATCGCGTGCCAGCGCTTTCTTGAAATCAAGCTGCATCTGCCGCGCAATCTGCACGCGCTGCGCCTGCGGTGAGCCCGCGCCGTGCATCGACTCGGTGAGGTAGCCAACGGCATTGCGACCGAGCGTCATGTTTTCGATCAGGCGCAGGATGCGCACTCGGCTTGCTGTCGGCACGTCCGCCTTGCCCTTCAGGTATTTGTCGAGCAGCTTGCCGATGACGGGATGTTCCATATCCTGTTGCGATGGCAACGTCACCACGAGGCCACCGGCAAGGTCCTGCGCCAGCCGACTCAGTTCGTACGGAATCTTCGTGACGTGATGTTTGCAGACGTTGGCCAGCAT
>JBATFU010000195.1:0-6000 GCA_049665065.1 Woeseia sp. | reverse complement strand
GTGTATAGCCGGTACACGTTTTGTGGTGGTGGGGTGGTGCTGCGAGATCGTCGCTGGATTGCTGCGCGATGCGCGGCGGGCGCGCTCATCGTGGCGGTCAGAGGCTCAATACGGGGCGACCGCCTGCCAAGGCGTCGGTAACCGTGTAACGGCTCTTTGGCATCGATGCTCGCGTGGCCGGCGGGGTGACTCATTCGCCGGTACGGCATCCTGGCCGGCAAGCTGTCTGTTTTCGGGTGGGCGGTTGTGCGAAAATGGCCGGCCTCGCCGGGTTCTGACCCGGCCTTGTTTTATCGCAGCCTTTTGGGCTTCAAGGTACTGATGAGCGACGACGTTAAAACTTTTCACGGCATTCCGATCGTGCCGTCCGGCAGGAAGTACAAGACCGAGGTTGGTTTTACCGCGATCAAGAACGGCGTGAAGTCGCGCGCTGATGCGCCGGCCAGGCTGACAGGTGGCAAGCCGGGCTGGCTCAAGGCACCGATGCCGAGCGGGCCGAAGTTTTCGGAGGTGCGTCGCACCGTGCGCGATCATCGGCTCAGCACCGTTTGTGAAGAGTCCATGTGTCCGAACATTGGCGAGTGCTGGAATGCCGGTACCGCGACGATCATGGTCATGGGCTCCGTGTGCACGCGCGCCTGTCGTTTCTGTGCCGTCGATACCGGCAACCCGCGTGGCTGGCTCGATGCCGAGGAGCCGCAGAACACCGCGCGCGCCGTGCAGCTGATGGGCCTGAAGTACGTCGTCATTACGTCCGTTGATCGCGACGACTTGCCGGACGGTGGCGCCGCGCACTACGCGGCCTGCGTGCGGGCAATCAAGGCGCTGACCCCCGAGACTGCCGTCGAGGCGCTCACGCCGGACTTCAGCGGCAACACTGCGCATATCGAAACCGTGGTTGACTCCGGGCTTGAAGTCTTTGCACAGAACGTCGAAACCGTCGAGCGCCTTACGCATCCCGTACGCGACCCGCGCGCCGGCTATGGCCAGACGCTCGCCGTGCTGGCGCACGCCAAGCAGCATCGTCCTGACGTGCTGATCAAGACGAGCCTGATGCTCGGACTCGGCGAGACCGACCAGGAAATCATGCAGACCATGCACGACCTGCGAGATGCAGGCGTCGACATCCTGACGCTTGGCCAGTACCTGCGCCCGACGCCCAATCATTTGCCCGTCGAACGCTACGTCACGCCCGACGAATTCGCCGCGTATCGCCAGGAAGGCCTCGACAATGGCTTCCTCGAAGTCGTCGCAGGCCCACTCGTGCGCTCCAGCTATCGTGCTGAGCGCGTCCTTGAGAAGAACAACGTCGGCTTTGCTGCCTGCGGTTCCTGACCGGTAATCTTTCATGACTGAGTTTTTGGCCGAATACGGCCTGTTCCTGTTGAAGACCCTGACGATCGTCGTCGCCATCGTGCTCGTTATCGGCGCGGCCGCCGCTGCCGGCAAGCGCGCCGCGCAGGACGAAACGCTGGAGGTCGAGAATCTCAACGAGCGTTACGAAAACCTCTCGACCACGCTGAAGCGCGCCGTGCTCGATAAAAGCGAGTTCAAGGCCGATGCCAAGGCGCTCAAGAAAAAGCACAAGGCTGAAGAAAAATCGGACAAGAGCAGACCGCGTACTTTCGTCATCGATTTCAAAGGTGATCTCAAGGCCTCGGCGGTAGCGTCGTTGCGCAAGGAAGTCAGCGCAATCCTGGCTGTCGCCAACAAGGACGATGAAGTCATTGTCAAGCTGGAGAACTACGGCGGCGTTGTGCACGAGCATGGTCTTGCCGCATCGCAGCTGGTGCGCCTGCGCGATCGCGATATCTCGCTGACCGTCGTCGTCGACAAGGTCGCGGCAAGCGGCGGCTACCTGATGGCCTGCGTGGCGAATCGCATCATCGCGGCGCCGTTTGCCATTTTGGGTTCCATTGGCGTCATCGCACAGCTGCCGAATTTCAATCGCATGCTCGACAGCCACGGCGTCGATTTCGAGCAGGTCACGGCCGGCGATTACAAACGTAACGTCACCATGTTTGGCAAGAACACTGACGAAGATCGCGCGCGCCTGAAAGAGCAGCTGGAAGACGTGCACACGCTTTTCAAGTCCGCCGTCAGTCGTTACCGGCCTGATCTCGATCTCGCCAAAGTCAGCACCGGCGAGCACTGGTACGGCACGCGCGCGCTGGAGCTCGGCCTGGCCGACGAGCTGCTGACCAGCGACGAATTGCTTGCCGCAAAAGTGGCCGAGCGCGATCTGTACCTGGTCACCTGGAAGATCAAGCAGCCGTTGCAAAAACGCCTCATGGGCAGTGTAGACAGCACTCTCGAAAAGCTGGATGCGGCCCGCTGGCGTCGCGGTTTCGAGTCCAGGCTGCCGCGTTAAGCCGGGCCGAACCGGGAACCCGCAGCCACGGCCCCGGTCTGAAACCAGTAACCGTGCGCCGCGCTATAATGCCGGCCCCCCACTGAGGAATCGCAGATGAATCGCACGCTACTGAAGAGTTTGCTCGGCGCGACCCTGGTCGCGTTGCTCGTGTCGGCCTGCGCCTCGTCGCCGACCGGCCGCAAGCAGCTCGTCCTGAAGTCGGATGCTGAACTCGAACGGGAAGGCACGCGCCAGTTCCGCATCATCCAGGAGCAGGCGCCCCTCGTGCAAAACGGCGCAACGATTGACTACGTGGCCTGTGTTGCCGACGCGATCGTTGCTGAACTCGATGGCGATGATGCCGACCTCTACTGGGAGCTTGCCATTGTCGACCAGCCGGACATCAACGCGCATGTGTTGCCCGGCGGCAAGATGGTTGTCAAAGCCGGCTTGCTCGGCGTCACGCAGAATCAGCATCAGCTTGCTGCTGTGCTCGGCCATGAAGTGGCGCACGTCACCGCGCGCCATGCCAACGAGCGCGCGTCGCGCGCTGTGGTCACCGGTGTTCCCATCGAAATCGCGGCGATTCTGCTCGGCGGCGGCTACAGCAACCAGACACGTGGTGCCTACGAGGCGCTATCGACAGGTGCAGCGCTCGGCATCATGAATCCGTTCAGTCGCAAACAGGAAACGGAAGCGGATATCGTCGGCCTGCACTACATGGCGCGCGCCGGCTTCGACCCGCGGGAGAGCGTCGAGTTGTGGCAGAACATGAACGCGAAAAACAAGACCAAGATTCCGGAATACATGTCGACTCACCCGTCCGGCGAGACCCGCATCGAAAACCTCGTCGCGGAATTCCCTGAAGCACTGGCGCTTTACAACGAAGCCCGGGCGCAGGGCAAAGACCCGCAGTGTGGCGGCTGACCGCAGCCGGTGCGTGACCACGCAAAACTTTAAGGACCACTTCTCGGGCCATGCCGCCGCCTACGCGAGTGCGCGGCCGACATACCCTGATGCACTGTTCGAATTTCTTGCCAGCAGCTGCCGCGCGCGCGATTGCGCCTGGGATTGTGCAACCGGCAACGGCCAGGCGGCACTGCAGCTGGCACGGCACTTCACGAAAGTCATCGCGACGGACGCCAGTGAACAGCAGGTGCTGGCTTCAACCCCACACGAACGAATCAGCTACCGCGTCGCCGCCGCTGAAAGCTCCGGGCTTGCTGACGCATCCGTCGATCTCGTTACCGTTGCACAGGCGCTGCACTGGTTCGATGTCGATCAGTTCTTCGTCGAGGCAGCGCGTGTTCTGACAAGCGGTGGTGTACTCGCAGTATGGGGGTACGGTTTGTGCCAGGTAACGCCCGCTGTCGATCGCATAGTGCTCGACTTATACGACGAACTCGACCCGTACTGGCCAGCGGAGCGCAGTATCGTCGACAGCGGCTACAGCGACATCAGCTTGCCCTTCGCGGCACTCGACTGCCCGGTATTTTCGATGCACGTCGACTGGGACGCTGCGGCAATGCTTGCCTACCTCGAAACCTGGTCTGCGACGCAGCGCTGCCGGGCGGATACGGGCCGCGAACCGGTCAAGGCGATTGCCGCTGCGCTGCGAGCGGCCTGGGGCCAGGGCTCGCGCGCCGTGCACTGGCCGCTGTTTCTCAAAGCGAGCCGGCAGAACTAGATGGTTTTTGCTACCGGATCGCGAATTCTGCGAGAATCCCCCGACCGCCCGCCCAACCAAGCACTGGTGTCCGTTATTTCCAAGCTCCGCATCGTTTTGTCTGCTCTGCTGGCCGCTATCGCGCTCGGCGGCTGCGGCACGCTGGACGGATTCTTCGACAAGGCCACGACGGAGCGCAGCAATGCGCCGGAGCGTCTCGCGTCGCGGCCGCTGGCGGAGCCGCTCAGCCGTAACTTTTTTGTGCTGGCCGAGGAGCAGCAGTCCGTTGTCGGCGAGCTGCAGCTTGTGCTGATCGAAGAGGGCAACACGTTTTCCGATCTCGCGCGTGAATACGGCCTCGGCTATGACGAGCTCGTCTCCGCCAATCCGGGCGTCGATCCCTGGATTCCGCCACCCGGTACGCCGGTCCTGCTGCCGACGCAATACGTCCTGCCTGCAGCAGAGCGTCGCGGCATCGTGCTGAACATCGCAGCGAAACGACTTTATTACTTCCCTGAAATGGCCGCAGGCGAAGCGCAAACCGTCCTGACCTATCCGATCGGGATCGGTCGCGTCGGCTGGGAAACACCGCTCGGCAGCAGCAAGGTCATTGCCAAGGCGCGCGATCCGCACTGGTACGTGCCGGCTTCGGTGCGCAAGGAACACCGCGAGGCGGGCGATCCTTTACCGTCCGTGGTGCCGCCGGGCCCTGACAACCCGCTCGGCCGGCACGTGCTGAAACTGGATATGCCGGGTTACCTGATTCATGGCACGAACCAGCCCTACGGTGTCGGCATGCGCGTCAGTCACGGCTGCGTGCGCCTGTATCCGGAAAATATTGAATCGCTTTACGAACTCATTGAACTCGGCGAGCCGGTTGCCATCGTCAACCAGCCGCACCTGCTCGGCATGCGCGATGGGCAGTTGTTCTTCGAAAGTCATCCGGTCCTGGAAGATCACAACGTAGATACCGAACAACATCTGCAGGCACTCATCGCCAGCGTGAGTCATAGCGACCTGACGCATCTGTCGGAAAAGCAGCTCGCTGCCCGACTGCAGGCGGTTGTCAGCGATGCGCGCGGCGTACCGATGCGCATCCAGGTGGGTGATTCCGCCGAGATCTACGAGCGGGCGCTGCTGGTGCGCAATACCGTCGAGCCTGATCCCGATGCGCCGACCTTGTCCGAGGTGCGCGAAATGATGGATCAGCTGCCGCCCGCCGAAGAAGCGGCGGCCAACTGATGAGTGAATGGCTCGACATCATGCTGGACGAAGTTGCGCGGCGTCGCGAAGAAATTGCCGCGGCAAAGCAGGAAGCCGAGCGGCGCGCCGCAGAAGAAAAAAAGCCGCCGCCGAGCCTCAGGACAAGTAGCGCGAGAATTCCGCCGGTAGCGCTGACAGATCTCCTGCAGCGTTGACCGCAACTGGCAACGGCGCTGCGTGATAGCTCTGCCAGAATAACGGCGTCATTCCCTTGACGCTCCTGTCATCGAGGTCGTGCAACAGCGCGGCCATTGCCTTGCCGGTGTACGTCGCCTCGAGCTGCAGGCCGAGCTCGTCCCTGCCGATGGCGATGGCGCGTTGCGTTGCTGCATCGGTGTGAGCGTAACCTGCGCCGTAGAAGTCGTGCCGCAGAACAAGCTGCATGCGCCGCGCGAGATCCCGTGGAAACTTTGCGTCAAGCCTGTTCAGCATTAACGCGGTCTTGTTTGCGAGTCTTTGCAGTCTCGTGTCGTCGGTAATTTCAGCAGGGGTTATGCGCACGGCATGCACCTCGACAGGCAGCTCACACAGGGCCAATCCGAGCGCAAGGCCGATCGCCGTGCCCATGGTGCCGGTCGCGACATACAGCCGGTCAGGCCGCGGGCACTCGCCGCGCGCGATCTGCCCGGCGAGTTCGAGTGCCGCATCAATGAAGGCCACGTTGCCGAGCCAGGAGGAGCCACCGGCCGGGATGATCATCGTACGCTGACCGCGAAGC
>JBATFU010000194.1:0-8822 GCA_049665065.1 Woeseia sp. | reverse complement strand
AACGCAGGAAAGTTTATACACACCGGCCTGTGGGCCTGGTCGCGTCACCCCAACTATTTCGGTGAAATCCTGCTGTGGACCGGCGTCGCGATCGTCGCTGTCCCGGTACTGCAGGGCTGGCAATGGGCCACACTGATCTCGCCTTTCTTCGTCACCTTCCTGCTGACCAAAGTCAGCGGCGTGCCGATGCTTGAAGACAAAGCCGATGAGCGCTGGGGCGGCCAGGAAGATTACGAGGAGTACAAGCGCAAGACGCCGGTGCTGATCATGAAGCCGCCGGCCTTGCAGGGTTAGTACCTGCGCTGCCGAGCTCGCGAAGTCTAAATGCCCTGTCGGGCTTAGCCCAGCAGCCCTTCACGCCGGTACAGACGCGCGCAGGCAAAGGCGAGCAACGCGCCGAGCGCCAGCGTCGAACTCACCGAGACGGCAACGTGCAGCATGTTCAGCGGCTCATTGCGGATAAGCCCGTTCAGCAACAGGTGCTGCGACAGGCTCGGTACCAGCATCAGCTCAGTGCTCGGACGCACCTGCAGGATCCTGACAATCAGAATCGGCAGCGTCGGCGCGAGCAGCACCGCGCTCAGCCAGGTTTGTGCTTCCTTGTAGCTGCGCGTGAACGATGCAACGAGCGTCATCAGCGAAGCACCAAGCAGCGCGAACGGCACCAGCAGCAGGAAGGCGACCGCGACGACCTGCAGTCCGAAGTTTGGCGTCATGCCGAGCTGCTCGAGCGGCAGGAACTTCAGCGTGACAAAAAACGAAAAGAGACTTAAGGCCAGCGAGATGGCCATGAACAGGCACGCAGCGAGAATCTTGCCCATGATCAGTTGATCGCGCGACACCGGCAGGCACAGCAACGGTTCGAGCGAGCCGCGTTCACGTTCGCCGGCCGTCGCGTCAATCGCGAGATTCATGCCACCCGTCAGCAGCGCGAAAATAAAAAAGTAGCTCAGCATGCCGAGCAGAATCGCAGAGCGCCCACTGGGCGTGGACACGTCCACTTCATCGACGTTCAGCGGCCGCAAAGCGAGCGGGTCAATGCCGCGCAGCATGAGACGCAGGCCCGCGAGCTGCCGGCCGTACCCGGCGAGCGCCCGGGAAGCACGCCGCGCTTCGCGCTCAGCCGTTGTGTCCGCCTGATCGGAAATTACCTCGAGCAATGCCGGCGTACCGGCGGCCAGCTGCTCGCCGAATTCCGCGGGGATAAACACGACCACGTCGTGCGTGCCGTCCTTAACCGCTGCAATTGCCGCGTCGCGATCCGCCGGGCCTGTGACGACATTGATGTTCTCGCTTTCCAGGAACGTCATCAGGTTCGGCGCATGTTCCTGGCCGATCACCGGCAAGTCGAGCGGCTCCGCGTCATCACTCAGCGACTGCTTGAGCGACAGGTTGATGACGAACGCAAACAGGATCGGACCGAACAGCGGGCCCATCAGCAGCGCGGACATCAGCGTGCGACGGTCGCGGAAGTTGTCCATGACTTCCTTGCCGAAGACGACCCGCAGTGCGCGCATCAGAACATCTCCGTTTGCGTGATCGCCTTGACGAATGCTTCTTCGAGGTCGTCCATCTTCGTACGCTTGCGAATGCCGTCCGGCGTGTCCTGCATCGCGACCCGGCCGTTGGCGATGATGACAATCTCATCGCACAGCGCCGCGACTTCCTGCATCACGTGACTCGAAAACAAAACGCAGCGACCCTGACTTTTAAGTTTCTTGATGAGCTCACGCAGCGAGCGCGTCGCCATCACATCGAGCCCGTTGCTTGGCTCATCGAGCACGACGTTTTGCGGGTTGTGCACCAGCGCGCGGGCGAGCGCGACTTTCGTCCGCTGTCCCTGCGAGAAGCCCTGCGTGCGGCGATCCGCAAAGTCGCGAATGTCGAGCTCATCGATCAGCGTTTCGATGCGCGCCTCGATCTCAGCATCCGGCATGTTGTACAGGCGCGCGTAATAACGAATGTTCTCGCGAGCGGTCAGGTGCGGGTACAAGCCGGCGCCGTGCGGCAGGGTGCCAAGGCGCTCACGGGCTTTGAGGCTGTCCGTCACTACATCAATGCCATCGATGCTGGCGCTGCCGCTGTCCGGTTTCAAAACCGTGTACAGCGTGCGCAGCGTGGTTGATTTGCCGGCGCCGTTTGGTCCAAGCAGGCCGGTAATGCGCCCGTCCTGCGCTTCAAAGCTGACGCCGTCAACGGCCTTCACCTTGCCGAAGGATTTGTGCAGGTCACTGACCTTGATCATGGCGCGGGCCCCGAGAAATCGAGGAAGAACGGCATTGCGAACAGTCGCTCCATACACTCGCTATCGAGCGCGGCCACGGATGCTGCGCTGACAAAGTCCGCCATGATATTTGGCACACAGCCAGTGGGTGCGAGGCCGTGTCCCTGGTTTCTGCCAATGAGATGCTTCGCATTTCGCATGTTCACCATCGCGCGCTCGGCGTAGGCAGGCGGTGTGATCGGGTCTTCAGCGCCGGACAGCAGCAACACCGGCAGATCCGTTGTAAGCGGCTCCTTGAATTCCGCATCGATCATGCCCGCAGGCCATACGCCGCACATCGTTTGCATGCTTTCGAGCAGGATGGCGCCGATGTAGGTCTGCGCGAGCGCCTCGCGCGGCAGTTCGCTCTCGCGATAAAACGGCGCATCCTCGGTGCAGACCACGGCGTTGTGCATGCCGATGCTCAAAGCCTCTTCCATTGCGTTACTGCTCATCAGGTGTTGCGCGGCGAGCGGCAGGAAATTGCCGTCCGCCGCCTCGCTGATCAATAGGGGCATCAGCGCAATGGTCATCGGGTTGTAACTCAGCAAGCGCAACGCGCCGGCAAGCTCGGTGCTGCCGAATTCTAGAGTGTCAGGTTTACCGCTGGTCGGATCGGGCACGTCCACCGTTACGGGCTGTGCCTGCAGCTGCTCTTTCAAGGCACTGAAGCGTTGCGCCAGGTTCGGGAAACGTTGGTCGCACGCAGCATTCTCGGCGCAGCGAGCGAAGACAGTTTGCAGGGCGCGTTGTGCCTCAAGCGCAATCTCGGGACCCAGCGCGAGCTGTGGAGGCACGACGCCATCGAGTATTAGCGTGCGTGTTGCATCCGGGTAGCGCCGGGCGAAATGCTGCGCAACGCGCGAGCCATACGACACGCCGTATAAATTGAACTGGGTGTAACCCAGCTCCTTCCGCAGTGCTTCGAGATCCTGCACCGCGACGCTCGTTGTAAAGTAACGCGGATCCTGCGGCAGGGCCGAGAGACATTCTTCGGTAACCGCGCGAATCTCTGCGTCGCTCATGTCGTTGCCGGTGGCGGCGTCTTCGATGTCGCAGCTAAGAGGCGACGAGTCGCCGGTGCCGCGCTGATCAATCAGCACGATGTCACGCTTGCGGCGAATTTTCTCAAACGCCCCCGCTTGTGCCGCGTAAAATTCGATCGTCGATTGCCCGGGTCCGCCTGCAATCGGCACGAAGGCATCGGTTTCGGGCTGCAGCGTGAGCGCAGGGACGATAGCGACGTGCAGGTCGATATTGGGTGACGACGGATCTGCCGGATTCAAAGGCCGCAGCAAAATACCGCAGCGCGCTTTGATGCCAGGATAGCCAGGTCCCGCGTAAATGCGGCAATCGCGCAGGTCTATGCCCTCATCGGCGGCGATTGACGGCGAACCAAGCAGCAAACCGCTAACGGCTATCAACGCGAACAGCATGGGCTTCAAGTGCGGGATCCTCGACGAAGGGGCCGCTTATCTTCCCGATTGTGCAAAACCAAGTAAAGGTTTGTGGCAAGCGCACCGGCGTCACATTAGAATCCTGCGTCCCCTTATCAATCACTCGACCCGCAGAAGCATGCACAAAGAGTCTCGATACGACGTCATCGTTGTCGGCGGCGGTCATGCCGGCACCGAGGCCGCACTTGCTGCGGCTCGTAGCGGCGCGCGCACGCTGCTCGTCACGCATGCGCGTGCGACGCTCGGTCAGATGAGCTGTAACCCGGCAATTGGCGGAATCGGCAAAGGGCATTTAACAAAAGAGATCGATGCAATGGGTGGCGCAATGGCGCGCGCGATCGATCGTGCCGGCATCCAGTTCCGCACACTGAACGCCAGCAAAGGCCCGGCGGTGCGCGCGACGCGCGCGCAGGCTGACCGCGAGCTGTATCGAAACGCCATTCGTGAAATCCTCGAGCAGCAGCAGGGTCTCGAGATTGTCGAGCACAGCGTCGATGACCTGATAGTGAATGGTGAAAAAATCGGCGGTGTGATTTGCGCAGACGGCACCCGGTTCTCGGCGCCTACTGTCGTGCTGACCGTGGGCACGTTCCTCGGCGGCCGCATCCTCGTTGGCCAGGAAGAGCGGCCCGGCGGCCGCGTGGGCGATCCGCCTTCCATACGACTTGCACAGCGCCTGCGCGAACTGCCGTTCCGGGTGGCGCGCCTGAAAACCGGCACACCGCCACGCCTTGACGGCAAGAGCCTTAACTACGACGCGATGCTCGAGCAGCCTGGCGACAGTCCCGTGCCGGTGTTTTCGTTCCTCGGTCGTCGCAGTGAGCATCCGCAGCAAATCAGTTGTCACATCACGCGCACCACGGAAGAAACACACGACATCGTGCGCGCCGCGCTCGACCAGTCGGCCATGTACAGCGGCATGATCGAGGGCGTCGGCCCGCGCTACTGCCCGTCGGTCGAAGACAAGATCGTGCGTTTCGCCGACAAAACCTCGCACCAGATATTTGTCGAGCCGGAAGGTTTGACGACGGACGTCGTTTATCCGAACGGGATCTCCACGAGTCTGCCGGCCAAAGTGCAGGAGGCCTTTGTGCGTTCGATACCGGGTTTCGAAAACGCGGTCATCACGCAACCGGGTTATGCAATCGAGTACGACTATTTCGATCCGCGCGATCTCAAAGCCACGCTCGAGACGCGCTACCTGCAGGGCCTGTATTTCGCCGGCCAGATCAACGGCACAACCGGCTATGAAGAAGCCGGCGCGCAAGGACTGCTTGCGGGCATCAACGCAGCGCGCAAGTCGCGTGACAGCAGCGGCTGGCGCCCGGCACGGCACGAGGCGTATCTCGGCGTGCTGGTAGACGACCTGATCACGCGCGGGGTCAGCGAGCCGTACCGAATGTTCACGAGTCGCGCGGAATACCGGCTGATGCTGCGCGAAGACAATGCGGACGAGCGGCTGACGCCGATCGGTCGCGACCTTGGACTCGTCGACGACGCGCGCTGGCGCGCATTTAACAAGAAACGCGAAGCGATCGTCGCGGAGCAGCAGCGACTGAAGAACATCATGGTGCGCCCGGCTGATCTGAATGACGCGGATCGCGCGCTGCTTGGCAGCGAGCTGCAGCGCGAGGGCCATGCCGATGACCTGCTGAAGCGGCCCGAGTACAACTACCAGCTCATCACGCGGCTATCGGCGGTCGGTCATGCGCCGTGGCACGGTGAGCTTGAGGCCGAACTGGCTGACGAGATCGCCGCGGCACTCGATGTGCAGACCAAGTACGCGGGCTACATCGATCGTCAGCAGCGCGAGATCTCGCGCCATGAAAAACAGCAGTCGCTGCGCCTGCCAGGCGACATCGATTACGCGGCGGTTACCGGCCTCTCCAACGAGGCCCGCCAGCGGCTCGCCGCCGTGCGGCCGGAGACGCTGGGCCAGGCGTCGCGCCTTGAGGGTGTAACGCCGTCAACGATCTCGCTGCTGCTCATTCATTTGAAAAAGATGAATTACCGCAAGAGCGCCTGATCCCTCGCCACGGTCGTGCCGTAGCCTCCTGATATTGCTCGACAAATCCAGATTGCTTTGAGTTAAGCTCGGGGCAACCTCGCGTTGCCCGCCAGCAGGAATGAGACACGCCACGATGCACCGAACGTTTCACTTAGCGGCAGTCCTTGCGGCACTCATGATCGCGGGCGGCTGTTCGCAGCCGCAGGATACTTCTATCCTGAATCGTGGCGTCGGCCCGGAACCGGAGTCGCTCGATCCGCATCACAGCCGCACGACCCAGGCACACACGGTGCTGCGCGATCTGTTCGAAGGGCTCACCAGTTATTCTGCTGACGGCCAGCTGATACCCGCGACCGCCGAGCGCTGGGACATTTCCGAAGACGGTTTGACCTATACCTTCTGGCTGCGCCCGGACGCCCGCTGGTCGAACAACGATCCGGTCACCGCCGACGACTTTGTCTACAGCTTTCGCCGACTGATAAATCCGGCAACCGCCGCGTTTTATGCCGAGCATCTGATCGCGATTGAAAACGCGAGCGCTATCGTCAGCGGCGAGCAGAAGCCGGAAACGCTCGGCGTGTTTGCGAAAACGCCAGGCGAGCTCGTCGTGCAACTCGAATACCCGGTGCCGTATTTCCTGAGCCTGCTGGCGTTACCCAGCGCGAGCCCGGTGCATGCACCGAGCATCACTGCTCACGGCGACAATTTCGCCCGCGCCGGCAAGCTTGTCAGCAACGGGGCTTACAAGCTCGATGCCTGGGAACTCGGTGCATTTATCGAGCTGAGTCGCAACACGCACTACTGGGACGCAGCGAACACGGAGATCGGCAAGGTCCGCTTTCACGTCACGGTCGAAGCCGCTGCCGAACTCAACCGCTATCGTGCCGGCGAACTCGAGATCACCTCCACGGTACCCAGCGATGCCTACGCACAGGTATTGCGCGATCGGCCCGCCGAGCTGCGTGTCGCTCCGTTCCTTGGCACCTATTTTTATGGCTTCAATTTGCGGCAGCCGAAGCTCGGCGCAGACGCGGACCTGCGGCAGGCGCTGTCGATGGCAATCGATCGTGACGTGCTAACCGAGAAAGTCACCGCACGGGGTGAGCAACCCGCGTATAGCTGGGTGCCGCCGGGCGTCTTCAACTACGAACCGGCACGTTTCAGCTACGCGGACCTGCCGCGCGAGGAGCGGCACGAAATCGCGCGGCGCCTGTACCGCGACGCCGGTTACGGTGACGACAGGCCACTCGAGCTGGAGATTCGCTACAACACCGCGGAAACGCATGAGCGCATCGCGCTCGCGATCCAGGCGATGTGGCGCGATGTACTGGGATTCGAGGCAAAACTCGTCAACGAAGAGTTTCGGGTGCTGGTGGCGAATATTCGTGAAGGCGGCGAGACGGAAGTGTTTCGCCTGAGCTGGAACGGCGACTACAACGACGCCAACAGTTTTCTGTCGATGTTCGAGTCCGACAACCCGTCGAACCTGACGAACTACAGCAACCCGAGTTTCGATGCACTGATGAAGAGTGCCGCGCAGCAAACAGAACCGCTGCGCCGCCGCGTATTCATGGAAGAGGCCGAGCACGTCCTGCTCGACGATCACCCGGTGATACCGCTGTACTACCACGTCAGCAAACACCTCGTCAGTCCACGGGTCGACGGCTGGCAAGACAATGTGCTGGATTTTCACTACAGTCAGCACCTGAGCCTTCGCGAACCGGAACACGACTAACACCATTCGCGTGGCAGCCAAACGGGGCGATTAAAACGATGCAAAAGACCGGTGCAATCCGCTTTGCACTGTTTCGCCTGCTGTCGGCGATACCGACCTTGCTGCTGGTCATCGCAATTGCGTTCACGATGGTCCGCATTGCGCCGGGCGGGCCGTTCGATGAAGACCGCGCCCTGCCGCCCGACGTCGAAGCCAACATCCTTACCGCCTATCACCTCGACGAACCGCTGCCGCAGCAATTCTGGCGCTACCTGTCCGGTTTG
Organism: Woeseia sp.; assembly: GCA_049665065.1. Classification (GTDB taxonomy): domain Bacteria; phylum Pseudomonadota; class Gammaproteobacteria; order Steroidobacterales; family Woeseiaceae; genus Woeseia. The sequence continues at coordinate 1,096 of JBATFU010000194.1, read as the reverse complement.
CTGCAGGGCGATCTCGGTCCGTCTTACCGCTATCGCGATTACAGGGTCAGTGAACTGATCGCTGCGGCCTTCCCGGTTTCGCTAAAGCTCGGCGCCCTGGCGATGTTGCTGGCGATCGTGCTGGGCATCGGCGCCGGTATTGCCGCGGCGCTCGCCCGCGGGCAACGCAGGGACAGATTGCTGTCCGCATTGGCGATGACCGGCATCTCGTTGCCGGTGTTTGTTTTTGCGCCGTTGCTGGTGCTGTTTTTTGCGGTCTACGGTGGCTGGCTGCCGGCCGGCTGGACCGGCAGCAATGCCACGACGCGCTACGTGTTGCCGGTCATTGCGCTCGCACTTCCACAGATCGCCTACATCATGCGCTTAACCCGGGCGAGCATGATCGACGTACTGCAAAGCGATTTCATTCGCACCGCGAGAGCGCAGGGCCTTTCCCGCGGGCGCATCGTGCGCCGGCATGCCTTAAAGCCCGCTATGTTGCCGCTCCTGTCGTACATGGGTCCGGCCATTGCGGGCGTGCTGACGGGCTCTGTCGTGGTCGAAGAAATCTTCGGCATCCCGGGGCTTGGGCAGCTGTTCGTGCGCGGTGCGCTGAACCGCGACTACACCCTGGTGCTCGGCATCGTCATCTTCTATGCATCGCTCGTCATCGTATTGAACTTGCTGGTCGATATTTGCTACGGCTTTCTTGATCCGCGGATTCGCAAGCAATGATGGCGGCGCTGCAAAGATTGCTGCAGCGTTCGTTCCGCAGCGGCGTCGTGCGCTGGTGCTTCGGCCTGCTGATGCTGCTGGCGCTCGTTGCGATCGTCGGGCCACTCGTATCACCGCACAGTTATCGCACCGCGAATTTCGACGCAGGCCTGCTCCCGCCGTCGCTTGCCAACCTGCATCTATTTGGCACGGACGGACTTGGCCGCGATTTGTTTGTGCGCACGATGATGGGTACGCAGGTCACGCTGCTGGTCGCCGTCGTCGCCAGTTTCGTCAGCCTGTTCATCGGCGTCCTGTACGGCGCGACTGCCGGTTATCTCGGCGGCCGCATTGACTCGCTGATGATGCGTTTTGTTGATGCGATGTACGCCTTGCCGTTTAT
>JBATFU010000193.1:0-2045 GCA_049665065.1 Woeseia sp. | reverse complement strand
GAACTCGAGGCGGCATTCGGTGGCGCCGGCTGGAACGTTATCAAGGTGATCTGGGGCTCGCGCTGGGATCCGCTGCTGGCAAAAGACCACCAGGGTCTGTTGCGTCGCGTGATGGAAGAATGTGTCGACGGCGAGTACCAGAACTTCAAGTCGAAAGGCGGCGCATACGTCCGCGAAAACTTCTTTGGCCGCTACCCGGAAACGGCCGAGATGGTCGCAAATATGTCAGACGACGAAATCTGGCGCCTGAATCGCGGTGGCCACGATCCGCTGAAAGTGCATGCTGCCTACGACGCCGCCGTGCGTCACAAAGGTCAGCCGACCATCATCCTGATCAAGACCGTCAAAGGTTTCGGCATGGGCGCCGCCGGTGAAGGCCAGAATATTGCGCACCAGCAGAAGAAGCTCGACATCGATGCGCTGAAGATATTCCGCGATCGTTTCAACATTCCGGTGTCCGACAAAGACATCGACAGTGTACCGTTCTGCAAGCCTGCGCCGGACAGCCAGGAACTCGAATACCTGCACGAACGACGCAAGGCGCTCGGCGGCTTCCTGCCGCAGCGGCGCATGAAATCGAAGCCGCTGCATATTCCGCCGCTGGAGATGTTCAAGAACCAGCTCGAGGGTACCGGCGAGCGCGAAGCATCTACAACGATGGCGTTCGTGCGCATTCTGACATCACTCATTCGCGACAAGCAGATTGGCAAACACATCGTGCCGATCGTGCCCGACGAGGCGCGCACCTTCGGCATGGAAGGCATGTTCCGCCAGGTGGGCATCTACGCATCGAAAGGCCAGCTGTACACGCCCCAGGATGCGGACCAGCTGATGTTCTACCGTGAGGACAAGAAAGGCCAGATTCTCGAAGAGGGTATCAACGAAGCGGGTGCGTTCTGTTCGTGGCTGGCGTCGGGTACCTCTTACAGCAACCATGATGTGCAAACGGTGCCTTTTTACATCTACTACTCGATGTTCGGCTTCCAGCGCATCGGCGATTTCATCTGGGCCGGCGGCGATCAGCAAGCACGCGGCTTCCTGATCGGCGGCACGGCAGGGCGCACGACACTCGCGGGCGAAGGCCTGCAGCACCAGGATGGTCACAGCCTCGTTGCCGCCTCCACCGTGCCAAACTGCGTGTCGTACGACCCGACGTACGCCTACGAACTCGCAGTCATTATCCAGGACGGCATGCGGCGCATGATTGGTGAGCAGGAGAACGTGTTCTTCTACATCACCTGCATGAATGAAAACTATGTGCATCCTGCCATGCCAAGCGGTGTCGAAGACGGCATCCTGAAAGGCATGTACCTGCTGCAGGTTGGTGGTCAGGGCCAGGTGCGGCCACAGTTGATGGGTTCCGGCACGATCCTGCGTGAGGTAATCGCCGCTGCCGAATTACTTGAAAAAGATTTCGGCATTCCGTCAGATGTCTGGTCGGTGACGAGTTTCAACGAACTGCGGCGCGATGCACTGGCTGCCGAGCGCTGGAACCAGCTGCACCCGGAGCACCCGCCGAAGCAAAGTTATCTCGAGAAAACGCTGGCCGGCCGCAAAGGCCCGTACATCGCGGCGACCGATTACATGAAGATCGTACCCGACCAGGTGCAGCGCTGGATTCCCGGTTCGTTTGTCACGCTGGGCACTGACGGCTACGGGCGTTCTGACGATCGCAAATCCCTGCGCCAGTTCTTCGAAGTCGACAAGCACTACATCGCGGTCACGGCGCTGAAGGCATTGGCGGACGACGGCGCGCTGGACCAGAAGACGGTTACCGCGGCGATTGAGAAATACGGGATCGATCCGGAAAAACCCGATCCGGTCACCCTGTAACCCTGCAGCATTGGAGCAAAGCGTGTCGGACAACACTGACATCATCATTCCCGACCTCGGTGACTTCGCAGATGTCGAAGTCATCGAAGTCCTGGTTGCCAGCGGCGACAAAGTCGCTCGCGAAGACGGGCTCATTACGCTCGAGACTGACAAGGCCACAATGGATGTGCCGGCACCGGCGGACGGCATCATTGATTCCCTGACCGTCAGCG
>JBATFU010000192.1:0-2503 GCA_049665065.1 Woeseia sp. | reverse complement strand
GACAGCTAACCCATACTTGCAGCCATGAACGATGGCAGATTTTCGATATGAAGCTGTTTGACGAGCTCCGGCGCCGCAACGTGTTTCGCGTTGCCGCAGCCTATGCCGTGTCGGCCTGGCTCATCATCCAGGTGGTGGAGACGATTTTTCCAGCGTTTGGGTTTGGCGCGGGTGCGGTCAGGGTTCTCGTTATCACGCTGGCAATTGGCTTTATTCCGGCGCTGATCTTTTCCTGGATATTCGAACTGACGCCGGAGGGCCTGAAACTCGACAAGGACGTTAGCAGAGAAGCGTCAATTGCTGATCGCACTGGCAAGGTGCTGGATCGCAGTATCCTGATCGTGCTCGCAATTGCGCTTAGCTATTTTGCGTTCGACAAATTCATCCTCGATCCGGTACGCGATGCCGAGTTGCAGGAAACCGCCCGGCAAGAGGGTCGCAGCGAGGCAATCATCGCCAGTGCGGGAAATCGCTCAATTGCGGTCCTGCCGTTTGTGGACATGTCGCCCGCGGGGGACCAGTCCTACTTTTCCGATGGCGTCTCGGAAGAATTGCTGAACCTGCTTGCCAGTATTCCGGAGGTGCGCGTCACCTCGCGCTCCTCCGCGTTCGCGTTCAAAGACCAGGGCCTCAGTATTCCAGAAATCGCCGACCGCCTGAATGTAAGTTACGTGCTGGATGGTTCCGTGCGCAAAGCCGGTGAACAGGTGCGAATCACCGCACAGTTAATCGAGGCTGATTCGGACACGCAGCTTTGGTCGAAGAATTTCGATCGCACGCTGCAGAATATTTTTCAGATTCAGGATGAAATTGCGAACGACGTCGTTGAGCAGATCAAAGGCACCCTGCAAATCAGCGTGCCTGAGCAGCGCGAGACCGATCCGATTGCCTATGCGTTGTTCCTGCAGGCGCGCCACCAGCGCCGCCAGGGAACCGCCGAAGGCTATGGCGATGCCATAAACCTCTACCAACAGGCGCTTGCCATAGATCCGAACTACCCGCCGGCGTGGGACGAAATGTCGGCAGCGTACCTCAACCAGGCGATTACCGGTTTGCGACCATCCGAAGAGGGATTCGAGCTTGCCCGGCAGGCAGCGCTTAAAGCGATTGAAATCGACTCTAAGTATGCGCCGGCCTACGACAGTCTTGGGTTCATCGCGCAGTACTACAACGCCGATCTCGCGCTGGCAGCAAACTACTACGAGCGCGCACTCGAGCTTGATCCGCGTGATGTGGGCGTGCTGGGTAGCATCGGCATTCTCTTGCAGAATATTGGTCGGCTCGAAGAGGGAGTAGCGCCGATCGAATACGCAGTCGCTGCCGATCCGCTGGCTCCCGGCTGGCAATACACGCTGGGGCTCGCATACCTGACGGTGAATCGTCCGGAAGACGCGATAAAGGTATTCGAGAAAACGCTGGCGATCAGCCCGGATTTTTCGCTGGCTTATTACAACCTCGGCATAGCGCTCACGCTGGCCGGGCGACCCGACGAAGCACTCATCGCATTGCAGAAAGAAAACCGCGAGAGCTGGCGACTGCTGGCGCAATCCATCGCCTTGCACGAACTGGAACAGCGAATAGCGAAAGAAGGCCCAGGCATTAACAGCTCGGGGTCGATAGGCGATGCGCAAGGGGCTGCACTGGCAGGATCGATGACAAGCGACAGTGCGCTCGCAGAAATGGAGCAACGGTTCGGCGACAGCATGACTTACAACATTGCCTGCGCATACGCCTTTCGCGGCGACAACGATGCCGCATTCCAGTGGCTGGAAGCCGCGGTAGATCTTGCGGATCCGGGGCTCGGGGCCTTGCTGAGTGAAGCGCTGCTGCAGAACCTGCGAGACGACCCACGCTGGCTCCCCTTCCTCGAGAAAATTGGCAAGGCGCCGGAGCAGCTGGCAGCGATCCAGTTGAGTTTCACGCTGCCGGCCAGCGAATAGGCACCGGGTGAATTCGCATACCCGCGCCAGGTCTTCCTCGCAACTGCATTACGATTCCTTGACATAAGCGAAATCTGGCGCTTTCGGCACAGCACGCAAGGCCTGTTGCTGCCGCCGCGGGGCATCACTAAGTGACTGATAAATATTCGTTATTTAGCAAGTTTTGGGGTGAGCGATCAGCTGGCAACGGCAAACTGAATGTTGCGGTTGACACTGTTACCAGCAGCGTCTAAAACATCAACATAGAAACAACAAGATGAGTCACTTAACTCACGTTGCAGGGTTGCACAGCGAAGACCATTCCCGAGTTTTCTCACAACCCGCACAACCGCTTACTCGTGAACTCATTGGCAATTGGGAAATAGTCTTTTCGAAGAGCCCGGCTTTCGAAAGGGTGCGTCAAATAAAAAGCGCATCATAAAAAGTGCATCAGAATGGGTGCAATAAAACGGTACGTATGGAGACAACCAGATGAAAAGCAAAGGCGGCGACATGCATTACAAGGACTACCTCGGAGGTGGTTCGGGAAAACAAGACAAGAAAGCTGAGAAAGACAGCAAAGA
>JBATFU010000191.1:0-4299 GCA_049665065.1 Woeseia sp. | reverse complement strand
GATTCACTGACATCAACTGAAGTCGTGCTATCCGTTCCCTCATCAGCTGAAGTCGTGTTATTCGTTCTCTTGGAAGGTTTGCCAGAAACTTCGACGGCCTGATTACCAAATAAACGGCCTACGGCGGCCTGTTTCAGCAGGCGTTTTGCCTGGCCTTCCGTCAGGTTCACGGCTACCGAGCGAATGACTCGCAACTCATGAGTGACCTCGGCATCGAGTTCGCTGACGGCATCAAGCACGGCCTCGAAACTCTGGCCCTGCACGATATAGCTCGTACGAACTTCCGTCTCTGCCGTGGGCTGCAGGAGGAAAAGTCCGGCTGTAACCGCAAGGGTTGCGGTGATGGCGGCTAACTTAAGTGATGTCCAGTAGTTCATATGCTTAATCCCGGTTTGCGTTGTGCGGATCGACTGCCTGCTTCGATCAGCGTGGCGCTATTTCACCAATTCGGGACCGGAAATGGACGTGTGCAGCGATGGCGCAGGTGGCTGCAGAATGTGACGGGCGTCACATAATGGCTGTGTCAAATTGCCTCGGACGTGCGAAAACGCGAGCGCAGTACGTCGATGCCAATGACAGAAGCATCTGGCCGGACGGCAAGATTGGCGGCGATGAAATCGGGCACAGCAGTGATCTCCAGTGGCTCGCTCACCAGGAATCCCTGCAGCGCGTCGCAGCCTTCCTTGCGGAGAAAATCGATTTGGGAAAAGCTTTCGACGCCTTCTGCAATCACCGTCAGTCCGAGGCTTTTCGCCATGGCTATGGTTGCCGCGCAGACCGAGCGTTCGGGCGAATCGATCTGACATCGATTGATAAAGGACCGGTCAATTTTGATTGCCTGAATGGGCAGGCGCGCCAGGCGTGCGAGCGAAGAATACCCTACACCGAAGTCGTCAATGACGAGACCAATGCCGATGCCCCGCAGCTTCTCGAGAATCAGTTCGGCGTTGCTTGAGCGCGTCAGCGATTTTTCGCCTATCTCAAGTTCAAGGGCGGCGGGTGGCAGGCCCGAGGCTTCGAGCGTGTTGAGGACCACGGCCGTCAGGCCATCGCGGGAGAACTCGGATTCGGAAAGGTTGATGGACACCGGAGGCATGTTTTTTATATCGCGCTGCCAGCGTTCCGCCTGCGTACAGGCAGATTCCAGGATCCACTCGCCGAGCGGCCGCATCAGGCCGGATGCCTCTGCGACAGGAAGCACTTCGTCGAGTGCCACGATGCCACGCAGCGGATGTTCCCAGCGCAGCAATGCCTCGAGACCCGTCACGCAACCGGTCTTCAGATCGATGCGCGGCAGGTATCGCAGACTGAGTTGATTGTTGTCGATGGCCCAGCCCAGCTCGGTCTTTTCGTCGATCCGCTTGACCGCGCGGAACCGCATGGTACTCGAGTAAAACTCGTAGCCGTCATTACCGCGGATGCTCGCTTCATCGAGTGCTACGCGCGCATGCTTCAGAAGTTCGCCGCCGGTGTCGCCATCGCCGGGATGCATGGCGATACCGGCAACGGGCTCGATCAGAAGCTGGTGTTCCTCGAATTCAAGCGGGCTGACAAAGGCCACACGAATGCGGTTGGCTATCTCGCGCAGGGCGTCGCGACTCTCGATGTCCTGCAGCACCACCATGAATTCTTCGTGGTCGAGGCGCGTAATGTCGTTGGGGTTTGGCTCTTCCACGCTGTCGCAGGTATGCCTGCCATAGCGCCTCAAACAATCTTCAATGCGTTGCTTCGCGACATTAAGCAGCTTGCGTCGCACGGGCTTGGCCATGCGCCTGGTTAACGTCGCGAACTGGTCGAGACCGATAACCATAACTGCCAGGCTGCGCTCGCGGAGTCGCGCATCGCTGACTGCGGCGTCCAGCAGCATTTCGGCATTGTTAGAAATTCGCGCCAGGATGGCGGTATCGGACGCGCTCTGTGTATCGCCAGCGGGAAAGCGTTGCAGGTCTCGTAACACACACATGACTTTGGAGCGGCCTGCCACCATCAGACGCAATTCGTAGCGCCGCGCGGCAGATTCAATGTCGAACTGAAACGTAGTCTCCGCACGGCTGCGCAGCGCCTTGCGAATGTTCATCTTGATCTGGGTGGCTACCTCGCCAGGTAAGCCGGCGGTGATATCGACGCCTGGTTCCCGGCGAGGACAGAAGCCCTCAACCGATGTATCACCGGATACGGATTCGACCAGCACGCCAGCGGCGGACGCGATAAACGTCCAGTCCGGGGAAATAAATGCAGCAGCACCGTTTGCTGCCTGATTTTTCTGGCGATCTTTCAAGATGTCGTGTCCTGTAGATTCCCGGACGCGGCCCACATCAGTGGATTTCGACGCCCAGGCGCCTTTGCTCAAAGTGATTCCCTGTCGGTGCAAAAAACAGAGACTTTGTCCGTTCGATCAGGTTAGCGAGCTTTCAGGCTGCGTTGAGTGACGCAGTTCGCCCTTTTTTCCGGCTCGGGCCTATCGCCACGCCACGAAACAGCAGGGTGTGCCGTTATCCGCGGCGGTGATCTAGTGAACGGCGGCGCGCCGCTTTACCGTTGCTATGCGACGTCTTCAGTTGTAGCAGAGTACCGAGCACGACAGGCTCAAGTTTCGAAATAACAGGTCGCAGTTGCTTGCCCCGATAATCAGGCGATCGTTATTGAAACAAAAACTGACACCTTTCCATAATTAATATTTGTGAACGGTGTATTTCACTTTCGGCCGTTCGAGTTTCGTGTATCTTGTTTCAAGAAACGCGACAATGTCGATCAACTCGGTGACGGTCATCCTGTCGTTGTAGACCGCCATCAGTGACTCGCCATCCTGGCTGACGTCTTCCGCGCGCCTGCGCTCATACAACTTGTGCGACGGGTTGACTATTGAGGTCACGAGTTCGGAGTACGATTTGAGCTTGCTAACACCGCCACCCAGCGGAATCTTAACGGGTCCTTCGAATTCGGGCTGCGGCAGCTCGAGATCGCGTACCGTATGACAAGAGGTGCAACTGTAAGAGACGAACAGCGCCTGCCCATTCCTGGCGTCGCCCTCTGGCAGCACAAATTCCGGTGAATTCGGGTTACAGCCGATTACCACTGGCAGCACAAGCAGCACTCCCAGTGCGGTCTTCAAATTACGCATAACTTTGCCTCCGTATTTGTGCATAAGTATACAGGAAATGCTGTTGTCAAAAGGCTTTCACTGTTTCTCCTGCCAACGCATTTAGCAAAAATCGAAAATCGGGGTCGAACCGAAGTTCTTTTACTCAAACATCCGCCACTCCGGCATGTACGAAAGTCCAAGGTTCAAAATTCGCGTCAGCAGTTTTTCGTAATTAAGCCCGATCGATTCAGCAGATTCAGCGAAATCTTCACCGTAGGTCAGGTCAGGGTTGGCGTTCACCTCCAGCAGAAATACGCTGCCATCTGGGCGCATGCGGAAGTCCAGCCGCGCATAGCCACTGAGATGCAGGGCGCGGTAGATGCGTTTCGCGAGTCGCTCCAGCCGGTCGGTGTCGGCTTTCGTCAGCCCCTTGGCCGGTCCGGTTTTGATGCCGTGCTTCTTCTGGTATTTGCGGTCCCATTTCACCTTGCGCGTTGCTATGCCGGCCTGCGCCTCCGACAAGGTGCCGAAATCGAGTTCCCATACGGGTAGCGTTGTCAGTCGCGAGTTACCCAGCACGCCGATGTAAAGCTCGCGGCCCTCGATGTACTCCTCGACCAGCGCGTCGCTTTGCACCTGCTCGTGAATGAACGTGACGCGCTCCTTGAGTTTGTCCATGTCGTCGACGATCGATGCCTGCGCGATGCCAAGCGATGCATCCAGCGTTGCCGACTTGACGAACAGCGGGAAGCGGGACTCCAGTTTCTTCGGGGCGACGTAGCGTTTGTCATACGGAAACAGGTGGAATGCTGGCGTCGCAACGCGATGCCACGCCAATACCTGTTTCGTCAGCACCTTGTCGCGCGACAACATAAGGCCGCGCGGGTTACAGCCCGTGTAACGTTGTCGCACCAGCTCAAGGTAGGCAACGACGTGCTGGTCGTAGGACGGAATGCCGGAGAATTCTTCGAGCAGGTTAAAAACCGCATGCGGCTTCCACTCGCGAATGGTTTCACGCAGGGTCGACAAGTGATCACCGATGCCCAGCACACGAATGTCGTGCCCCAGGTTGTACAGCGTCGTGAAGACGTTGTGCTCGGTGCGAAACTCGTCGATCTGTTTCTCGGTGAGCCCCTCGATGCTCTCCGGCGGAACCAGGTCTTCATGCGTCATGAGCAGGATGCGACGGCGTCTCATAATGCGTAGTTCTCCCTGTT
>JBATFU010000190.1:0-12540 GCA_049665065.1 Woeseia sp. | reverse complement strand
GGGCACAGCTTGACGAGAAACGGCCCGGTGGCTACGCCGCTTTGAATATCATGGAACAGCATTTGCAAAAACAGCCGTACTTTGTCGGGAAAACGTTCTCGATCGCCGATATAGCGCTCTACGCCTATACGCATGTCGCGCACGAGGGTGGCTTCGACCTTGCCAACTACGAAGCGATCAACGGCTGGTTTGATCGTATCAAGCAGGTTCGCAACTATGTGCCGATTACCGCATAGCGGACGGTTGGCTGTCCTGCCGTAGCGGCGGACGAGAAACTGACTCTTGAAAATGGCCACGCATGAATAATTTTCTCGACACTTACCGAAGGTTGCATCGTCTGCCGTTCGGTGCGTTTCTTTTTAATCGGGGCATCGGGTTGTTCGCGCCGTTCTTCGGCAAGATTCGGCCGCGGGTGCTAAAGCTTGAGCCGTCGCTGTGCGTCGTGGAAATGCAGGATCGGCGAGGGCTGCGCAATCATATCGGTACCATCAATGCCGGTGCGCTTTGTACGCTGGCGGAACTGGTCGGAGGCATGGCGCTCGATGCCACCATACCGAAGCACCTCCGGTGGATACCCAGGGCCATGACGGTTCAGTACCTGGCGAAAGCCAGGGGTACGTTGACAGCGACCTGTCGAATCGACCCGCAGACAGTTGTCGAGGGCGACGTGGTTGTACCGCTGGGGGTACGCGACAGCAGTAATGTCGAGGTTTTTTCGGCAGCGATTACGTTCTATGTGAGCAAGCGCAAGCGGACCGCGTGAGTTCGTGGCGCCGTCCCGGAGGACAGCGCCGCTGTAAACGCGTAGAGTGTTTGTTGCTCTATTGTTTGCAAGTTCGGTAGGCATAATCCTGACAACGTCGTTGCGAAGGCGATTGCCAGCGTAGAATTTTGATCTACGCCGGCTTCAGAGCGGGCTTGACGAATCCGCGCGCACCTATTGATACAGGCGTCAGCTATGACAATCGTAATTCTCATATTCGCACTCCTGATAACGGTCAGTGGTATTTCATTGATCGTAAAGCCTTTGGTAATTCGTTCATTCCTCGAGAAAAACGTGGATCGGCTTGAGCTGCATGTGTTCGCGGTCGGTGCGCGATTGTTGCTTGGTTTGGTGCTTGTTTATCACGCCGACTCGTCGCGTTATCCGGTCGCGATGCACTGGCTTGGCTGGATAGTAGTTGGTGCAGCATTGGGGCTGGCGGTAATCGGTCGGCAGAATTTCGTCAGGCTGTTGAGATGGGCGATGCAGTTGCTGGGATCGTTCGGGCGTATAGCCGGGCTGATCGCGGCCGTATTCGGCGCGTTTCTGTTTTATGCGTTTGTGTAACCTGGCGGCGGCGAAATATAGAATGGGAACCAGGTCGACGCATTGTGGCTGACTATCATCTCGCGCAATTGAATATCGCAAAAATGCGGGCGCCGCTTGACTCGCGGATCATGGCGGATTTCGTGGCGGATCTCGACCGCATCAATGCGCTGGCGGAGGGATCACCCGGTTTCGTCTGGCGCCTTCAAACAGATGACGGCAACGCGACGGCCATTCGCCCGTTCGGCGAAGATTTTATCGTCAACATCTCGCTTTGGCGCGATATAGAATCCTTGCAAAATTTTGTATACCGAACGGCACACACCGAAGTTATGCGACGGCGCAAGGAATGGTTCGAAAGAATGTCGGATGCCTATGCCGTGCTGTGGTGGGTAAAAGCAGGCGAGTTACCTGATGAAGAAATCGCCAGGAAGAAACTTGAACAGATTCGGAAGCGCGGGCCGGGTGCTGAAGTCTTTACATTCAAGCAACCGCAGCCGCCACCAAGCTAGGCCAGGAGTGGCAGTCTGCATAACGATTTGCCATCCCTGCGGTTTCCCGAAACGGGCTTTGGCTCTGGTGGCACGCACGATGTTCCGGCAGATTCAGTGTGCGTGACAACTCGGCATTGCGTGACGATTCCCGCAGCTCGCCGAGCGCGATTCCGACTATACAATTGTTCACAATGATCCGACGAACGGCCACAGAAACTGTGTTAGCGTGCGCGGCGCAGTTCAATATCTCAAGGGTTAGCTCGATGAAAAAATTCCTGAAAGTGGGTTCCATTGTCATGTGCCTTTCTGCTTACGGCTGTGCCCAGTCGCCGGAGCAGCCGCCCGCGGTGCCTTCGGTTTATGTGCCCGCAGTCGCCAGTAATCCCGGCGAACACTGCGAATTGATAGCGAACGAGATCGCATCCCTGGACAGTGGCTTGGGTGGCCCGGTTGTTGATGGACCGCCGCTTGCGCCGGCGACCGCGGGCGCGCGCTGGGGTAGCTACGGCAAAAACCTGGTGTTGCAGACCATCATGGGCCCGTTTCAACCGGTGATCCAGACTGTCAACGCCGCATCGAATCGGGAAGACAAGCAGCGGCTCGCCGCCGACCGTGTGGACCGCGCGGCATTGCGCCGTGCGTATTTGCGCGGCCTGTACGAAGGCGGCAACTGTCATGCTGCGGTTGTCGTCCCCGAACTTGCGGAAGACGCCGGCTGACCGCAACCAGGCAGCCATATACTCGGGCTGCGCTGCGGGCGATGCGCTTTTAGCTGTGAGCCGAGCATATGCAGGTTCGGTAAGGCGGGCACCTGGTTGCGCGCGGCAGTTAACCACTGACCCCAACGCCAAGTGAGCTGATCTTAGGGACGGCGTTGCGTGCGCACAGTCTTCTTAAGTGATTGAATAATATGACGTATTAGGCAATCTCTGTACGCGGTGCTCGCATCGCCAGTGCCAGCGGAGCGCATTTCGAGCGCTTCCCCGCACCATCTCCACACACAAAATATTGCCGTTTCGAAATGAACCGCCGGATAAATGCCCCGGTCGAAGCATGTCGAATGGTGCAGCATGCGAACCGTTATCCCGCCCGGAGGAAAACCATGATGTGCGTCAGCATTCCTGATTCCAAACGTGCAACTATTCGTCGCGGCCGGTTGTTCTTAGTCTCCGCCATTTTGCTGGCGGGAACCTCTACTGCGGCGGTGGCACAGACTAAAGCGCCTGCCGCCGAGGTCCGCAAAACACTGCAACAGATTGCCAGTGATGCAAACAAACGTTTGCCGCGAATGCTCGATGCTGAAATCCGGCATGATGCGACGGTAGCCGTCGGCCTGGGGCTTCGCTATCACTACACGCTTGTGAACTTTGATGCCGCGCAAGTCGACCCAACCGTTATTCACAAAAAAACCAAGCCGAAACTGCAAGAGAGTTTATGCAAAAATCCTGACTCTCAGGTTCTCATCGAATACCAGATTCCCGTGAGCTACGTTTACTTTGGTAGAGATGGCAAAGAAATAACGCGCATCCAAATTGATACGAAAAAGTGCTGAGCGGCGGTTAGCATCAAGAGGATGTTGTCAGGCTGCGCCGGCCGCTCAAGACAAGAATGGGCCAGACGAAGGCCGTCGCACCTGTCAAAACGCGGCTGGCATTATCGACTACATGCGCGATAAACCTACCTAACCGGGCGCTTGCACCCCCGACTACAATCAGCGGTACATTAGGCGAGGGCTTGCTATTTCGGGTCCCGTGCAAGAGGCTTGGGGTCGTAAAGATAGCCAGTACCCGAACGAGGAAACTATCATCGACTTTCGCTTAAGAAACCTGATTTTGCTGGGGTATGTTCTGGCGACGATTGTGGTGGCTTTTTCACTCGGGCCGATCTCGCAGGATCTTGCCTATCATCGTTTCGCTGATCAACGCACGATGTTAGGCCTGCCCAATGCGCTGAACGTGCTGTCCAATATCCCGTTTCTCATCGTTGGTCTGCTGGGCATGAAGGCCGTGCAGCATGATCGTCTGCAAGACAATCGCTTTGCCTGGCTCGTCTTCTTTGCCGGCGTGGCGCTCGTCAGCGTCGGCTCGGCCTGGTACCACTGGCTGCCGAGCAATCGCTCGCTCGTCTGGGATCGGCTGCCGATGACCATCGGCTTCATGGGATTGCTGGTCGCGTTGTGCCGTGAATACCTGCCGGGCAAGCGTATAGGCAAGGCATTGCTGCCGGCCGTGCTGATCGGCATAGCCTCGGTGCTTTACTGGCAGCAAACCGACGACCTGCGCTTTTACCTGTGGGTGCAGTTCATGCCGCTCGGATTAATTCTGCTGCTGCTCTGCTTCTATCCGCCGCGTTACAGCCATGGCTATCTGCTGGGTGTCGCGCTGGCCGCCTATGCGCTCGCGAAGGTGACGGAGTACTATGACGCGAATTTTATGCAGGGCCTTAACAATCTCTTGAGTGGTCATTCAATCAAGCATCTGCTCGCCGCCGGTGGTTGCTACTCGCTGCTCCTGTACCTGCAGCGCAGAAGATCGCTATTGCTAGCCTAGGCAAATCTTTTCGTATCACCGGGAACAGGGCGCATGGACAAAGCAGAACTCATCGGACTCATTGAGTTTTTGCGTGGCGCGGAACAGCTAAAGAACACGATTCGTCGTTGCTATACATCGGAGGGTCGTTCCGAAAGTGTTGCAGAACACTCCTGGCGCTTGTGTCTGATGGCGCTGGTGTTCGAGGACGAGTTTCCGCAGGTCAACTTTGCGAGACTCGTTAAGATGTGCTTGATCCATGATCTCGGCGAGGCCGTTGGCGGCGATATTCCTGCGCCACTGCAAGTCGGGCTGCCCGACAAAGCCGCGCAAGAACGGCGCGATCTCCTGACGCTGCTCAGGCCCTTGCCGACGCGCTTGCAGCGCGAGATTACAAGTCTCTGGGACGAGTACGAAGCCGCCGAGACGCCGGAAGCCCGCCTCGCCAAGGGCCTTGATAAGCTGGAGACTATTCTCCAGCACATCCAGGGCGAGAATCCTGACGACTTCGATTACCGCTACAATCTGCACTACGGGCGAGACTACACGACAGACCATCCGTTGATCGCGGCAGTGCGTGACATTCTCGATGTGGAAACGGAGCGACGTGCGCAGGAAGCTGAACAGCGCCAGGGCCCGCAACGAAGGGGGAGTAATGAAAACTGAAAGAAAGCACGGTGGCCCGGTGCCTCCCGTGTACTTTCTGCTGGCACTCGCGGGTGCCATAGCGGCGCACAAACTGGCGCCTGCGATGCAGCTGATCAACGCGCCGTGGAATTATGCCGGCATCCTGCTCATTGCCGCGGGATTGGCCATGGTGATCGTTTCAGCAGGCGCCTTCAGTCGCGCCGAAACGCCGATCGTGCCGTTCACGCAGTCGACTGCCCTCGTCACCGGCGGCTGTTACCGGTTTACGCGCAATCCAATGTACCTTGGCATGGTGTTGGTCCTGCTTGGCGTTGATGTATTGCTGGGCAGCCTTACGCCTTTTCTGATTTTGCCGGTTTTCGTTTTGATCATTCACCGCGTTTTCATACTGCGCGAAGAGGCGATGCTCGAGGAGTTGTTCGGCGATGAATATCGCAAGTTCAAGGGCCGGATCCGGCGCTGGTTGTGATGACTGGCTCTGCAATGAAATTCTCCGGACTGCCAGTGCTGCCCGGCGCCTGGCAGGGCTTCCGGGATTGGTTACGCAGACCAAACCGTGCCCGCCTGACGAAGTTTGACGTGAGAAAACAATCCGCAATGAATAAAGCGTGAATCATGATTCCGGTTGACGTGCTTTTCGTGTTTTTTCTGGCCAGCATTTTGCTGGCGCTGACACCCGGGCCCGACAATATTTTTGTGCTGACGCAGTCTGCCCTAAGCGGTCCGCGCGCCGGGCTGATTGTGACGTTTGGCCTGTGCACCGGCTTGGTAGTGCACACGACGGCCGTAGCACTTGGCGTGGCCGTGATATTTCAAACGTCGGCTGTTGCTTTCACGGCACTGAAAATGGCCGGCGCGGCCTATCTTGTCTACCTTGCATGGCAGGCGTTTCGTGCCGGCGCGAGCAATTTACCTGGCAAGGAGGCCCCGGCCATTCCGCTACGGCGACTCTACCTGCGCGGCATCATCATGAACGTTACCAACCCCAAGGTGTCGATCTTCTTTCTTGCATTCCTGCCACAGTTTGCAGATCCGGAACGTGGTTCGCTTGTGCTGCAGATATTTTTGCTTGGTGCAGTATTTGCCGCGTCGACGATTCTGGTCTTCGGCACAGTTGCATTGTTTGCCGGCGCCATCGGGCAATGGCTGACCCGTTCGGACGCGGCCCAGCGCGTCATGAATCGCGTGGCAGGGACGGTGTTTGTATTGCTTGCCGCCAAACTGCTGGTTACTGAGCGCAGCTGATAATCACAGGAGGCTTGTATCGCCAGTGGCTGGTTACTCAGGCACACCGTTATTCAAGAAGCTCGGCATTCGGGAGGGCTCGCGTGTCCGCGTTGTCAATCCACCGCAACACTACGAGTCGCTTGTCGCCCCGCTACCGGCAGATGTAACGCTCTCTGCGAAGCTGCGCAAGGATGTTGATCTCTGCCACGTTTTTGTGACCCGTGAAAACGAGCTGCGCCGACGTCTGCCGGCCTTGCTGAAGATTATCCGTCAGGATGGCTGTATCTGGGTGTCATGGCCAAAGCAGGGGTCTGGCGTTTCAACAGACATTCGTGAAGGTACTATTCGCGATGTCGCCCTGCCAATGAAGCTGGTCGATATCAAGGTCTGCGCAGTGGACGAAACCTGGTCCGGCCTGAAACTCGTCATTCGTAAAGAGGCAAGAAAGTGAGCCAAAGCTACACGATCCGCGACGCAACGGTAGCCGATGGCGCCGCAATGCAGGCCCTGCTGCCGCGCCTGGCGGGTTTCGATATTCCTGAGCGCCGCGAGCCGCAACATCTCTGGCAGGATGACGCAGCACTGCTGCAACGCTGGCTTGATGGCGACGCCGACGGCTGTCTCGTGCAGGTTGCTGAAGACAACGGCGTGCTATTGGGTTTTACGCTGACGTCGCTGCGCCCCGAACCGCTAAGCCATGCGCCCGCCGCGCACCTTGAGGCTATCGCCGTCGCAGAGGGCGCAGAAGGGCGCGGCATTGCGACCGCTCTGCTGGCTGCCTGCGAGAAGAATGCGCGTGACAAGGGCGCCCGATTCATGACCCTGCACGTGTTCGCTGCCAACACGCGGGCGCGCAGCGTCTATGAAAAGTGCGGCTACGAAGGTGAATTGCTACGCTATATCAAATCGCTGGACTGAGTACGAGGGACGCCGCCATGAATGAACGCGCCGCGAATCCAACGCCGCTGTTGCTGATGCCGTTCGTATTGTTGTGGCGAATACTCGGATTCGTCATCACGCTGAGCGGCCGTATTGTGTGCGCACTGCTCGGGCTGGTAATCATGATTGCGGGCGTGGTTCTGACCATGAGCATCGTTGCCGCGCCGATCGGTATTCCCATCAGTATTTTGGGTTTCCTGTTGCTGGTGCGGGCCTTGTTCTAGATGTGGCTTGCGGCAAACCACAATGAACTGGACGCCCGTCTGCTGCCTGCTGATCGCATCTCGCGTCCTCGCTGTCGCCTGAATTTCTTTTGTCGCAGCTGCTGAGAGATGCGATCTAAATCGCAGATGGGCGCTAGTCCGAAAGCAACTTGCAGAGCGAAAACAATTAACGCAAAGGCCAATTCCGACTCATGACAACGACTGGCCCACCTTTGTTTACCGAACGTTTGCGGTTGCGCGAGCTCACGCCTGCGGATGCCCCTTTTATCGTGGAGTTGCTGAACGATGCGGATTTCCTGAAATTTATAGGTGATCGCGGCGTGCGCAGCACAGAAGATGCCGTCGCCTATCTGCACAATGGGCCCATCAAGAGTTACCGTGAAAATGGCTTCGGCCTGTACCTCGCAGAACGCTTAATCGATGCAATACCGATCGGCATCTGCGGGCTGGTGAGCCGTCCGGTTCTGGACGCTCCCGATCTCGGATTTGCATTGCTGCCTGCATTCCGATCGGATGGGTATGCACTGGAAGCGTCCCGCGCGGCTCTGGAACACGGTTTCAAGGTATTGAAATTAGAGCGCGTACTCGCAATCGTTTCGCCAGCTAACCGGCCGTCAATAGCGCTGCTCGAAAAGCTCGGAATGCACTCAGAGGGCGCTATCCAGTTGTCAGCTGACGGCGAAGAGCTGCGACTTTTCGAGTTGCTGAAGGAAAGCACCTAGAAAATTCTGCGGCTTTTCAACCTGCACCATTGGGTGCAGACAATGTAAAGAGTAAGCTTAGGCGCGCCGGACGGACGGATAACTATGATCGAAACCGCCATAATCGCCTTCGCGACCTTCTTTGCCACGATCGGGCCGCCAGACGTCGCCGCAATGTTCGCCGCGCTGACGCACGATGCGTCGCCGCGGATGCGACGCCGCATCGCCTTGCGCGGCACCCTTATTGCGACAGGTATCTTGTTATTCTTCGTAGTCGCCGGCGAATTCATGCTGGCAATGCTCGGGATATCGCTGCCGGCGCTGCGTATTGCAGGCGGCATTTTGTTGCTGCTGATCGGTATCGAGATGGTGTTTGCCATTACCTCGGGCGGTACTTCAACAACACCCGAGGAAGTTGCAGAAGCGAATTCGAAGCAGGACATCACCGTTTTTCCACTGGCCATGCCGCTTATCGCCGGACCGGGCGCCATGGGCGCAACCATACTTCTGATGTCTGAAGCGGGTGGAGTTTTTTTGCTGCAGCTTACGGTGGTGGCCGCGCTGCTGGCTGTGTTGCTGCTGACACTGCTCGGCATGCTGGCAGCCACGCAGCTCAATCGATTGCTTGGCGTGACCGGCATGCAGGTCATTACCCGCATCCTGGGCGTGCTGCTGACGGCGCTGGCCGTGCAGTTTATTCTTGATGGATTGGTGCAGAGTGAACTGTTCGCCCCACCAGGTACTACGGAATAGGGAGAAATCGCGACGTGAGTGATCTTACGTGGGCTGAATTCGAGCGCGTTGAGTTGCGTGCAGGAACGATTACGCAAGCGGAAGTTTTTGCCGAGGCCAGAAAGCCTGCGTACAAACTCACCGTCGATTTCGGCGAGACAATCGGCTTGCGCCGCTCATCGGCGCAGATTACAGATCACTACACGCCGGAAGAGCTCGTTGGCAAACAGGTAATCGGCGTCGTCAATTTCCCGAGAAAACAGATTGGCCCGTTCATGTCTGAGTGCCTGGTAACGGGCCTGGTCGAGGCTGATGGCAGCGTCGTACTTGCCGTGCCGGACAGGCCCTGCGCTAACGGTTTACGGCTTGGCTGACGCCGCGCCTTGGTACGGAAACAGGTCCATGGCAATGCATTCCGCAACAATAGTATGGGCACGCAACGGCGCACCGTTTACAAACAATTCGTACAGTCGTGCGCACGAATGGCGGTTTGACGGAGGCGCTGTCGTGGCGGCGTCTGCGTCGCCGCATATCGTGCCGGAGCCGCATGCAGTGGCGGCAAATGTCGATCCGGAAGAAGCATTCGTGGCTGCGCTTTCCAGCTGTCACATGCTGTTCTTCCTGTCACTCGCAGCAGAGCAGGGCGTGATGGTTGATGAATACCGGGATGAAGCGCTCGGTTCATTGCGAAAGAATGCCGGCGGTCAGCTTGCGATCACGGAAGTCGTGCTTCGTCCTGCCGCCCGCTACCATGGTGCGGCGCCGGCAATGTCGGTAATCCAGGCGCTGCATGAAGACGCCCATCATCGCTGCTTTGTTGCGAATTCAGTGCTGACCAAAATTAAAATCGAGGTCGTATCATGAGAGTTAGCAGGTACCTGGTTGAGCGGTCGTGACAGCGATGGACGACAACGTGACAGACTGGACCGAGCTGCGGGAATTCCAGGGCGTAGAGTTAGGCTCGTCGTTTGTTCTGTCCTGGCGCTATGACAAGGAGGTTCTTGAAATCGATGCCGATGTCTGCCTGACGCCGCAGCATGCGTTTTACGAACCGCCGCGGCCGTCTGAAGGGGCCTGCATAATGCCGGCGGTGATCGAGTTTCCCGTTTGCGAGCGGCTGGTCGTTGCCGGACGCAACCGGGCGCAGGGCGCAATCAAGAGCCTGACCGGCCGCCTGCCGCATGGCCGTATCAAGGGCCTGCAGAGAATCGCAGAAGGCATTTATCGAATTGACGGCGAATTCGGAGAGGTTGAAATCCATGCAGAACGACCATTGCTGAGATTGCGCGCACGGCTAACCTGACCAGCGCGTTCTGCAAATCGGCTGGGGTATACTGCAGGCCGCCGTGACGCGTGAGCGGCAACGTTAGCGTCAAAAATAATTCAGAAACTGGCAACGCATACCAGCCACGGCGCGCTGTCGAGGGAGCCATAGCACATGCATGAAGAAGTCACCCACCCGCTGGTGCAGCACAAGCTCGCGCTGATTCGCGATATCGAGACCGGACACAAAAAATTTCGCGAACTGGCAACTGAAATAACGATGTTTGTCTGCTACGAAGCGTTGAAAGAGGCGCGAACCAAAAAGGTTAGCGTGCAGACCCCGGTTGCCGAGGCAGAGTGCCGCAAGATCGCACAGGATCTCGTCGTTGTGCCGATATTGCGGGCCGGCGTCGGCATGCTGGAAGGTATCCTCGATCTTGCGCCGACCGCGAGGGTCGGGTTTCTCGGCATGTACCGTGACGAAGTGACGAAAGAGCCCGTCGCGTATTACAAGAAGTTGCCACGTGAATCGAAAGACGCCCTGTGCATTATCGTTGATCCGATGCTGGCAACCGGTGGTTCAACGGTTGCCGCCATTGATGAGGTCAAAGCGACAGGGGCGACGGACATCGTCGTTGTCTGCATCGTGACCTGCCCCGAAGGCCTGCAAACCGTTGAATCGGCGCATCCGGATGTCAAGGTCTACACGGCCAGCATCGACAAAAGGCTAAATGAAAACAAATACATAGTGCCCGGCCTTGGCGATGCCGGCGATCGCTTATTTGGTACGAAGTAAAAGTACACGATCGAGGGGCTGAATTATGGCGGAGCTCAAGACCAGCAAAACCAGGGCAAGTGTCAGCGCATTTCTGAACGGTATCGAAGACAAGAAGCGCCGCGCCGAATGCAAGGCGGTTGCCAAAATGATGCGCGAGGCCACGGGCTGCAAGCCGGAGATGTGGGGCCCGGCCATGGTTGGCTATGGCAGCTATCACTTCAAATACGCCAGCGGCCGGGAAGGTGACTGGTTTATTGCAGGGTTTTCTCCGCGCAAAACGGCATTGACCGTTTACATCATGCCGGGATTCGCCATGTACGATAAGCTGATGGCGAAGCTCGGCAAACACAAGACCGGTAAGTCCTGCCTTTACCTCAGTTCTCTGGACGACGTGGATAAGGACGTCTTGCGAGAATTGATCGAACAGTCTGTGCGCTACATGAAAAAGAAGTACGACTGAATCGGCCTTGGCGGCGGAGCTATTCGCTGCCTCAAGCACGCCGGGGCATTGCCGAGCACTGAGCGCGTTGAACGACACAGGAAGGAGTCCGTCATGCGAAGCATTATTTTCAAAACGGTTGTATTGCCGGCAAGCGCCGCAGAACTCTATGCAATGTACATGGACGAGGAAGTGCACGGCGCATTTACCGGCGCGCCTGCCAAAGTCAGCGATCAGCCTGGCTCGACCTTTGAGGCGTTTGGCGGACTGCTGAAGGGCACAATGTTGCAGACCGTCAAATCGCGCCTGATCGTGCAATCCTGGCGCTCAGTCAACTTCGCAGACGAGGCCCCGGACTCGACGCTAATCCTGTCGTTTACGCCGGAGGACGCGGATGGCCGCATCGATCTCGTGCACCTCGATGTGCCCGAAAACGACTACCAGGGGGTCACCGGCGGCTGGGATTCGCGCTATTTCGCGCCCTGGCTGAGCTACCTGCAAAACCTCTAGAAGGCGCGTCATTGCTCGATTGCGGCGGTTTTTCAGCAAAATGTCATGCCAAATCAACCGCCTGCCGGCAATATTTGATTGCACTATCCATCGACAGGCGTACTATACGGCTATCTTTGAGCCCGGAAGGCCAACGTCAGCGAAGTCTGCTGGCGTTTTTGCGTTCCGGGATCGAAGGTTTCACCGTCGGCTATTTCGGCCGGTTTTCAGTTCGCCAACTTCGGTTGGCAGTTATAAGAGTTAAACGAACGATATGTCAGAGCAAGTAGAAGGTACCGTGAAGTGGTTCAATGATGAAAAAGGTTTTGGATTCATTGAGCGTGAAGGTGGTAAAGACGTTTTTGTCCATTACAGCGCAATCAGCGGCGACGGCCGTAAGACGCTTCACGAAGGGCAGCGTGTTTCAATGCAGGTTACCCAGGGCCAGAAAGGTCCGCAGGCCGAAAACGTAGTGCCTGTTTAAAGTGCCGGCCCGCACTTCCTCAGGGAAGTGAAGGTTTTGAAACGGCAAACCCGGCGCTGACGATCGTAAAACCGCGCGCCCTGTGAAAGGGCGATAGCTGGATTGTTGGATGCTGACAAAAAGCCTGGAGCACGGTGGCAACACCGGGCTTCGGGCTTTTTTTGTTTAGTGATCTCGCCATCGCCGGCAAATATTCTCGTGGCAATAGTCTGGCTACCTGCAAAGTACTAAGCTCAGCTCGGCCGGTCCAACCATCGGCTGGGGCGCTTCATCCGGACGCGCCCG
>JBATFU010000189.1:0-4862 GCA_049665065.1 Woeseia sp. | reverse complement strand
GCCAGATAGTCACTGGCGTCTTGCCGGTACCGCCAACCGAAATATTGCCGACCACGATGACCGGCACGCTGACCCGCGTCGAGCGCAAAACACCGCGCCGGTAGAGCCAGCGACGAATGGTTGTCACAAGCGCAAACAGCGCGCTGCAAGGCGCGAGCAACAGATGCCAACTGGAACCTGAGTACCACAGCTGCTGGGTGCGATGAGTGGTCTGCTCGGGCATTACCCAGGTCGCGCGTCAGGCGCTGCCAGACTCTTCGCTGAACTGCATGCGATACAACATGGCGTAATGGCCGTTTGCTGCAAGCAACTCGGCGTGCGTTCCGGATTCAACGACGTTGCCTTTGTCCAGCACGATTATCTGGTCTGCACTTTCGACAGTTGAGAGACGGTGGGCGATAACGAGAGTCGTGCGGTTCTCCATCAGTGCGTTCAATGCATCCTGGATGCGCCGCTCTGATTGCGTATCGAGCGAGGACGTCGCCTCGTCAAGAATCAGGACCGGCGCGTTCTTCAGCAAAGCGCGTCCAATTGCGATCCGCTGGCGCTGTCCGCCGGAGAGCAGCACGCCCCGGTCGCCGACCATGGTCTCGAGCCCGCGCGGCATTTCCTTCACGAACTCGAGAACGTGGGCCGCTTCCGCCGCTGCCAGGATTTCCGCCTGCGTGCAGTTTTTTAACTGGCCGTAGGCAAGGTTGTTGCCGATGGTGTCGTTGAACAACACGACATCCTGGCTGACGAGGCTGATATTCTCGCGCAGGAAATCGAGTGCGTATTCTTTGATTGGCCGGCCATCGAGGCGAATCTCGCCTGTCTCGACGTCATAGAAGCGCGGCAACAGCGAGACGAGGGTCGACTTGCCGCTGCCCGAATGCCCGACGATGGCGAGGGATTTGCCGGCCGCCACTTTCAGTGACAGGTTGTGCAGCACCGGCGCATCTTCATCAGAATAGGCGAAGCCGACACGATCAAACTCGACAGTGCCCGTGACGCGTGCCCCGCGATAGGTGCCCTCGTCCTTCTCGTCTTTTTCATCGATGACTTTGAACAGACTCTCGCCCGCCGCGATACCGCGTTGCAACGTGGCATTCACGTTGGTGATGCGACGCAATGGCTGCATCATCAGCATCAATGCGCCAAAAAACGCCATGAAGCTGCCGGGCGTGAGGTTGTTGTTGACTGACTCGATCCCGGCGAAATACACGACGCCGGCGATGCCCATGCCGAACACGACCTGGGTTACCGCGACACCCATCGAGCGGGCGCGAATCAGCTTCATATTCTGCGAGCGGTTACTTTCATCCACTTCGGTCAGGCGCGCCATCTCGTAATCCTGACCGCCGAAGATCTTGACCACGCGATTGCCGCTGATAACTTCTTCCGTCACCTGCGTGACCTCGCCGACCGAATCCTGAATCCGATTGCTGTAGCGGCGAAACGCGGTGCCCAGAAAGCGAATCAGCACGGCCACGATGGGCAACACGATTGCCACCGTCAAAAACAACCGCGGGCTCTGGTAGATCATCAGTCCGATCGCAGCGAGTACGGTGAGAAAATCGCGCACGACAATGGTAACGACTGTCGTGACGGACTCCGCAACCATCTCAACGTTGTAAGTCATGCGCGATAGCAGCGGACCACTCGATTGCCGTTCGAAAAAACTGGCGGGCAAGGTCAGGAACTTGCGAAACAGGTCACGCCGCAGTGAGCTTATGACGGTGCGCCCGATCCAGCCCAGCGATGCCTCGGTCGCAAACCCGGCGACGCCGCGCAGGATGAACACGGCAATGAATGCGATAGGCAGCCAGCGCGCGGTCTCGAGGTTCTTGGCAACCAGCGCCTCGTCAGTGAGCGGCTCGACGAGCGCGACCATGCTCATTTCGATAACGGCGGTAGCTGCCATCGCAATCAACGCTATCGTGCCGATCGTGCGATGCGGCAGTACGTATTTCCAGAGCCGCTTGTAGACCGAGACGAGGCGCGGGTCGAAGGATTTGCTCACGGTTGCTCGTCAGCCGGATCGTTAAGCGTCGCGATGCTGATTTTTGAGAACCCGAGTCGACCGGCAACGTCCATCGCCGTAACCACGTGCTGGTGCTTCGCACTCGCATCTGCACTGATCGTCAGTGGCAGGGTCGTATCCCCGTTGGAAAGCTTCTCAAGCGCGTTACGAATCGTTTCCGGACGATTGTTGATGAGCTCGCGGCCGTTGATCAGGTAGGTGCCCTGCTCCGTAATCATGATCTCGAGTGATTCCGGCGTCTCTTCGACCACCGCGGTACTCTCCGCCTGCGGCAGGCGAATCGAAATTTGTGACTGCTTGACGAAGCTCGTCGACACCATGAAGAAAATCAGCAGCAGCAGTACGACGTCGATCAACGACGTCAGATTGACTTCCGGTTCGGCACGCGGGCGCAGGCGAAGATTCATGACGATTTACGGCGCTGCTTCTTTTCCTGCTGCTGGTAGGACTGGCGGCGATGCAATGCCTCGACAAGTTTGATGGCTTCCTTCTCCATATCGACGACCAGCGTGTCCACCCGGTTGCGATAGAAGCGGTAGCCAATGAGTGCCGGTATGGCCACTGTCAAGCCGGCAGCCGTGGTGATCAGGGCCTCTGCGATACCGCCGGCCAGCACCGTCGGGTTGCCAACGCCGTGCGTCGTGATCGCCGTAAACACCTTGACCATGCCGATCACCGTACCCAGCAGACCGAGCAGCGGCGAAATGGCTGCGACCGTGCCGAGCGTATCGAGGTAGCGTTCAAGTTCGTGCACCACATGACGTCCGGTGTCCTCGATGCTGTCTTTCATGATCGAACGGTCACGGTCACGGTTAATCAGGCCGGCGGCGAGGATCTGCCCGAGTGGCGAACCCTTATGCAGCGTCTGAATCTGCCGGTGATCAAGCCGATCTTCCTTGACCCAGTTCCACACCTTGCTGGTCAGGTCTTCGGGAAGTACCCGCTTCTGCTGCAATGTCCAGAAACGCTCCAGCACGATACCCATAGCGAGGATCGCACACAGGATGATCGGCGCCATTAACCAGCCGCCTGACTTTACGATTTCAACCATATAAATAGACAGTTACGTGGAAAAATCGAAATATACAGGTTGGAGGCCGAAAATTCCCGCGCAATGGGGCCGCCGCTACAAATCCGCTTCGTGCCAGTAGCGCTGTGCTTGCCGGCGATACTCACCCAGCAGCGTCAGTTCACCGTCGGCACAGGCACGAAACGAGATCGCCCCGGACTCCGCCGTGTTCATCAGGCGACTGCCGGCCGCAGTCCAGCGCGCGACGACGTCAGCTTTCGGAAAACCCCAGCGATTCTCGAAGCCCGCGGAAACGATCGCGACCTCGGCCTGCAGGGCGTTGACGAAGGCCGCGGTCGAGGAGGTGCGGCTGCCATGGTGCGGCACCAGCACGAGGCTCGTGTTGTGGATGACGCCTGCGTGCAGCAGCGCGCGCTCAGCGGACGCTTCGATGTCGCCAGTCAGCAAAATACTGGCGCGACCAGCCCGCACCCGGAGCACGCAGGAACTGTTATTGCCGCCGCCCGCGCTGCCGGTCGCCGGATACAGAACATCAAACTGAACGTCATCCCAGAGCCAGCGCTGACCCGCATTGCAGGCAAGCTGTGCACGATCGTCAGGCAGGGTTTCGCCCGCCAGCACGTGACCGACGGGCAAGGCGTCCAGCAAATACGACGCGCCGCCGGCGTGATCCTGATCCGCGTGGCTGACGACTAATGCATCCAGGGCGCGGACGCGACGGCTGTTGAGAAACGGCAGGACAACCCGTTCAGCACTGGAGCTGCCGCCAGGATAGGCCGGGCCGGTGTCATACAGCAGCGTGTGCTCACGGGTTCGCAGGAATACGGCAAGGCCCTGCCCGACATCCAGCGCCTGCAGCTCAACACAGCCGTCGGGCGGCGGTGGCGGCCGATACAGCAACAAGGCGGCAAAACTCAGGATGGCCAGCCGCCGGCCGGGAACACCGGCCGGCAACAGCCACAGGACAGGAATAACCAGCAGCGCCCTGGCTGCACCGCTCAGCGCAGGCAGCGGCAGGCGACTCCCGGGAATCGCGGCCAGGCCATCAATCAGCCAGTGGGTTGCGCGCAGACTGAGCCAGGCAAGCCGCAGCAACAGGTCACCGGCCGCTGCCAGGGGCCCGTCGAGAACCAGTCCAAGCAACGCAGCCGGCACGGTCACGCAACTGAACAAGGGCAGCACCAGCAGGTTGGCAACGGGCGCAAGCCAGGCGGTGCGAGCAAACAGCAGCGCGGTTAGCGGCAGCAAACCGAACAGCAATGCAGCTTGCAGATGCCCGAGCTCGCGGAACCACAGCATGACCCTCGCACCCGGCGGATGATGCCCGCGACGCTCCGCGCCGACCTGTATCAGGACCGCGACCGCAGCGAAAGACAGCAGGAAGCCGGGCGACAACAGCGCCAGCGGATCGGCGAGCAGCACGATGATCGCGACAATGGCGAGCGTGTCAGGCGCGCGATGCGTGCGGCGCAACAGCAAGCTGCAGACGACGCAGACCGTCATCAATACGGCACGCCGGGACGGAATCCCGAAGCCGGAGACCGCGGCGTACAGCGCTGCAACGGGCGCTGCAAGCAGCAGCGCACGATCGCGCAGATTGCCGCTTGGACAGAGCACGCCACTGACAAACCAGGCAAACAGCGCGGTGGCGGTAGCCGCCAGCCCGACATGCAGCCCGGAGATTGCCATCAGGTGGGTTGTCCCGGTGGCGGCATAGCGCTCCCAGGAAGCAGCGGTAATGTCCTGGCGCGCGCCGATCGCAATCGCGAGCAATGCAGCGCGCGCAGCATCCTCAGGCAACAGCGAAAC
>JBATFU010000188.1:0-4446 GCA_049665065.1 Woeseia sp. | reverse complement strand
GGATATACGGAGGCTCAACCCGGAGAAATAACATGGCAGACGTAACTATGCGCCAGATGCTAGAGGCTGGCGTGCATTTTGGTCATCAGACCCGTTACTGGAACCCGAAGATGGCACCCTACATCTTCGGCGAACGTAACAAGATTCATATCATCAATCTTGAAAAGAGCCTGCCGCTGGCACGCGAAGCGTATGCCTTCGTGAAAGCGCTCACCGCCGACGGCGGCAAGATTCTCTTTGTTGGTACCAAGCGCGCAGCACGCGATGCCGTCCGCACGCAGGCCACACGCTGCGAGATGCCGTTCATCAGCTATCGCTGGCTCGGTGGCATGCTGACCAACTTTAAAACCATCCGGCATTCGGTCAAGCGTCTTAAAGACCTTGAGCAAATGGCAATCGAGGGCACCTTCGAGGGTCTCACCAAGAAAGAAATTCTTGGTTTGAGCCGTGAGCAGGAAAAACTCGAGCGCAGCCTTGGCGGTATCAAAGAAATGAATTCGCTGCCGGACGCCTTGTTCATTATCGATGTCGATCATGAGGACATCGCAGTCAAGGAAGCGCGCAAGCTGAATATCCCGGTCGTAGCTGTCGTTGACACGAACTGCTCACCGGACCCTGTCGACTATGTCATTCCCGGCAACGATGACGCGATGCGCGCAATCACGCTGTACGCCTCGCTGATTGCCGATGCCGTGCTCGACGGCAAAGCGTCGCTGCCGCAGGTTGCGCTTGGCGACGATGACTTTGTCGAACTCGACGAAGACGGCAAGCCGAAGAAAGCTGCGCGCAAAAAGAAGACGACCCGCAAGGCAGCGCCAAAAACTGCGCGCACGACGAAGAAAACGGCCGCCAAGAAGACGGCCAAGCCGAAAGCCGATGACGCAGACGCTGCAGAAGACGCAGCAACTGACGCGACTGCTGAAGCGCCTGCAAAGTCGGCGGCTGAGAAGCCGGCGGCCAAGCCAGCCAAAGCGGCAGACAAGCCAGCGAAGGCGGCCGACAAAAAGCCGGCAGACGTTGCGGCGGCAGACGAATCGTCCGCGGACTGAGTGCAGCGCCGCAAGCGCGGCGCTCTACCTGATACAGATTAGAGGAAAGGCAGATGTCGATTAGTGCATCGATGGTAAAAGAACTCCGTGACCGTACTGGCGCGGGCATGATGGAGTGCAAGAAGGCACTCGTAGAATGTAACGGCAACATGGACGAAGCAGTCGAAGCGCTGCGCAAGTCCGGCCAGGCCAAAGCAGACAAGAAATCCGGTCGCATTGCGGCTGAAGGTCGCATTGTTATCGCGACGGACGGCAAGCGCGCGGCATTGCTGGAAGTCAATTCGGAAACCGATTTCGTCGCCAAGGACGAAAACTTCGTCGCGTTCTCCGATGCGGTTGCAGAGTGTGCGCTGGCGGGCAACGTAACCGACATCAGCAAGCTGAACGCGACCAAGCTGCCCGACGGCCGTACCGTTGAGACGGCGCGGACCGAGCTCGTCGCCAAGGTGGGCGAGAATATTTCGGTGCGGCGTGTTGTGATTCTTGAAGGCAAGGATCAACTCGGTGGCTACACGCACGGTGCGCGTATCGGTGCAGTAGTCGCCATGCAGGGTGGCGATGCCGAGCTCGCTCGTGACATCGCGATGCACGTTGCAGCAAGCAACCCGACTTGCGTGGATGAGGCCGGCGTACCGGCGGATATCCTCGAGCGCGAGCGCCGCATCTTCGCCGAGCAGGCTGCAGAATCCGGCAAGCCTGCAGACATCGTTGAAAAGATGGTGGTGGGGCGCGTGGCCAAGTTTCTGAAAGAAATTACTCTTGTCGGCCAGCCGTTTGTAAAAGACCCGGATACGACGGTCGGCAAACTGCTGAAAAAGGCGAACGCATCGGTCAGCGCATTTGTGCGCTTCGAAGTGGGCGAGGGTATCGAGAAGAAACAGGAAAACTTCGCCGAAGAAGTGATGAAGCAAATTAAAGACAGCGCGGCTGGCTAACTCCGCTCAGCGCGCGGTGGCGTCGTTGTCGCGCGCTCAGAACGGGACTTTAACAACAACAGCGAAAAGGCACACAGCATGAGCAACAGTCCGGTTCTCTATCGTCGCGTTTTGCTGAAGCTTAGCGGTGAGGCGCTGATGGGTGACGTGGATTACGGCATCGATCCGAAAGTGATCCGTCGCATCGCCCGGGAAATTGCCGAAGTGCGCGAGCTGGGTGTCGAGGTTGCGGTCGTCATCGGCGGTGGCAACATCTTTCGCGGGGCCGGTCTTGCCGGCGCCGGCATGGACCGGGTGACGGGCGACCACATGGGTATGCTCGCAACCGTCATCAATGCACTGGCGCTGCAGGATGCGCTCGAGTCAATCAACGTGTTCGCCCGCGTCATGTCCGCAATCAAGATTTACGAAGTTTGCGAAGACTACATTCGGCGCCGCGCGATTCGTCATCTGGAGAAAGGCCGCGTCATTATCCTGGCGGCGGGCACGGGTAACCCGTTTTTCACGACCGATACCGCGGCAAGTCTGCGCGCGATAGAAATTGGCGCGGACGTGCTGATGAAAGCGACAAAGGTCGGCGGAGTTTACGACTCAGACCCGCAGCTCAATACCGATGCCTCGTTATATGACACCGTCTCGTTCGATAAGGTGTTGATCGACAAGTTGCAGGTAATGGATGCTACGGCGGTCGTAATGTGCCGTGACAATAACCTGCCGCTGCGTGTATTCAGTATGAATGAAGGTAATGCGCTGGTACGGGCAATGACTGATAGTGAAGTTGGTACGCTCGTAACTGCGTGATGAGTGTGCCGTTGGTTTTGAAGGGAAGGGCTCTTTTGTGATTGAAGCAATAAAAAAAGACGCGCGTGAACGCATGGAAAAAAGTGTCGCCGCTTTGCAGCAGGAATTGACCAAGCTGCGCACGGGCCGCGCCCACACCAGCCTGCTCGACCACATCACGGTCGACTACTACGGCTCGGAAGTGCCACTTAACCAGGTGGCAAACATTAACGTCGAGGATTCGCGCACGCTCAGCGTCACGCCGTGGGAAAAGTCCATGGTGCAGGCAATTGAGAAAGCCATCATGACCTCGGATCTGGGTCTCAACCCGATGTCCGCCGGCACCGTCATTCGCGTGCCGTTGCCTGCGCTGACTGAAGAGCGGCGCAAGGACATGATTCGGGTGGTGCGTAACGAGGCCGAAGGTGGGCGCATTGCCATTCGCAATATTCGTCGCGACGCGCTGAGCGAGTTGAAGTCGCTGCAGAAAGACAAGAAGGTCAGTGAAGATGAAGAGCGCCGTGCCCAGGACGAAGTGCAGGGCATCACGAACAAGTACATCGCGCGCGTCGACGAGGTGCTCGCGGAGAAAGAAAAAGATCTGATGGAAATTTGATTCCAGCGTCGTGGCTATCGAGCAAACATCAGGGGGGACGACGGACGTCGAATTGCAATCCGTGCCGCGACACGTCGCGATCATCATGGACGGCAATGGTCGCTGGGCCCGTTCGCGCAGAAAACCGCGGCACAGTGGCCACCGCGCGGGCATCAAGTCTGTGCGCGCAACCGTTGAGACGGCGGCGGAACGCGGCGTTAAATTCCTGACCCTGTTTGCTTTCAGCAGCGAAAACTGGCGCCGCCCGGCCGAGGAAGTCAGCACGCTGATGAATCTTTTCATCGAAGCGCTGCAACGGGAAGTGGCGGAGCTGCATCGTAACAAGGTCAGGCTGCGTTTCATTGGTGCCCGCGAGACGCTCACGGATCGCCTGCGCCAGAAGATTGAAGAAGCCGAACGCATTACAAATGGCAATGACGGCCTGACACTGCTGATCGCCGTGTCCTATGGCGGTCATTGGGACATTGTGAACGCGGCCCGCAATCTTGCCAGCGAGGTCAAGGACGGCCTGATCGCGCCGGAGGATATCGATGAAGGGCGCTTCGAGACGCGGCTGGCGCTGGCAGGAGTGCCGGATCCCGATCTGCTGATTCGCACGGGTGGCGAACAGCGCATCAGTAATTTCCTGTTGTGGAACCTGGCTTACGCGGAGCTCTATTTTTGCGACTGCTACTGGCCGGACTTTTCGGGCGCCGAATTCGACGCCGCGATACGACATTTTGCTCAACGCCAGCGGCGCTATGGCTGCACGGGCGAGCAGATCGGAGCAGAATGACATGCTGAAACAGCGAATTATCACCGCGATCATTGCGATTATCGTGCTGGGTGTCGTGCTGTTCGTCTTGCCGGTCAATGCTGCGCGCGTCTTTATCGCCGTCGTGGTGCTGGTGGCCGCGTGGGAGTGGGGCGGTTTTCTTGGAACCACCAACACGAGCCGGATTCTCTGTGTTGCCGTCATCGCGGCGCTGCAGCTGCTGCTTTATCTGGTGATCGAAACCGGCTTGCTGGCGCCGCTCGACGTTTTTCGAGTTGCCCTCGTGTGGTGGGTCGCCGCGCTGGTCTGGCT
>JBATFU010000187.1:0-4737 GCA_049665065.1 Woeseia sp. | reverse complement strand
CAAAAGTATTCTGGCGTTCGTCGGATGACAACGCGTCACCCGTCGTGATGTCATCGCTGACCGTGCAAATCGCGAGCGCTTCCGCGCCGTGCTCCGCGGCGATCGGGTACATGCCGGCCGCTTCCATCTCGACGCCAATGATGTCGTACTGCGCCATCACCTTGAACATTTCCGGCTGCGGCGTGTAAAACAAATCGGCCGAGAACAAATTGCCGACGTGATAACGCACCTTCTGTGCCTCGGCGGCGCGAACGGCGTTCTGGACCAGCGAGAATGTCGCCAGTGCGGCATAGTCAAAACCGCCGAAGCGCATGCGATTCACGTTGGAATCCGTTGACGCGCCCATGCCGATCAGCACGTCGCGCAACTTCACTTTCGGGTGCGTCGTACCGCAGCTGCCGACCCGCATGATGCGTTTGACGCCGTATTCGGTAATCAACTCGGTGCAGTAGATTGACGCGGACGGGATGCCCATGCCGTGCGCCATGACCGACACCGGCATGTTTTTGTAGGATCCTGTAAAGCCCCACATGTTGCGCACGTCGGTGACGCGGCGGACATCATCCAGCCAGTTCTCGGCGATGTATTGCGCGCGCAGCGGGTCGCCGGGCATCAGCACCGTGGTGGCGAAATCGCCCGGTGCCGCGTTCATGTGTTTTGTTGCCATAGTATTTTGCCTATCTGCGCCGCCGTCGCAGTGCATTCTGTTCATTGTGCTTACGGCCAGGCCCGGCCTTCCGAGGCGGCGCGGCTCTTTTGCAGGCTGCAAATAGTAGCACCGACCTGTCACTGGCACGGCAGACCGGCCAGCGGGGACAGGCAACCTTACGCGGCAGGCCCAGGTTTGGAAAGTCCGGGCGCCCTGCCCTTACAATAGCGGCCCCAGCCCGCCAGGAACCACAATGCACGACTCCTGTATCAAAGCGTCGAAGTCCCCCGAGGTCCTGACCGGCGAGCGCTGCCATATCAGGGAGCAGCTGAACGATGCCCGGGTGCCGGCGGTGTCCGTCGCGCGCACGCGCGTTGAGCCCGGGGTTACGACGGAACTGCACCGGCTGGCGGTCGATGAGTACTACCTCATTGCCGCCGGCGAGGGCCTCATGAGGGTGGGCGAGCAGGCGCCATTCCCGATTGGCCCGGGCGATTCGGTCATGATTCCAGCAGGCACGGCCCAGCAGATAAGCAATACGGGCCGCGAGGACCTGGTCTTTCAATGCGTCTGCCTGCCGCGCTTTACACCGGAGTGTTACGAATCGCTGGAATGAAGATTTGGCCAGCGTGGGCTAATAACCACAGTCCGGTCAGACCCGGCACACCCTGATAATCGCCGAAAAAGGTGGCGAAATAACCACGCAACAACGCTATACTTCGGCCATCTTTTGAGGGAGAGATGTACATGCGTTGCAAAATACCAACAACTCGACTGACGCTTGGCAGCCTGTTCGCTGTAGCGGCAGCCGTCGTCGCCCCGGGGCTCGTGCAAACAGCCGTTGCCCAGGACCGGGCCATCCTTGAGGAAATCACCGTCACGGCACAGCGCCGCGAGGAAAACCTGCAGGAAGTGCCCTTCTCCGTATCCACGATGAACAGCGAGCGCCTCGCGACGCTGGTTGACGCGGGCGAAGATATTCGCGCACTCGCCAATCGCATCCCGAGCCTGTACGCCGAGTCGTCCAACGGCCGGCTGGCACCGCGCTTTTACCTGCGTGGCCTCGGCAACACCGATTTCGACCTGGCGGCTTCACAGTCCGTGTCGATCATCGTTGACGAAGTCGTTCAGGAAAACGTGATCCTGAAAAGCTTCCCATTATTCGACATCGAGCGCGTCGAAGTTTTGCGCGGCCCGCAGGGCACGCTGTTCGGCCGTAACACGCCGGCCGGTATCGTCAAGTTCGATACGCGCAAGCCAACCGCTGAAACTAACGGTTACGTGAATGCTGTTGTTGGCACCTACGGCACCGTGAATGTCGACGCGGCCGTCGGCGGCAGTCTGAACGCCAATGACACCCTGATGGGTCGCGTATCGGTGCTGAGCCAGAATCGTGACGACTGGATCGACAACGACTTCACCGGCGAGAACGATGCAATGGGCGGCTGGAACGAGCTCGCGTACCGCGCGCAGTTGCTGTGGACACCGTCTGACGAGCTGAGCGCGCTGTTCAACGTGCATGGCCGTGAGCTGAAGAACGGCACCGCATCGATCTTCCGCGCAAATAGCGTAGGCCCGGGCAACAACAGTCTGAACGAAAATTACATCCGCGATCGGGTGTTCTTCGACGAAGGCAACAACAACCCGCAGTCAGCGGACGGCATGGGCTTCAGCCTGCGCGTCGATTACGACTTCGGCAACGAGCTGACACTGACCTCAATCTCGTCGCATGAAGAAATCAAGAACAGCAGCTGGGGCGATATCGACGGTGGCTTCGGCGCATCTTATTTGCCGTTCATGGGACCCGGCTTTATCCCGTTCAATTCGCAGACTCGTGACGGCCTGACCGATCTTGAGCAGCTTACCCAGGAGTTCCGCCTCGCCTCAAACGCCAGCGACACCGTGTTCTGGCAGGCCGGCTACTTCTACTTCAAGTCAGACTTCAACGTGTTCACCGAACCGTTCTTCGTGCCGGGTACCTCGGTGCGCCACAAGAACGAGGCCTGGGCCGTGTTCGGCCAGGTCGCCATTGACCTGTCAGACAGCACCAAGCTGACCGCCGGTGTGCGTTACACGGACGACGAGAAAGACATGATCACTGACGGCGGCCCGAACCCGCAGCCGCCGGTCAATGTTGGCGACGAGCAGGTCAGCTGGGATCTAAGCCTGATGCACGATCTGAACGACAGCGTCAATGTGTACGTACGCGTTGCCAACGGTTTCCGCGCCCCGTCGATCCAGGGTCGGAATATCGCGTTCTTTGACCCGAACCCGTTCTCCATTGCGAAATCGGAAACGATCCTGTCGACCGAAGTGGGCTTCAAGTCCGAGCCGACCGATCGCATTCGTATCAACGGCGCCGTCTACTACTACACGATCGACGATCAGCAGTTGTCGGCCATTGGCGGTAACACAAATTCGAACGTGCTCGTCAACGCGGACAAGGGCATTGGCGTTGGAATGGACGTAGATGCTGAGTTCGTGCTTTCCGACAACTGGATTGCAACCTTTGGCGGCAGTTACAACGACACGAAGATCGAAGATTCGAATCTGGTAACTGCAACCTGCGCGCAGTGCACGGTCACAGATCCGCTGGACGGCAACGGTTTCGCCATCCTCGACGGCAACCCGTTCCCGCAGGCGCCGGAATACCAGTTCAACGTCACCCTGCGTTACTCGCAGCCCGTTAATGGTGATGACGAGATTTACTGGCTTGCCGACTACGCACACCAGGGTGACGCGAACTTCCTGCTGTACGAAACCGCGGAATTCCATTCCGGCGACCAATTCGAAGCAGGCCTGCGTGCCGGCTACATCGGCAACGACGGCAAATGGGAACTCGCAGCGTTTGCCCGCAACATTTCTGACGAAGAAAACATTAAGGGCGGTATCGACTTCAATAACAACACGAGCTTCGATAACGAGCCCCGCATATTTGGTGTGAATTTCCGGATGAACTTCGGCGAGTAACAAACGCTTCGAAGACGGACCAGAAAGCCCGGCATTTGCCGGGCTTTTTTTTGCGGTTGAGGTTTTCTTACGGCCGGAGTCAGTCGTTTATAAGGGGGTCAGGTAATGGGGTCAGGCGGCCGTCCAGGCTTTCTTGAGCCACGCCTTTACGTCCTTATCGACGTCAGCTGCTTTTTCCAGTCGAACGCGGTGCGTGACCATCGCGTTGAAGCTGCCGGATTTTTCCAGGCGTCCCTGCGCCGGTTCGCCTTTCAGATTGAGCCCGAGATCAACCCGCGTCTTTGTGGACGGCTGGATAATCGCGAACTGTTTTGAGCGACGCAGGCTGACATAGGCTTTCTTCGGCGCGATCTCGAGCTTGCCGCAGGCATTCGCGGCCTTGATCAATGCATCATAGACAGGTCGCAGGCCCGCTTTGGCGCCGTCGTACTGCGCGGCGACGAGATCCGCGGTGTCGGCAACGCTGCCCGCATCGCTCTTCAGGGTCTTGTGGGCGACAAGGTTGGCGAAGCCGTGTGTCATGCCGTGGTCGGCCTTCAGCATCTTGACGATCTCGCCGTGCTTGCCGGCAGCGGATTTTTTCGCAATGGCAATCCATTGCTCCAGCGTCTTGCCGGTCTTGCTCTTGAAGTTGGCGATCATGGCGTTGGCCATGTCTTCGGGCGATTTGCTCATCATCACTCTCCTTCTGGTTGGTTTATCGATCCAGCGGCCACTTGTCGGCGCTCATCGACTTCGGCGTGAACGGCGCCATCAGGCGAAACATCGCCAGCATGAGTCGCGCGCCGAACGTGACCTTGCCGGTTTCCACATAGGACTTGAAGTTCTTGACGATGAACCTCGAACCATCGGCCATTGATTTCTCGCTCTTGGAGCCGGCGACGACGTTCTCGGTGACGAGGCAAAACTCGGTGCCGCCCTGCGTTTCCTTCAACGTATAGGTAACGGTCGATGCCGGATCGTCCAGCGCAGTCAGTTGAAAGCTGTGTACGAGCCGATGCGGCGGATCCATCTCAAGTATTTGGCCGATAACGGCGACGGTCTTGCCATTGGCGGAGATCATTCGGTACGCGTTGCCGGCCGCCATGCCCCGCGTATCCCAACTCGAGTCCCAGAAG
>JBATFU010000186.1:0-7525 GCA_049665065.1 Woeseia sp. | reverse complement strand
GACTGCATGAAAGTCGTACTGACCTCTGGCTATCATGGCGAGCCCGGCGGCCCGGTATCAGACCTGATGGTCACGGACGTCAAAACCGTCGATGCGAGCATGAGTATTTTTGATCTCGCCGAACTTTTTATGAAATCAGGCTATCGCAGATATCCGGTGATGAAAGAAAACCGGCTCGTAGGACAGATCAGCCGCCGCGACGTGCTGCGTGCGCTTGGCGAACTCAGCATCTCGTAAAAAGCACTGTGTCAGTCGCGGTGCGGATTGCGATGAGCATCAACCTGCACAAAGATTTTGCGGCGAAGTTTCGGCCTTTAATTGCATAGATCGAACGTTCACAAGTTTAAGCTGCTCCAAGGCCTCTCGCAGAATCTAAACAGCACTCGCATTCCGTTCCAACGATACACTCGGCGCATACACCGGACCCCACCGCCATGTCACAACTGTACGACGATATTGTCCTGCGCAGACCGGCAGCAACGCTGGTGGTGGTCGCCTTGCTGGTTCTTGGTATCGGCTGGTTTGGCAAGGACTTCGCGCTGGATGCCAGTTCCGATTCGCTGGTTCTGGAACGCGACAGCAGCCTGCAGTACTACCGGCAGGTGCGCGCCCACTATGGCAGCGATGACTACCTGATTGTCACGTACACGCCGCGCGCCGATCTGTTCAGCGACGAGGTTCTGGCAGACCTTGCCGTGCTGCGCGACGAACTGCGCGCCTTGCCGAACGTGGCATCAGTTACCAGCATTCTTGATGTACCGCTGATAATGAGCCCCCCGGCCAGCCTGCGCGATCTGAACGCCGGAATACGGCGCCTTGAGGACCCGCAAACCGATCGCGCACTGGCGCAACAGGAACTGCTCACCAGCCCCTTGTACAGCAGCCTGATCATTAGCGAGGACGGCCGCACGACGGCCTTGACCGTCTCATTGAGCCAGGATGACAAGTTTCTGCAGCTGCGCGAAGAACGCGACAGGTTAAGGGAATTCGCTGAGCAAGAGACGTCGGCCGACGAAGACTCGGACCGCCTCGAAGGAGTGAGCGCCGAATACGACACGTTGTCGCAACAGCTCAATGCCCGGCAGACCGAAACCATCGTGGCAGTGCGCCAGGTAATGCTGTCACACCTTGACCGCGCGACCCTGCATCTCGGCGGCGTCCCGATGATCGTCTCTGATTCCATCGAGTTCATACGCAGCGATTTGCTGGTCTTCGGTATCGCGATTTTCCTGTTCCTGGTTGTCATTCTGAAACTGCTGTTCAAGAAGCTTCGCTGGACCGTACTGCCACTGCTCACCTGCGTCTCGGCCTGCATCACGATGGTCGGGCTGCTGGGCCTCCTGCATTGGCGCGTTACCGTCGTGTCGTCAAATTTCGTGTCATTGGTGCTGATACTTTGCCTGGCACTGACGCTGCACATCATTGTGCGCTATCGCGAAATTCACGGACAGCAGCCCGACGCCGATCAGTACACGCTGGTATCAACAACGGTGCGCAAGATTCTTGCGCCGTGTGTGTACACGGTTCTGACGACGATGGTTGCATTCGGCTCACTTATTATCAGTGGCATCAGACCGGTCATCGACTTCGGCCTGATGATGTCTATCGGCGTGCTGGTCTCGCTCGTGCTGGCATTTACCGTTTTCCCCGCATCACTGATGCTGATGGAACCGGGTCAGCCGCGTAAACACAACGACCTGACCGCAAGAGTCACCGGTTTTTTTGCAACGACCATTCGTCGCCACCACCGGGCAACACTGGTTACCTGGCTGATCGTGGCCGCCATCAGCATCCTTGGGACAAGCCGGCTGACAGTCGAAAATCGCTTCATCGACTATTACAAGAAATCGACAGAAATCTACCAGGGCATGGAGCTGATCGACCAGAAGCTCGGCGGCACTACGCCACTCGATGTCATCATTGATGCACCGCCAGACCATAGTATGGCGACGCGGCCGCCGTCGAATGACGAGCTCGAAGACTTCTATGCAGACGATGACCAAGGTAGCGCCGGCTTTTCGGCGGTGAGTTACTGGTACAACAGCTGGCGCCTTGACCAGGTGATTGCCATGCACGATTACCTGGAAGGACTACCGCACACCGGCAAGGTCATTTCACTGGCAACGGCGGCGCGCATGTTGCAACAGATCGAGCCCGACGTGCTGAAGGACAATATCGCGCTGTCAATCATCTATGAGCGGCTACCCGCCGAAGTACGCGCCAATCTGATCGACCCGTACCTGTCTGACGACGGCCAGCAACTACGGTACAGCGTACGTGTTTTCGAGTCGGACCCGGGGCTGCGTCGTGACAAGCTGCTTGCGCAGATTCAAAGTGACTTGAATGAAAAGTTTGACATTGATGAGGAGCAGATTCACCTCAGCGGCATGCTGGTCCTTTACAACAATATGCTGCGCAGCCTGTTCAGTTCGCAGATTCTTTCGCTCGCCGCCGTTATCGCAGCTATTTTTCTGATGTTTCTGCTGCTGTTTCGTGGAATACGGATTTCACTCGTGGCCATTGTCCCGACGGCTATCTCGGCCATTACCGTGCTGGGCCTGATGGGCTGGTTCGGAATTCCGCTTGACCTGATGACCATCACGATCGCCGCGATTGCAATCGGTATCGGTGTCGACGACAGCATCCACTATGTGCACCGTTTTCATATTGAATTCAGCAGCGATCACGACTACTGGAATGCCATCGAGCGCTGTCACAGGAGCATTGGGCGAGCCATGTACTATACGAGCATTACCGTCATGCTCGGTTTTTCCATACTGGTCCTGTCCCGGTTCGTACCGACCATACATTTCGGACTGCTGACGAGCCTGGCGATGGCCATCGCGCTGTTAGCAAACATCACCTTGCTGCCGGTTTTGATTTTTGCGTTCAAGGCAGCCGGCAAAAGATAGCGCCCGACATTCCCCGTCGCAGACAGGCATTGCGCAAGCTGCGATCCTGACCACTGTTGACTTGCTTCGCTTCCGGCGCGGGCTGTCAACGGTCGCGAGTGGATGCGGTCCGCCATTTCCTGGCGTTTGCGTTCAGAGCTTGCTGGTCAGAACCTTGCGTCGCAGATAGGCGTGCACTTCAAGCAACGGCAACTCCTTGGGACAAACGTCATGACAAGCCATCATGCCGAGGCAGCCGAACACGCCGTCGCTGCTCGACACAACCTCGAACCAGTCGGCGTCACCGCGCGTGTCGCGCGGATCCATCATGAAGCGGGCAATACGGTTGAGCCCTGCCGGACCAAGAAATTCGGGATTCACGTTAGCGACGCCGCAGGAGGCGACGCAGCAGCCGCACTCGATGCAGCGCTCGCCCTCGTAAATCGCCTGTGCGAGTGAGTCGTCCATGCGCTGTTCCGTTGCCGTCGGGTCAAATGCCGCGTCCGAATGAATCCAGCCTGCGGTTTTCTCCACCATCTGCCGAAACCAGGTGCCGGTGTCGACTGACAAATCGCCAATCAGCTTGAAAACAGGTAGCGGGTGCAGGCGTATCACGTCCGGCAGGTCCGATGTCAGGGTGCGGCAACCCAGCGCGGGTCGACCGTTGACCATCATGCCGCAGGAGCCGCAGATCGCCGAGCGGCAGGCGAAGTCGAATTGCAAACCGGGGTCCTGTTTTTCGCGAATTTCGTTGAGCGCGATGTACAGCGACATGTACGGTGCCTCCTGCACTTCAAACGACTGCATGTGCGGCTTGCTTGCCGGGTCCTCGGGGTTGTAGCGGAAGATCTCGAAGCGCAGCGTTCGCATTGTTTTCAGGTCTGGCGTACTCATACTTCGCTCCTCCATTCGCCACGACGCAATCTCGATCCCGGCGGCTCCTGTGTCGCAAGGCGGCCGTGTGCATTCTGCCGTTCCTCGACATCGCTGTTGTACTGCTCGATCGATAGCTCCATCTCAATGCGCTCATCACTCCCGTAGCCGCGATGGCCGGGCGGTACATCGATCTCGCCAACGGGTTCGTAGCTGAAAGTCGGTTGCGCTGCATCCGCCGGCCAGCGAACCAGCGTCCTGTTGAGCCAGCTTGCGTCATCGCGCAGCGGAAAATCGGACCGGTAATGTGCGCCGCGGCTTTCCGTTCTTGCCAGTGCTCCGGCCGCGGTGACGTAGGCAAGGCGCAGCATGCTTTTTATGCGCAGCGCAAAAGTCAGCTCAGGATTCATGCCGGGCGCCTTGCAGCGCAGCACTGCCTTGTCAGCTTGCTCGAGCAGGCCGCTCAAATCTGCAACTGCTTCAGTCAGTTCATCGCCATGGCGGAAAATGCCGACCTTGCTCATCATCGTCTCGCCCATTGCATCGCGCAGCTCGTAAACACTCGGGCCGCTGCCGGTCCGCGCAAGCCAGCCCTGTGCGCGTCGCTCGGCAGCACGGATCGCAGCAAAGGCAACGCTCGTCTGTACGTCAAGGTTCGTTGCATGCGCACAGTCAGCAACCGTGCGGCCGACCAGGCGACCGGCAACCACCGTTTCGGCGAGGCTGTTACCGCCGAGGCGATTGAAGCCGTGCATGTCCCAGCAGGCCGCCTCCCCTGCGGCAAACAGGCCCGCCATGCCGTAGGCCTGGCCGTCCTTGTTGACGCGCACGCCGCCCATCGAATAGTGCTGCGTCGGCTGTACCGGGATCAGGTCCGTGGCCGGATTCAGTCCGGCAAAATCACGGCAAATATCGAAGACTTCGCGGAGCTTGGTGGTCAGGTGCTGCTCGCCCAGGTGACGCAGATCGAGCCACAGGTGCGGACCGTACGGCGTGTCGACGCCGTAGCCATCGCGAATGCGCTGCTTCATGTGCCGCGAGACGACGTCGCGACTGGCCAGCTCCTGCTTTTCCGGTTCGGCATCGACCATGAAACGATGCAGGTTTTTGTCGAGCAGGTAGCCGCCGTCGCCGCGACAGCCTTCAGTGATCAGGATGCCGCTTGGCGCAAGCGCCGTCGGGTGGAACTGCACTGCCTCCATGTTGCCGAGCGGCACGCTGCCGGTGTCCAGCGCAATAGCCGCACCCATGCCCTCGTTGATCGTCGCGTTGGTCGTGTACTTGCCGTAAATCCGACCATAGCCACCGGTCGCTATGACGGTTGCCTTGGCAACAACGGCAAAATGAGCGCCGGTCCGCAGGCAACGGGCTACCGCGCCCCAGCAACGGCCGCTGTCGTGAATCAGCGCGACAACCTCGGCGCGATCCCTGACCGTGACGCCAAGGCGCACGACTTCACTGTCGACCGCGTACAAGGCAGCGTGCCCGGTTCCGGCCGCGGCATAGCAGGCACGCCACTTCGCGGTTCCGCCGAAATCGCGGTGCATGATCAGCCCGTCGTTTTCCGGTTTCTCGTCAATCTCGACGCGTTGCCCGCGAATAAAGTAACTGTTGCGACCGCCGCGCACCCGCGTCCACGGCACGCCGAAATGTGCAAGTTCGCGGACGGCGACCGGCGCTTCCTCGGCAAAGATACGGGCAACTTCCTGGTCAGCACCCCAGTCGGAGCCACGCACTGTATCCAGAAAGTGCAGCGACGGATTGTCGCCTTCGGCCTTGACGCAATTACCAAGCGCCGCCTGCATGCCGCCCTGCGCGGCACAGCTGTGACTCCGACGTGGCGGTACGAGCGACAGGATCAGCACGTCGTGCCCGGCGGCGGCCGCTTCGATCGCACAGCGTTCGCCGGCGAGTCCGCCGCCGATGATGAGCACGTCGGTGCTAAGCAGTTGTGAACTCATGAACTTGCGGCCGGCAATAAAAAAGATAACGGCGGCGGGACCACACCGGCGAGAACCAGCAGCACCACAACACCGAGCCCGAGAAAAAACCACAGCAAAACGCGCTCGACACGGCGCAGAACCGTGCGCGATGGCAGCATGCCCGATCCCCATTTGACGGCGAGGCGATACAAGCCGACGCTTGCGTGAAACTCGACGCATACCAACAGAATTGCATAGGGCAGCCAAAGTCCGGCAGCCACACGCGCGGTGCTGGTGACCGCCTCAATGCCCGGACCAACACCAAAAAGCGGCGTGAGCACGTCGACGCCAAGCAAAATGATATGAAAACTGCCGAGCACCAGGATCACCATGCCGGTGCGTACCTGCCAGATCCACAGCAGCGATTCGAGGTGTGGCTGAAATGCCGAGCTGCCTGCACCGCGGTTCGGTGTGTCGCGACCGGAACGACTAAGATCGCGGCCCAGTGACTGCATGCGTCGCCGCTCCTCAAGTTGCGCCGGAATTTTTCGGCTGGCCAGTGCAGCGTGCACGAGAAACAACAGGAAAATAACAATCACGGTGGGCTGCGCGATGTAGTAGTCCTCGAGCGTCGACGCGAGCCAGTCAAAACCGCGTTCACCGGTCAGGATCGAGCCGACCAGCACCATATGACCCCACATGAACAGTGCCAGCACCAGGCCGCTGGCACCGCTCAGAATTTCGTAGGTCAGCTGACGACGCGCGTCAATCGGAGGCACCGTCCTTGCCGCCGATCTCCGCCGTGATCTTGTCGAGAATCTCCTCGGCGTTGTCGGGCGGCCTGTGCACGATCCCGTAGTG
Organism: Woeseia sp.; assembly: GCA_049665065.1. Lineage (GTDB taxonomy): Bacteria > Pseudomonadota > Gammaproteobacteria > Steroidobacterales > Woeseiaceae > Woeseia. The sequence continues at coordinate 978 of JBATFU010000186.1, read as the reverse complement.
ACAGTCGATGCAGGTCTGCCCTTTCTCGATAGCCTGCGAGTGCCGCCTGGACGCGACCCGGTCCTGCGCCGCCAGGTCCATGGCCGCAATGTCATGACAGCTGTGACAGAACTTTGAATCGTTGGCCTTGAATTGACGCCACACGATTTCAGCAAGCTCTGCCCGGTGCGAGTCGTATTTTTCCTGCGTGTCGAGCTTGCCCATGACCTCCGGAATAATGTCGAGCGAGACGACGGCCTTGGTCCACATGAGCTCGAACCAGTTGTCGTGCGGCAGATGGCAATCCGCGCAACCGGCGCGCACACCCGCGGTGTTCATGAAATGACTCGACGCCTCGTACTCCGGTCGAATGAATTCCTGGTGCGAATGACAGACGTAGCAAAATTCCGTCTTACTCGTCTCGTGCACAATATAGTTGGTGGTACCAAGTGCGACCGCGCCAAGAACGAAAGCGATGAAACCACCCAGCGGTATACCCAGCAGCCACTTTTTCGATGGGCGTCGCCATACCCGGGATTTTGGTTTTTGTTGCTCGTCCGTCATATTGCTACTCCCCTGTTTGCTGCACCGGAACTTCCGGGACGACGTTGTGACGCATTTGTGCTCGAAGGTTGTTAATTCCGGTGAAGAATTCGCGCATCATCACTACCCACTGGTAATAGCCGCTTTCGGTCAATATAAAGGTTTCGCCGCTATCCTTTATCGCACCCATAGCCTGCAATGCAGTCAGCTCAGGCCAGAGCTTGTGCTGAAAGCGGCCGCCGAACCGTTGCTCAGCGCGCCGCTTGTCGAGTGCACCACCGAATAGTGTCATGACCAGGTGATACCGCATCTGATCGCGCTCCGACATGTCGCGGCGCTTTTCCGTGCCGGTGCCCCCCGCTTCAACCATTTGCAGGTAATGATCGATGGAAAAGGTGCTGGCAAACAGGCTGCCATCAATATAGCTGAATGCCCCACTGCCGAGCCCTACGTATT